>JBDKFA010000110.1:0-15360 GCA_039798945.1 Pseudomonadota bacterium
CGCTGTCGGCGTGGCCGTGGGCGATGTCGATGGTGATGTAGTCGGCGCCCACGCCGGTGGCGGCCAGGGCATCGATCACCGCGGCATCCGCCGGCTTCACGCCCGAGCTGATCGACACGAACAGGCCCTTGTCGCGCATGCGGCGTGCATAGGCCAGGCTGTCCAGGTCGAAGCGGTGCATCACGTAGAAGTAGCCCTCGCGGGCAAGCATCTGCGCGATGCCTTCGTCGAGCACCGTCTTCATGTTGGAGGGCACCACCGGCAGCTTGAAGCGCCGGCCGCCGAACTCCACCGAGGTGTCGCATTCGCCGCGGCTGTCCACGCGGCACTTGCGCGGCAGCAGCAGCACGTTGTCGTAGTCGAAGATGTCCATGGAAGTCGCTCCAGCACGGTCCGGCAGGCGGCCCCACCTGACGGGGCCTGAACAGGTTGCGAGCGCTTGACCGGGAGCCGGCGAGGTCGGGCGCGGGAGAGCGGCAGGGGGTGCCGTGTGCGCCGACGGGAACCGGGTTCCTGAATTTGGGCCCGGTGTCGAATTCTACGCGGTGCGGCTCCTAGAATTCCTGGATGTCTGAACAGGATTTCGCGCCTGCGGGCCCGGGCCCGGGGCCGGCCCCGCTGGAGCCCCCGTTTCACGCCGGCTCGGCCGCGCCTGCCACGCTGCTGCGCGGGTTGAACCCCGAGCAGCTCGCGGCCGTCACGCTGCCGCCGCAGCCCGCGTTGATCCTGGCCGGCGCCGGCTCGGGCAAGACGCGCGTGCTCACCACGCGCATCGCCTGGCTGTTGCACACCGGGCAGGTCTCGCCCGGGGGCGTGCTGGCCGTCACCTTCACCAACAAGGCCGCGCGCGAGATGCTCACGCGGCTCACGGCGATGCTGCCGGTGAACGTGCGCGGCATGTGGATCGGCACCTTCCACGGCCTGTGCAACCGTTTCCTGCGCGCGCACTGGAAGCTCGCCGGGTTGCCTCAGTCGTTCCAGATCCTCGATGCCCAGGACACCGTCTCGGCCGTCAAGCGCGTGATCAAGGCGATGAACCTCGACGAGGAGCGCTTCGTGCCCAAGCAGGTGAGCTGGTTCATCGCCGGCTCCAAGGAGGACGGGCTGCGCCCGCGCGACATCGAGGTGCGCGACGAGCAGACGCGCCGCCTCGTGGAGGTCTACCAGGCCTACGAGGAGCAGTGCCAGCGCGAGGGTGTGGTGGACTTCGCCGAGCTGATGCTGCGCACCTACGAGCTGATGCGCGACCACGAGCCGCTGCGCGAGCACTACCGCCGCCGCTTCCGGCATCTGCTGGTCGACGAGTTCCAGGACACGAACCGGTTGCAGTACCGCTGGCTGCAGATGTTCGCCCCGCCCGGCGCGCAGCCCGCGCAGGGCGTCTTCGCAGTGGGCGACGACGACCAGAGCATCTACGCCTTTCGCGGCGCGAACGTGGGCAACATGGCCGACTTCGAGCGCCAGTACCGTGTCGAGCACGTGGTCAAGCTCGAACGCAACTACCGCTCGGCCGGCAACATCCTGGATGCCGCCAACGCGCTCATCTCGCACAACGAGCGGCGCCTGGGCAAGAACCTGCGCACCGAGTCGGGCCCGGGCGAGCCGGTGCGCGTGCACGAGGCGGCCAGCGACTACGCCGAAGCGCAATGGCTGCTCGAGGAACTGCAGCAGCTGCACCGCGCCGGCACCCCGCGCAGCGAGATGGCGCTGCTGTACCGCAGCAACGCGCAAAGCCGCGTACTCGAAAGTGCGCTCTTCAACGCCGGCCTGCCCTACCGCGTGTACGGCGGGCTGCGCTTCTTCGAGCGCGCGGAGGTCAAGCATGCACTCGCGTACCTGCGGCTCGTGGACAACCCGAACGACGACACGAGCTTCCTGCGCGTCGTGAACTTTCCCGCGCGGGGCATCGGCGCGCGCACGGTCGAGCAGCTGCAGGACGCCGCGCGCGCAAGCGGGCGCAGCCTGTACCAGAGCGTGGCCGCCGTGCCGGGCAAGGGCGGCGCCAACCTCGCTGCCTTCTGCCGCCTCGTGGACGAGGCGCGCGAGGCCACGCGCGGCTGCACGCTGCGCCAGATCATCGAGCACGTGGTGGCTGCAAGCGGCCTCGTGGACTTCTACCGCACCGAGAAGGAAGGCCAGGACCGCATCGAGAACCTGCAGGAACTCGTGAACGCGGCCGAGGCCTTCGTGATGCAGGAGGGTTTCGGGCGCGACGCGGTGAGCCTGCCGGTGGACGAGGCCGCGCCGCCGCTGTCGCTACCCGATGCCGAGTCCGGCGAGGTGATGTCGCCGCTGGCGGCCTTCCTGACGCACGCGGCGCTCGAAGCCGGCGACAACCAGGCGCAGGCGGGTGCCGAAGCGATCCAGCTGATGACCGTGCACTCGGCCAAGGGCCTGGAGTTCGACGCCGTCTTCATCACCGGGCTCGAGGAAGGGCTCTTCCCCAACGAGAAGGCCCTCGCGGACGTGGACGGCCTCGAGGAGGAGCGCCGGCTCATGTACGTGGCCATCACCCGCGCGCGCCAGCGCCTGTACCTGAGCTTCAGCCAGACGCGCATGCTGCACGGCCAGACCCGCTACAACGTGCGCAGCCGCTTCTTCGACGAGCTGCCCGAGGGCGCGCTGAAGTGGCTCACGCCGCGCCACGCGGGCTTTGGCTCGGGTTACGCCCGCGACTACCAGGCCGCCTGGGCGCGGGGCAGTGGCCTGCACTCGATCGTCGGGGCCGGGCGCGTGGAGCCGGGCTCGGTGGGCACGCCTCGGGTGGACGGGCCTCGCGCGGCGGCGAGCACCTCACCCTGGCGCCCGGGCCAGGGCGTGTTTCACAACAAGTTCGGCGAGGGCGTGATCGTCACGCTCGAGGGCAGCGGCGAGGACGCCCGGGCCCAGGTGAACTTCGGCCGCCACGGCGTGAAGTGGCTGGCGCTGGCGGTGGCGCGGCTCACGCCGCTGCCTTGAGGCAGGGCGACTCCCTGCGCAGCCACGCGCGGCCGCCCGACCGCGCGGCCGAAGTGCGCTTCAGGGGGCCGGCACCTCGCGCGTGCCGCCGAAGCTGTCCACGTAGGTGAACAGCAGCGAGACGTAGAACACGGTGGACAGGATCAGCCCGCCCGGAAGCGCCACCAGGCCGATGAGCCGCGGCTGACCCAGCAGCGACAACAGCAGCGTCGTTGCAGCACCGAAGACGACGATCATCGCCGTCCAGGTGAGCGTGTAGACGACGAACGCGCCCTTGCTGCGCCACACCGCGAGCGTGCTGGAGAACAGCGCCTGCGCCGCACCCTGGCCCCCCCAGTGCACGAGGGCTGGCGCATGCCAGAAGAGCACCGAGAGCGCCGTGATGAGCAGCGCGCGCAGCGTCATGGCGGCCTGGAAGTCGCCGCTGGCCAGGAGGGCCTCCACTTCCTTCTGCCGGTTGCCTTCGGCCAGCAGCCGCTGCAGCTGCTCGAAGCCGCCGCCGTCCAGGGCATCGGCCACGAGCATGGTCAGCACCGCTCCTGCCGCATACAGCCCGCACAGCACCAGCAGCGCCCGACGTCGCACAGCGTCCCCGCGCAACGGGGTGAAGAACTGCCCGATGTGGATCGGTCCGTCGTGCAGCGCGGATTCCGAGGCCACCATGAACCCGAGGGACAGCAGCGGCACGGCCGCCACCAGCACGATTGCCCCGGCCACCGGCACGAGCGAGCTCAGCAGCATGGCCAGCAGGAAGCCGGCGAACAGCGAACTGAAGGCCAGCGGGTGGCGGCCGAACAGGCGAAACCCGTCGCGTACCCAACGGGCGCCCTGCAGCGGGGGGACAGTCTTCAGGGAAAGCGACATCGCGGCGGACGGCTCACAGCGGCGGGTGCCACGGGTTGTCGATGCGGTCGCGCAGCACGCGCTCGAAGTGCCCCGGATCCTTGGGCTGGAGCAGGGCAGCGCTGCGAGGCAGGTGCCAGTCCCACAGGCGCGACAGCCAGAAGCGCAAGGCGGCCGCGCGCAGCATCGCCGGCAGCAGCCGGGCTTCCACCGAGCCGAGCGGTCGCTGGGCGTGGTACGCAGCCAGGAAGGGCTCGGCCAGCTCGGGCACGAGACGCCCGTTCGCGTGGTCGATGCACCAGTCGTTCAGGCACACCGCCACGTCGAAGAGCAGCGCGTCGTGGCCGGCGAAGTAGAAGTCGAAGAAGCCGCACAGGCGGTCTTCGCCGGCGGTGTCGTCGAACATCGCGTTGTCGCGAAAGAGGTCGGCGTGGATGGGGCCGCGGGGCAGGGCCTGTCCGGCGGCCGACCCGGCCAGGGCCTGCTGGAAGGCAAGCTCGTCGCGCAGCAGCGCCGCCTGCGCAGGCTCCACGTGCGGCAGCACCTGCGGCAGCACCTCCTGCCACCAGGCGAGGCCGCGCAGGTGCGGCTGTCGGAAAGGGAAGTCCTGACCAGCCACGTGCATGCGGCCGAGCATGTCTCCCACCTGTCGGGCGTGCGCCGCGCCGGGTGCGAGCCGGTGGCCTCCGGGCAACCGCGTGACCACCGCCGCCGGCTTGCCCGCCACCGTGTGCAAGAGCGAGCCGTCAGCCCCCGGCTGGGGCGCCGGCACCGGGATACCGCGCCCGGCGAGGTGGCGCATCAGCTCCAGATAGTAGGGCAGCTGCTCGCGCGCAAGCCGCTCGAAGAGCGTCAGCACCCACTGCCCGAGCGGGGTCGTGGCGTAGTAGTTGGTGTTTTCGATGCCCGAGCGGATGCCGCGCAGCTCGGTCAATGGGCCCAGGCCGAGTCGCTGCAGCAGCGCGTCGGCCTCGTCGAAGGCGACTTCGGTGTAGACCGCCACGGCCCTAGAAGCTGAACATGCGCCACAGGCTCGTGCCCGCAGGCGGGCGGCCGCGCTGCGAAGGGTCCTGGGCGCCGGAGCCCGGCACGATCTCGTACGGGCGCGCTCCGGGGGCCTTGGGCTGCACCAGGATGTGGCGGCTCTCTCCGCGCACACGCAGTTCCTCCACGCGCACGTGGTCGTCTTCCGTCACGCGCAACCGGGCTTCGGCCTCGCGTGTGGCGGGCTCCGTGGCGGGCGCCCGTGCATGCTGTGCCGCGGGTGCCGGCACGGAGGCCGTCGCGGGGCCCTGCGCAGGCGACGCCGGACCGCCTGCCGTCGCGGCGGCGGCACCCGCCGCCATGGCGGCTGCCCATCCGAGCGTAGCCGCCGCGGCGAGGGCTTTGTGCGCAGGATGAGCAGTCATCTCGCGATTCTAGGGCCCGCCCCGGCGGCCGGGCGCCGACGCCGCACAATGCGCGCATGGAAGAACGCCCCACCTTGCTGCTGGTCGACGGCTCGAGCTACCTGTACCGGGCCTACCACGCGATGCCCGACCTGCGCTCGCCCGAAGGCTTCCCCACGGGCGCGATCCACGGCATGGTGGCGATGCTCAAGCGGCTGCGCGAGGACATCCCCGCCGAGCACGCGGCCTGTGTCTTCGATGCCAAGGGCGACACCTTCCGCAACGCCTGGTATCCGGAGTACAAGGCGCACCGCCCGCCGATGCCCGAAGACCTCGCGCGCCAGATCGAGCCCATCCATGAGGTGGTGCGGCTGCTGGGCTGGCCGGTGCTGGAGGTGCCCGGGGTGGAGGCCGACGACGTGATCGGCACGCTCGCGCGCATCGCCGAGGCGAGCGGCCACCGCGTCGTCGTCTCCACCGGCGACAAGGACCTCGCGCAGCTCGTCACGCCGCACGTGACCCTCGTCAACACGATGACCAACGAGCGGCTGGACGAAGCCGCCGTGCTGGCCAAGTTCGGCGTGCCGGCCGCCCGCATCGTGGACTACCTCTCGCTCGTGGGCGACACGGTGGACAACGTGCCCGGCGTGGACAAGGTCGGCCCGAAGACGGCCGTGAAGTGGCTGCACGAGCACGGTTCGCTGGACGGCGTGATCGCGGCGGCACCTTCCATGGGCGGCGCCACCGGGGAGAACCTGCGCCGTGCGCTCGACTGGCTGCCGCTCGGGCGCCGCCTCGTCACGGTGAAGACCGATTGCGACCTCGCGGGCCGCGTGCCCGGCTGGCCGGGTCTGGAGGCGCTGGCGCTGCGGCCGGTCGAGGCCGAGGGCCTGCTCGCGTTCTACATGCGCCACGGGTTTCGGACGTGGCGGCGCGAGCTCGAGGCCGGCGGCGTGGCGGCGCCGGCAGCCGGTGGCGGCATGGTTGGCCGCGTGGGGTCGCAGGCGGCGGGCAGCGACCCGGCTACCTCGTCTGCCCCCGGCGCCGCGGGCGACGAGGCCGGCGCGTCTCACGCGGCCCCCGCGCGCGTGCTCGCCCGCGAGTACGAGACCGTCGTGACGCTGGCCCGGCTCGAGGCCTGGCTCGCCCGGCTGCGCGCCGCGCCGCTCGTCGCCTTCGACACCGAGACCGACTCGCTCGACCCGATGCGCGCACGCCTGGTGGGTCTAAGCTTCGCGGTCGAGCCCGGGCGCGCGGCCTATGTGCCCCTGGCCCACGCCGGCCCCGACGCGCCCGAGCAGCTCGCTGTGGAGCAGGTGCTGGCCTGCCTGCGCCCCTGGCTCGAGGACGCGGCCGCGCCCAAGCTCGCGCAGCACGCCAAGTACGACGTGCACGTGCTCGCCAACCACGGCATCAGCGTGCGCGGCGTCGTGCACGACACGCTGCTCGAGAGCTACGTGCTCGAGGCGCACAAGCCCCACAGCCTGGAAAGCCTCGCCGAGCGCCACCTCGGCCGGCGCGGCCTGAGTTACGAGGACCTGTGCGGCAAGGGCGCGAACCAGATCCCGTTCGCGCAGGTGGACGTGGCGCGCGCCACCGAGTACTCGGGCGAGGACAGCGAGATGACGCTGCACGTGCACGAGGCGCTGTGGCCGCAACTCGTCGCCGAGCCGGGGCTGCGCTTCGTCTACGAGAAGATCGAGCTGCCGGCCAGTGCCGTGCTCGGGCGCATCGAGCGCCACGGCGTGCTGATCGACGCGCAGCTGCTCGCGCGCCAGAGCCGCGAGCTCGCCGAGCGCATGCTCGCGCTCGAGCAGCAGGCCTACGAGATCGCCGGCCAGCCCTTCAACATCGGCAGCCCCAAGCAGATCGGCGAGATCCTCTTCGGCCGGCTCGGGCTGCCGGTGAAGAAGAAAACGGCAACCGGCGCGCCGAGCACCGACGAGGAGGTGCTGCAGGAGCTGGCGCAGGACTACCCGCTGCCCGCGCGCATCCTCGAGCACCGCAGCCTCTCCAAGCTCAAGGGCACCTACACCGACAAGCTGCCGCAGATGGTGAACCCGGCCACCGGCCGCGTGCACACCAACTACGCGCAGGCGGTGGCCATCACGGGGCGGCTGGCGAGCAACGAGCCGAACCTGCAGAACATCCCGATCCGCACGCCCGAGGGCCGGCGCGTGCGCGAGGCCTTCATTGCCCCGCCCGGCCACCGCATCGTGAGCTGCGACTACTCGCAGATCGAGCTGCGCATCATGGCCCACATCAGCGGCGACCCCGGCATGACACGGGCCTTCGCCGAGGGCCAGGACATCCACCGCGCCACCGCCGCCGAGATCTTCGGCCTCGTGCCCGACCAGGTCTCGGCCGAGCAGCGCCGCTATGCCAAGACCATCAACTTCGGCCTCATCTACGGGATGGGCGCCTTTGGCCTGGCGCAGGCGCTCGGGATCGAGCAGAAGGCCGCGCGCGACTACATCGAGCGCTACTTCGCGCGCTTTGCGGGTGTGCGCCGTTACATGGAGGAGACCAAGGCGCGCGCGGCCGAGCGCGGCTACGTGGAGACGCTCTTTGGCCGGCGCATCGTGCTGCCAGAGATCCGCGGCGGCAGCGGCCCGCGGCGCAGCGCGGCCGAGCGCCAGGCCATCAACGCGCCGATGCAGGGCACGGCGGCCGACCTGATCAAGCTCGCCATGATCGCCGTGCAGCGGGCACTCGACGACGAGCGGCGCCGCACGGCCATCGTGATGCAGGTGCACGACGAACTCGTGTTCGAGGCGCCGGAGGACGAGGTCGACTGGGTGCGCGAACGCGTGCCCGCGCTGATGGCGGGCGTGGCGCAGCTTGCGGTGCCGCTGGTGGCCGAGGTGGGTGTGGGTGCGAACTGGGAGGAGGCGCACTGAGCCCCCTGTGTCGGGCGACACCACCCCGGCCTTGAGCCCCGACGAGCCGACGGGACCCGGCCGGCCCCCGAGCCCCACTAGACTCGCGGGTCTTCCCAGGCCGGGCATGCTGGCAGGTTTGCCTCAACCCCTGGCCTGACCTGAAGGAACTGCACCATGAAGCTTGCCGAATTCGACTCCCTCGTGGCCCCTGGCGGCCTCGGCCGCCGTGCCTTCTCGCGCGCTGCGCTTGGCGCGGGCTTTGCCGCTGCCGCGCTGCCCATTTGCGCACAGACGGCGATCAAGACCGACCGCACCGGCCTCGTGGCCGGCGAGGTGACGATCGACGTGGGAGGCTTCAAGATGCCCGCCTACCGCGCCGTGCAGGCCGGGCGCACGAACGCACCGGTGGTGCTCGTGGTGAGCGAGATCTTCGGCGTTCACGAGTACATCGCCGACGTGGCTGCGCGTTTCGCGCGTGCTGGCTATTTCGCCATCGCCCCCGAGCTCTTCGCGCGCCAGGGCGACCCTTCCAGCTACGGCGAAATGGCCAAGCTCATCGCCGAGGTGGTGAATAAGACACCCGATGCCGACGTGATGAAGGACATGGACGCCTGCGTGGCCTGGGCCCGCAGCCAGGGCGCCGATGCCGGCAAGCTCGGCGTCACGGGCTTTTGCTGGGGCGGGCGCATCACGTGGCTCTACACGGCCCATAACCCGGCGGTGAAGGCCGGTGTGGCCTGGTACGGGCGGCTGAACTCCCCCGCTCCGACGCCGCTGCAGCCGCGCCACCCGATCGACGTCGTGGGTGAGCTCAAGGCGCCGGTGCTCGGCCTGTACGGCGAGGCCGACACCGGCATTCCGCTCACGGCCGTGGAGGCGATGAAGAAGGCGCTCGGCGGCGGCAGCCCCGCAGCCCAGCGCAGCCAGTTCGTCGTCTACCCGCAAGCCCCGCACGCCTTCCACGCGGACTACCGGCCGAGCTTCCGCAAGGAGGCCGCCGAGGACGGCTGGAAGCGTTGCCTGGAGTGGTTCCGCACCCACGGGGTGGCATGACACTCGTCTGGATCGTGCTCGCCACGCTGGCGGGCGGGCTGCTGTCGGTCACCATCGCCGCCTCGCTGACGGTGGCGATGCTCGGGCGCATCGTCAAGGGGCTCGTGAGCCTGTCCGCGGGCGTGCTGCTGGGCACCGCGCTGCTGCACGTGCTGCCCGAGGCCTTCGAGAGCGAGGCGGGCTCGCGCGACCTGTTCCTGACGCTGCTGGCGGGGCTGCTCTTCTTCTGGCTGCTGGAGAAGGCCGAGCTCTACCGCCACGTGCACCACCACGAGGGCGACGGGCACCACCACCATCACCACTTCGACGCCGAGCAGGCGGGCCGCGGCGGCTACAGCGTGCTGGTGGGCGACAGCATCCACAACTTCTGCGACGGGGTGATCATCGCCGCGGCCTTCCTGGCCGATGTCAAGCTCGGCGTGGTCACGGCGCTGGCGATCGTCGCGCACGAGATCCCGCAGGAGGTGGGCGACTACATCGTGCTGCTCAATGCAGGCTTCAGCCGCGCGCGCGCTCTGCTGTTCAACGCGCTGTCGGGCCTGGCAGCCGTGGCCGGGGGCGTGATCGGCTACTTCGTCGTCGGCCCCTGGGAAGCTCTCTTCCCGTACCTGCTGGTGGTGGCCTCCAGCAGCTTCATCTACGTGGCCGTGGCGGACTTGCTGCCGCAGTTGCAGCAGCGCCTGTCGCTGCGCGACACCGCGGTACAGGTGGGCTGGCTGGTGCTCGGGCTGGTGCTGGTGGTGGGGGTCACGGGCGTGCTGCACGGCCACGCGCACTGATCCACGGCACCTGACCACCGAAGCCGCCCGCAGCCGCCCGCGGCGGCATACCGGGCGGCGCGTGCAAGCCGGTCTGCAGGCACCTTGCAAGCCTGCCACCCGGCCGGCACGGTGTGCACCGTGCCCAGAGCTCCCGCTCAGCGCACCACGAGCACCGGCAGCGCCGAATGAGTGAGCACCTTCTGCGTCTCGCTGCCCAGCAGCAGTGCGTTCAGCCCGCGCCGGCCGTGCGAGGCCATCACGATCAGGTCGGCCGCCTCGCTGCGGGCGTGGTCGAGGATCGCCTCCCAAGGGTGCAGCGCCTCCACCGTGTACCCCTTGCATGCGAGGCCGGCCGCCTTCGCCGCCTCGAGCACGGCCTCGACGCGCGAGGTGGCCAGGCGATCCTGCGCATCGTAGAACTCCTGCGGCGGCACGGGCTGCATCTCCGACAGCGCGCTGTAGGGGAAGGGTTCCTTCACGCTGATGGCGCGCAGATCCGCGCCGCACAGCCGTGCCAGCGAAATGGCCGTCTGTACGGCCTTGCGGGAGAGGTCTGACCCGTCGGTGGGCACGAGGATACGCTGGTACATGGAGCCTCCTGGGTGCGGCCGCCGGACCGCCGATCACCACCGATCGGCCAGCCGCGGGCAGCGTCGAATGCAGTGTGCGGTCGGCGGCGGCGCGGTGCGTTGACGCCCGTCAACCGCCCCTCGCGGTTGTACCGGCTGGCGACGCCCGCCGCCTCGACGCCCGCCGCCCCGCCACCTCAACCGCGTGCCACCGGCCGCACCGGGTCGGCACACCACTCGCTCCACGAGCCGGGGTACAGCGCCGACATGCCCAGGCCGGCGTGCGCCATCGCCAGCAGGTTGTGGCAGGCCGTGACCCCCGAGCCGCACTGCTGCACCACGCCCGCGGCGCTGTTCACGCCCAGGGCTGCGAACTCCGCGCGCAACTGCGACGCAGGCTTGAAGCGGCCGTCGGGCTGCAGGTTGTCCTTGAAGAAGCGGTTCAACGCGCCAGGCAGGTGCCCGGCCACGGGGTCCAGCGGCTCGACCTCGCCGCGAAAGCGTTCGCCTGCCCGCGCGTCGAGCACCCGGCAGCTCGTGAGCTCGGCGAGCAGCGTGCGGGCGTCGATGGTCGGCATCGCCGGAGCCGATGTGGCCGGGTAGGGTGGCAGCGGCCGGTTCACGGGGGCTTCGCGCGTCAGGGCGCCTCCCGCAGCCTGCCACGCCGCGATGCCGCCGTCGAGCACCGCCACCGCCTCGTGCCCGAGCCACCGCAGCAGCCACCAGGCGCGCGCCGCGTAGGGCGAGCCCTCTGCGTCCAGGCACACCACCTGCACGCCGGGGGCGATGCCGAGCTGTCCGATGCGCGCGGCGAAGGCGGCACGGTCGGGCAGCGGGTGCCGCCCGGTGAAGCGTGGCGAGCGCGGACCGGCGGGCTCCACCGGTCCGGACAAGTCGCGTTCCAGGTGGACATACCAGGCACCGGGCAGGTGCCCCTCGGCCCAGGTGCGTTCACCCTTGGCCGTGTCCACGAGGTCGAAGCTGCAGTCCAGCAGCACGCAGCCGGCCTGGCTCGCCAGCAGGGCCTGCAGCTGCGGGACGTCGATCAGGGTCTGGTTCATGAGGCCGGGTGCAGGATCTGGCTCGTTCATCGAGGGCTTCTCGTCGGGGAGTGCCGGGGGGGTGCGGCGGGGGTGGAGGCGAAAGCGAACGCGGGCGCGGCAATGGGCGCGCGCCGCAGCGTGGCGGCCACGCCCGCGACGGTGATCAGGATCATCCCGGTCACAGCCATCGGCGTGACCACGTCGTCGAACCAGGCCACGCCGAGCAGGAAGGAGAAGGCGATGCCGCTGTACTGCAGCGTCGCGTTCACCAGAGGTCGGCCGAGCGCGAACGCGCGCGTCATCAGCCACTGCGCCCATGTGGCGGTCACGCCGATCAGCAGCAGCAACGCGAGGTTCGCGGCGCTCGGCAGGCGAAAACCGCCCTGGGCGAGCGCCATCGCCGTGCCCAGCAGCACGCCCACCACGCTGAAATAGAAGACCACGCGCTCTTCGGGCTCGCCCGCGCGCGCGATCGCGATCACCTGGAGGTAGGCCACGCCGGCCAGCAGGCCCGAGGCCAGGCCGATGAGGCCATGCAGCCACTGATCGGCTCGCAGCGTGGGCTGCAGCACCGCCGCCACCCCGGCGAAGCCGATCGCCACCGCCACCAGCAGGGCGCCATCGGGGCGGCCGTGACGGTGGCCGCGCCGCCACAGTCCGATGACGATGAAGTAGGCCGCCAGCCACAGCGAGGAGGTCGCGTTCAGCGTCATCGCGGTGGCCAGCGGCAGCCCGCCCATCGAATAGAACCAGCACAGCAGCGCCGCGACGCCCGCCAGGCAGCGCTGGGCGTGCAGCCCCGGCACCGGAGTGCGCAGCGCGAGTCCCGTCGCCCGCGCCCAGGCGGCCATCACCCCCACCCCGACGATCGAGCGGTAGAACACCATCTCGCCGGCCGAGTGCACCCCCGACAACGCCTTGACGATGGCCCCGACGAGCGCGAACAGCGCGCACGAGGCCACGAGCAGGGCTGCCGCACGCCACGGCGCGTGCGGCGTCCCGGCAACGGTGCTCAAGCCAGGTCGTCCTGCATGACGCGCCGGTACCACTCGTGGAAGTGCTGCATGCCGTCTTCCATCGGGCTCTGGTAGGGACCCGCGTCATCGTCCCCGCGCTGCATCAGCGCGCGCCGGCCGGCGTCCATGCGCAGCGCGATCTCGTCGTCCTCCACCATCGTCTCGGCGTAGGCCTGCTGCTGCGCGGCGATGAAGTCGGGCTCGAAGGCCAGGATCTCCTCCGGGTAGAAGTACTCGACCAGGTTGAGCGTGCGCTGCGGGCCTTGCGGATGCAGCGAGGACACCACCAGCACATGCGGGTACCACTCGACCATCACCGTCGGGTACAGCGTCAGCCAGATCGCCCCATGGGGCGGCGGCTCGCCGCCGCGGAACTGCAGCACGGCCTCGTGCCAGCGCCCGTAGACCGTCGAGCCCGGCCGTGCGAGAGCGTGGTTGACGCCCACCGTCTGCACCGAATGGTGGGCGCCGAACTCCCAGCGCAGGTCTTCGCAGGCCACGAAGCCGCCCAGCCCAGGGTGGAACGGGGCGACGTGGTAGTCCTCGAGGTAGACCTCGATGAACGTCTTCCAGTTGTAGGCGCACTCGTGCACCACCGAGGAGTGGTACTGGTAGCCCGTGAAGTCGAGCGCCGCGGCGGCGCCGAGGCCGGCGAGGTCGGTGGCCACGTGGCGTTGCCCGGGACCGTGCTCGAAGACCAGGCCGTTCCATTCCTGCACCGGGTAGTTGCGCAGGTTCAGGCAAGGGTCCTCGGCGAAGTGGGGCGCACCGACGAGTTCGCCGCGCAGGCCGTATGTCCACCTGTGCAGCGGACACACGATGTGCTGGCCGGTATGGCCGCGACCGCGCAGCATCACCGCCTGGCGGTGACGACACACGTTCGAGACAAGCTCCACGCCCTGCGCCGTACGCACGAGCGCCCGGCCTTCCCCCTCCTGGCTCAGGGCCTGGAAGTCGCCCACCTGCGGCACGGCGAGCGTGTGCCCCAGGTAGCGCGGGAAATGCTGAAAGATGCGCACCTGTTCGCGCTCGAACAGCCTCGCATCGAAGTAGCTGGAAACAGACAGTTGCGAGCGGCTACGCTCGAGAGCTTGGAGACTGACGCTCAGGTCGGACATGATCCACGGGATCTCCATGAGAACGGGTCTAACCCCCACCCGGTGGCCCTGCGGGTGAGTTTCGGAAGACGGCGCCGCGAGGGTGCCGGCCCGCCCCTGGCGGCGCGGGGGAGCGGGATTGTACCCAGCCCCCGCCGAGCTGGCTGGAGCGGGCGCAGCACGGCGCGTAGAATGTGGTTTTCACGCTCCGAAATGGCGACAGCCGCGGCCGACGGGGTTCGCTCAAGGCCGCTGGCGGGCGTGGCAGGCAGCGCTTGGGCACGCATGAGGTGGCATCGGGTGCGAGAAGACGACAGCGGTCGCCGGGTGGCGTGTCAAGAGGCGTGATGGGTACGGCAGGTGTGGATTTCCAGACGCGCATGAGCCGTTCGGGCCGCGGCAGGCGCTCTCTGGTTCGGACGGCGCCTCCAGGCGGCGCGGTGGAGCGGGCATGACGCCGGCGGCCTTCGACGACTGGATGACGCGCCGGCTCGACGACGTCGAGCGCGCGCTGCACGCGTGGGTGCCCCAGGATGCCCCCGCTGGACTCGGGGAGGCGATGCGCTACGGTGTGCTCGACGGTGGCAAGCGCTTGCGCCCGCTGCTCGTGCTGGCCGCCAGCGAGGCCGTCGCAGGGCATGCCGCGGCGGCGCTGCGCGCGGCCGTGGCGGTGGAGCTCATCCACGCCTATTCCCTCGTGCACGATGACATGCCGTGCATGGACAACGACGTGATGCGCCGCGGCAAGCCCACGGTGCACGTGCGCTACGGCGAGGCGCAGGCCATGCTGGCGGGCGACGCCATGCAGGCGCTCGCCTTCGAGGTGCTGACGCCGGAGTCGGGCGTGCCGCCGCCGATGCAGGCCCGCTTGTGCGCGCTGCTCGCACGGGCGGCGGGACATGCCGGCATGGCGGGCGGCCAGGCGATCGACCTGGCGAGCGTGGGCAAGCCCCTGACCGAGGAGCAGTTGCGTGACATGCACCGGCGCAAGACCGGGGCGCTGCTGCGCGGCAGCGTCATCATGGGGGCCGCCTGTGGCGAGCCCGGCTCCGCCGTGTGCGAGGCGCTGGACGCCTACGGCGCAGCCATCGGCCTGGCCTTCCAGGTGATCGACGACGTGCTGGACGTGACCCAGGGCACCGACAAGCTGGGCAAGACCGCCGGCAAGGACGTGCACAGCAACAAGCCCACCTACGTCACCGCCATGGGCGTGGAGGCGGCGCTCGCCTACGCGCGCAGCCTGCGCGACGGTGCACACGAGGCCCTCGAACGCAGCGGGCTGCCCGACTCCGCCGCGCTTCGCATCCTGGCAGACCGGGTCGTGGAGCGGGATAATTGAGCCCGATGACTGCCGCCGCCACCGCCCCTGCCGCCGCCAGCACCGCCACGCTGCTGGACCGCATCGATTCCCCCGCGGACCTGCGCCTGCTCTCGCGTGCCCAGCTCAAGACGCTGGCCACCGAGCTGCGCCAGCGGGTGGTCGACATCGTCAGCCAGACCGGCGGCCATTTCGGCAGCAACCTCGGCACGGTCGAGCTCACGATCGCGCTGCATTACGTGTTCGACACCCCGTACGACCGCATCGTCTGGGACGTCGGCCACCAGACCTACCCGCACAAGATCCTCACCGGCCGGCGCGATCGCATGCACACGCTGCGCCAGCTGGGCGGCCTGAGCGGCTTCCCGCGCCGCGACGAGAGCGAGTACGACACCTTCGGCACCGCCCACTCCTCCACCTCCATCTCGGCGG
>JBDKFA010000111.1:0-3946 GCA_039798945.1 Pseudomonadota bacterium
CCGGCGGTTCGGCTAAACCCTGACTCCAGGGCTCAGCCGGCTGGCACATCTTCTCGGGGTGGTGGCTCAAATAGCGAGCCAGTGCCACGGGAGCCAGGCTCTGTGGTGCTGATCTTTTGTACAGTGTTAATCTGTACAGTAACTGGGACGGCGCGAGCCGTCCGCGGGCTCAGTGCCGCGTCGGGTCCGAGCGGCCGGCCTGGCGCACGCGCCGGTAGGCCTGCGTCAGGTCGCGCAGCAGCGCGCGCACCTGCTCGGGCGTGAGCCCGGCGCGGCCGGGCTCCACGTGCAGTTCCAGCCCGTCGGCGAGCGTCACGCGGCTCCACACCTCCACCGTGCCGGGGCGCGTGGTGCGCATCGGGGCGTCCTCGGGGGCGCCGGCTTGAAGCTCGCGTACACGCTCCAGGCTCAGACCGGCTTCCGTCCAGCGGCGGATCAGCAGCAGCTGCTGCAGGTGGCGCTGCGCGTACCAGGCCCCGCGCTTGGCGCCGTGGGGACGGTCCACCAGCCCCTCGGTGATGTAGTAGCGCACGGTGCGCGTGGACAGCCCCGAGAGCGTGGCGAGCTCGTGGATCGAGAAGCGGTCTTCGATGTCCGCAGGGTTCTCGGGAGGCTGGGCGGGGGGCATGGCGAGGGTCGCGCGTGTAAACGTCCGTTTGTAAGCCAGTCTAATGTACAGCGTGCCGATGAAACGTGGTGTCGCTGCGGTGTGAGCGATTGCTAGCAGGGGATCGGATCCAAGGCTGCGCGCAATGAAGTCCTGCAGGCAGGGGGCGCAGAGGTGATCGAGCTCTGATACCGTCGAAGTGATGGAGACGTCGCGGCCACTGCCCCCACAAGGTTCGCTCGATCGCTTCCTGGAAGCCCAGGTCGGCAGGCACGGCCCCACGTATGACGAAGCCCTCGCCGAGCTGCGTGCCGGCCGCAAGACCTCACACTGGATCTGGTTCGTGCTGCCGCAACTGCGCGTGCTTGGCCGCAGCCAGATGGCACGTGCCTACGGCATTGCCGACCTCGCGGAGGCGCAGGCCTACGCGGCGCACCCGGTGCTCGGGCCGAGGCTCGTGGCCTGCGTGCGGGCGATGTTGAGCCACTCCGGCAAGTCAGCCGAAGCCATCCTAGGCCCGGTGGATGCGCTCAAGTTCCGCTCGTGCCTGACGCTCTTCGAGAAAGCCGCTCCGGATGAGCCGGCGTGGGGGGAGGCTCTCGGGTGCTTCTACGGCGGGACGCGCGACGAAGCCACACTGGCTGCGCTGGTTCGCCAGGACGCTGCCCCGGACTGATCGCCTCCTACCGTAACCAGGGGAGGTCCCGGAGCGGGTGTGGCCCCTCGTCCTCAGGCAAGGTGTGCTTGCCGAAGATGCTGGCTCTGAGCCGCTGCCAGAAGGTGGGCGGCTCGGGCTCACGCTGCAGATCGCTCTTGAGGACCTCGCCTTCCTCGATGAACGACTCCATCAGGAACTGCTTGCCGCAACCGGCGCAGGTGCGCAACTCTTCCTGCGGCGGGATGTTCGGCACGTACACCGAAATGGAGGCGTAGCGGGGCCTGAGGTGCTGCTGTCCGCATGCGGGGCAGCGGCGGATCTCGAACAAGCCGATTCGGGTCATGGCTGGGCCCTGGTCAATCTCGAACGGCAAACACCACCGGATCGGCCTTGCTGCCGTGGCGGATGAGCAGGGTCATGATCGCTGAAGGGTCCAGGCCCTTGGCCCGGGCCAGATCCTCGAGGGTGTCGAGCACGGGGCAGCGGCGCACGAAGTCTTCCACGCTGGTGTAGTCGCCCACGGGCTCCCGGCACAGTACGGTCGTCTTGAATCGGCCTTCGATCTCGAAGGTGGCGCTCACGACAAAGACTGTCGGGGGCTTCTTGACCGCAGGCGCAGCGGCCTGGGCCGCCCGGCGTTGACGCTGCGCCTCCTCACGCCCGGCCCGCTCGGCCGCCTCCACGACGAGGGCCTTGGCGCGTGCCCGGTCCTCCTCGGAGACCTCCCATGCGAGGTTGCGGTGGTAGTCCAGCGGCAGCACGGTGATGAGACGGCCATAGAGGTAGTCGTGGATGGCGACGAAGACGGTGTCGTCGGGTTCGCTGTAGAAGGCCAGGTGCTCGCGGTTGGAGGCCGGGGCGATGCCGGTGCGCACGCACAGGCCCCGCTCGATGAGGCGCAGCACCTGCGAATCGCTCAGGCTCGTGCGCTGCTGGACGCGCAGCCTGGCGTGACGGGAGAGGTTCGTGAAGCCTGGGCGGGTGGCGACCTGACGGGCCGCGGGGCGATGGCGGCTGACAGGGCAGGCGTACGGCGCGCCCGGGAAGGCTTGGCCAGCAGCCACATGGGGAGACGGGTGAAGCGACATCGAGACCTCCTTGAGCAGGTGCCCCACGAGGCGGGGGCTTGGCATCGATGATCTGGGCTGGCTGGCTCAGGAAGTGACCTGGATGGCTGTACAGGCGCACCCATCCTCGGAGTCCTCGATTGGGCGGCGCATCACGCGATACCTGCCTTCGGCGTAACGCACCTGAGACAGGCTGAGAGGATCTGTGCAGGGGAGGACTGCTGGACACCCTTCCAGGTCACCCCATGAGCCAGCAGCCCGTCAAGATGCGCAGATGACGCCACCTGTCAGCCGCCGCGCGCTTCTCGGGCTCGTGCTCCTTGGACAACTTCCCGCGTGGGCCGCAGAAGCCACCGGCCGCGTGATCGGCGTGATCGACGGAGACACGATCGACGTCCTCACCGCGAGGTTCGAGACGCTGCGCATCAGGCTGTCGGGCATCGACGCACCCGAACTCGGTCAGGCCTTCGGCCGAAACGCCAAGGCCGCGTTGTCCAGTCTGGCCTTCACGCGTCAGGTCACCATCGAGTGGCACAAGCGCGACCGGTACGGAAGGCTCGTGGGCAAGGTGACGCTGGATGGGCGCGACATCGCACTCGAGATGCTCACGCTCGGCATGGCTTGGCACTACAGGCAGTTCGAGTCCGAGCAGAGGGCTGCCGACCGCGGGCGTTACCAGGAGGCGGAGAACCGGGCGCGCGCCTCGCGTAGGGGGCTGTGGGCGGACGCGGTGCCCGTGCCGCCGTGGGAGTACCGGGGGCGGCATTCGCACGGGAAGGGGGAGTGATTCGTAATCGAGCCGCAGGACTTCTGGGGGTCAGGGTTTGCCACAGAAGATTCCCGCCGCCTGGCTGCGCCATGATCCCGTCTCGCGGTGCGCCCCCGAGCGTTCCAGGCAAGTCCTCCCTGTGCCGGGGCTTGGATTTCAGGACACCGCGGCCAGGAGCTGCCGCCCGGTTGGGTGCCAGCTCCTCTTTTTTGGTCTGCTCGATTGGGAGTGGCCAATCCCGAGTCGATGCGTGGCATTGGGAGTAGAGTGCGCAGAGGGAGTTGCCGCAATCACAAGCAGAGGCCTGAAGGCCCGGCGGAAACCGAAGTTGCCAATACCCCGACGGCAAGAAGACGGAGCAACGACCGATGGCACGCACCCTGGCGGAGATCAACGCCGAGATCGCGAAACTGAAGAAGCAGGCCGACCAGATCAGGTCTCGCGAGGTTCGGGAGGTTGTTTCCCGGATCAAGGAAGCAATAAAGATTTACGGGCTCACCCCACGCGAGATTTTCGGCAAGGGCGCCGGTGGCACCGCGCCTGCACGGAAGGTGCGGGCCAAGAAGGCGGGCCAGTCAGCCAAGGCTGCACCGCGCAAGGCCAAGCCTGCAGGCGTGATCCGCTTCCGCGACGAGGCCGGCAACAGCTGGACCGGTCGCGGCAAGCGCCCGAACTGGTTCAAGGCGGCCATCGCCGCGGGCAAGAAGCCTGAGGACCTGGCGGTCAAGTGACCGCAGCCGCCGCCTGCCGTGGGGACACGGGCGGGCGGATCGGCGCCACCACCCCCGCCGGCACCCAGTCCGGCTCGTCATCGGCGCCCGGCTCGCGCTCCCAGAACGCGCAGC
>JBDKFA010000112.1:0-6128 GCA_039798945.1 Pseudomonadota bacterium
GAAGGGCAGGCGCGGGTTGAGCAGGCGCGCCGTGGTGAGGTTGCCGTTGATCACGACCCCCAGCGTGTGCTCGTCGCGCACCTTGGCCACCGCATCGGCGGCGATGTTGCCGGAGGCGCCGGGGCGGTTTTCCACCACCACCGTCTGTCCCCAGGCCTTGCCGAGTGCCTCGGCCAGCACGCGCGCCGCGATGTCCGGCGTGGAGCCGCCCGGGAAGCCGACCAGGAGCTTCACGGGCTGGGTGGGCCAGGCGGCACCTTGGGCGAGCGCAGGCAGGCTCGCGGCAGCGGTGAGCGTGGCGAGGGCGGAGCCGATCAGGGCACGGCGGATGGGCAGACGAGGCGACATCGGGAGTCTCCGGAAGGCTTGTGGAAGCCTGTGCCGCGCGGCGCAGGCTCGTGAGGTGCCGGCATCCTAGCGGAGCGCCTGCAGGGCCGCTGCGGCAGGCCCGACAATCGCCCCATGGCCGCCGCACCACCCCCACACCTCCGTCCCGAGTCCGGGCCTGCACCGGGCACGGCCGCACGCCGGGCCGAGGCTGCTCCCGCGGCCCGCCCGCACATCGTCCTCGTCGCCGCCGTCGCCCGCAACGGCACCATCGGCCACGACAACGACCTCGTCTGGCGCATTCCCGAGGATCTCGCCCACTTCAAGCGCGTGACCACCGGCCACCCGGTGCTGATGGGCCGCCGCACCTGGGAGGGGCTGCCGCCGCGCTTTCGGCCACTGCCCGGCCGCCGCAACCTCGTGCTCACGCGCCAGCCCGGCTGGCACGCCGCGGGAGCCGAGGCCGTAGCCACGCTCGAGCAGGCGCTCGCGTCGTGCGCCGGCGCCGAGCGGCTGTGCGTGATCGGCGGAGCCCAGGTCTACGCACTCGCGCTGCCTCACGCCGACGAGCTGATCCTGACCGAGATCGACCGCGATTTCGAAGGCGACACGGCCTTTCCCGGATGGGACCGGCGGGCCTTCGTCGAAGCCTCGCGCGAGCGGCTGCGCCTGGCGGCGCCGAACGGGTTCGAGATCGACTTCGTGACTTACCGCCGCTCCTGACGACCCACCCGCCCCTTCACCCGACGCAGCACCCGACGCAGAACCTCTCGATGAAACTCGCCACCTGGAACGTCAACTCCCTGGCCGTGCGCCTGCCGCAGCTGCTCGACTGGCTGGCCGCCAACCCGGTCGATGCGATCGTGCTGCAGGAGCTCAAGCTCACCGACGACAAGTTCCCGCACGCCGAGCTGCAGGCCGCGGGCTACACGGCGCAGTGCTTCGGCCAGCGCACCTACAACGGCGTGGCGCTGCTCTCGCGCGAGCCCGCCACCGAGGTCGTGCGCAACATCCCGGGCTTCCACGACGAACAGGCGCGGGTGGTCGCCGGCACCGTGCAGGGCGTGCGCGTGATCGGCGCCTACTTCCCGAACGGCCAGGCGCCAGGCAGCGACAAGTTCGCCTACAAGCTGCGCTGGCTCGAGGCGCTCGGGGCCTGGGTGAGGCAGGAGCTGACGGCGCACCCGGCACTCGTCCTGGCGGGCGACTTCAACATCGCCCCCGAAGACCGCGACGTCTACGACCCCGTGGCCTGGGCGGGCCAGATCCACTGCACCGACGAGGAGCGTGCGCACTTT
Source organism: Pseudomonadota bacterium (assembly GCA_039798945.1). Lineage (GTDB taxonomy): Bacteria > Pseudomonadota > Gammaproteobacteria > Burkholderiales > Burkholderiaceae_C > Rubrivivax. The sequence goes on from JBDKFA010000112.1 coordinate 1,626, forward strand.
CGGGCGCTGCTTTCCACCGGGCTGCACGACGCCTTCCGGCTCTTCGAGCAGCCGCCCAAGAGCTGGAGCTGGTGGGACTACCGCAACCTCGCGTTCCGCAAGAACCAGGGACTGCGCATCGACCACGTCCTCGTCAGCGAGGCCCTGCGCGGGCGCGTGGCCGGTTGCACGATCGACAAGGCACCGCGCAAGAACGAGCGGCCCAGCGACCATGCGCCGGTGGTGGTGACGCTGGCGTGAAGGCTCGACCCCCACGCCCGACTCCGGGCGGCACCGTCAAGCGGCCGCACGCACCGGCCTGATCCAGGCGAACACGATCTGCGCGAAGCCCGCGGCCAGCCCGAGCCCCACGCCCAGCCGCCACGCCATCTCGTAGGAGCCGGACAGGTCGAACAGCACCCCGCCGCCAAAGGCACCGGCGAAGCTGCCGAGCTGATGGCTCATGAACGCCACGCCGCTGAGCATCGCCTGCCAGCGCAGGCCAAACATCTCCACGACCGAGCCCGCCATGAGCGGCACCACGCCCAGCCACAGAAAGCCCATCACCCCTGCGAACAGGAGCGTGCTCATGGTGGTGGGGGGCGTGGAGAAGTACAGGGCAAGCACCGCCGAGCGCAACACGTACAGCACGCCCAGCAGGGACTGCTTGTTCCAGCGTCCACCCGCCCAGCCGAAGAACAGACTGCCCAGGACATTGAAGGCCCCGATGAAGGCCAGTGCCTGTGCGCTCAGCATCGGGTCCATGCCGCACAGGTCGAGGTAGGAAGGCAGGTGGGTGGTCAGGAACACGAGCTGCATGCCGCAGACGAAATAGGCCAGCGTCATCACGATGAAGGCAGGCCGGCGCAAGGCCACGCCGAGCATCGCGCGAGCGCCCTGCACCTCGCCCGGCGCGGCCGGCAGGACGGGCGCGCGGTCGACCCGACCTGCCACCCAGGCAGCGGGTGCCATCAGCAGCGCGAGCACCAGGAACCCCAGCAGACCCGCACGCCAGCCGGAGTCCTGCGCGAGCGCCTGCCCCACCGGGGCGGCGATCATCGCGCCGAGCGAGCCGCCCGCCGAGACCATGCCCATCACTCGGCTGCGCAGTTCCACCGGCACCACGCGTGCCGTGATGGCCATGGCCAGCGCACTGCCCGTGCACGACACCGCCACGCCCACGCCCACGCCCGCGCCGAAGAGCACGCCCACGAAGCCCTGCGCACCGGCCAGCGTCGCCATGGACGCCGCATAGCTCACGCAGCCCAGCAGCATCACCGGCCGGTAGCCGAAACGCACCACCGCCGCCCCCGCGAAAGGCTGCAGGACACCCCAGGTCAGGTTCTGCACCGCCACCGCAAGCGTGAACTGCGAGACGCTGATGCCGAGTTCCCTGGTGAGGGCGGGCATGAAGATGCCCAGGCTCTGGCGCAGGCCCATCGCCAGGCTGAGCATCATGGCGGCGCCGAACAACATCGGCGCCACAGATCGCAGCCCTGCGAGCCCGGTCATGCGGCAGCCGGCACGCGCATGGCGTCACCGCGCCTGGAGGGCGTCGGGCCAAGGTGTCGCGTCAGCGTGGAAGGGGTGTCGCACGCGACCCGCCCCGAGGAAGCGAAGTCCCGGGCCATGCGGGTGGCGAAGCGTTCTGGGGTGGTCGGCACGGCAGCAGTCTGGGAAGCCTCGAGCTGGCCTCCGCAACCCCTACTGTACGCCCCGCCTCCGGCATGCACCCTCGGCGCGCGCTCGAGCGGCGCCACGGTCGGGCGCGGGCCTGCCGCTCACCCCCCGTCGAGCCGCAGCTCCTGGATCTTGCGCGTGATCGTGTTGCGCCCGATGCCGAGCTTCTGCGCCGCCTCGATGCGGCGGCCGCGCGTGACCTCCAGCGCCGTCTCGATGAGCGTGCTCTCGAATTCGCGCGTGAGGGCATCCCACACATCGGGCCGCCCTTGCTCGAGAAGCGCGCGCGCCTGGCGTTCGAGGTCGTCGATCCAGTGGCCCGCGGGCCCGGCGACAGGGGCCGGGCCGGGCTGGGCAGCCGCCACGGGCGCGGCAGCCGGCGCCTCGGTGGCCGGAGCCACGGCGACCGAAGCCTCGAGGGTCGACGGTGCCAGCGCAGCGCCCGGTACGGGCGCAGCCGGCACGCCCTCGAGCACAGGCGCCGCGCGCAGCGTCGCCTGCAGTTCCGGCGGCAGGTCCTTCTCCTCGACCACCAGGCTCGGGGCCATCACGGTCAGCCAGTGGCACACGTTCTCGAGCTGGCGCACGTTGCCGGGGAAGTCGAAGGCCGCCAGCCGGGCGAGTGCGGCGTCGGTCAGGCGCTTGGTCTCCACGCCGAGTTCCTTGGCGCTGCGCGCCAGGAAGGAGCGCGCCAGCGCCGGGATGTCCTCGCGCCGTTCGCGCAGCGGCGGCAGGCGCAGGCGGATCACGTTCAGGCGGTGGAAGAGGTCTTCGCGGAACACGCCCTGGCGCACCCGCTCTTCCAGGTTCTGGTGCGTGGCCGCGATCACGCGCACGCTCACGCGCAGCGACTGGTGGCCGCCCACGCGGTAGAACTGGCCGTCCGACAACACGCGCAGCAGCCGCGTCTGCAGGTCGAAGGGCATGTCGCCGATCTCGTCAAGGAAGAGCGTGCCGCCATCGGCCTGCTCGAAGCGGCCGCGGCGCAGCGTCTGCGCGCCGGTGAAGGCGCCGCGCTCGTGGCCGAAGAGCTCGGACTCGAGCAGGTCCTTGGGGATCGCCGCGGTGTTCAGCGCCACGAAGGGCCCCTGCGCGCGCGGGCTGTGCTTGTGCAGCGCACGCGCGACGAGTTCCTTGCCGCTGCCGCTCTCGCCCGTGATGAGCACCGTCACGTGGCTCTGCGAGAGCCGGCCGATGGCGCGGAACACGTCCTGCATCGCCGGCGCCTGGCCGAGCATCTCGGGCACGGGGGCCTGCGCGGTGTCGCTCACGGCCTCGCGCTGACTTTCCTGCACCGCCCGGCGGATCAGCTCCACCGCCTTGGGCACATCGAAGGGCTTGGCCAGGTACTCGAAGGCCCCGCCCTGGAAGGCCGAGACGGCGCTGTCGAGGTCGGAGAAGGCCGTCATCACGATGACCGGCAGCGCCGGCAGCTTCGCCTTGACGCGCGCGAGGAGTTCCAGCCCCGAGCCGCCCGGCATGCGGATGTCGCTGACCAGCACTTGCGGGGAATCGCCCTCCTCGAGTGCCGCCAGCACCTCGCGCGGGTTGACGAAGCTGCGCACGGCCAGGTGCTCGCGTGCCAGCGCACGCTCGAGCACGAAGCGGATCGACTGATCGTCGTCGACGATCCAGATGGGTTTCATGCGGGGAAGGGCTCGGGTTGGGGCACGGGCAGGATGATCGTGAAGTCCGTCCGGCCCGGCACGCTCTCGCAGCCGATCGTGCCGTGGTGTTCCTGCACGAAGGTCTGCGCGAGCGTCAGCCCGAGGCCGGAACCCCCATCCCGGCCGCTGACCAGCGGCTGGAAGATGTAGTCGCGGATGTCCTCGGGCACGCCGGGGCCGTTGTCCTCGACATGCAATTCCAGTGCCAGTCGGTGCCGCACGCGGTGGATCGTCACCTGCCGCGCGGCGCGTGTGCGCAGCGCGATGCGCGCATCGCCGGCGGCGATGCGGTCCGAGAGCGCCTGGCAGGCGTTGTGCACGATGTTGAGCACGGCCTGGATCAGCTGCTCGCGGTCGCCGCGCAGCTCGGGCAGCGAGATGTCGTAGTCGCGCACCACGGCCAGGCCGCGCGGGAACTCGGCCAGCACGAGGGCGCGCACGTGTTCGCACACCTCGTGGATGTTCACCGGCCCCACGCTGCGGGCGCGCCGGTGCGGCGCGAGCATGCGGTCCACCAGCGCCTGCAGCCGGTCGGCTTCCTGGATGATGACCTGCGTGTACTCGGTGAGCTCGGGCGAGTCGATGTCCATGGCCAGCAGCTGCGCCGCGCCGCGGATGCCCCCGAGCGGGTTCTTGATCTCGTGCGCGAGGTTGCGCACCAGCTCCTTGCTGGCGTAGGCCTGGCCGCGCATGCGCTCCTCGCGGCCCTGGCGCAGCTGCTGCTCGAGCTCGATCATCTCCACCAGCACCTGCTGCGGCTCCTCGGTCTGGCTCACGACGACGTGGACCGGAAGCGGCTCGGGCTCGTCAAGCGTGGCGCGCCACAGGTGGCCGTCGAAGCGGCCCGTGGAGACCTCGTTGGCCGACACCGCACGCAGCGTCTCGCGCAGCGGCGCGGGGTCGACGAACCAGTCGAGCGCATGGGCCCGCAGCAGCTGGCGCCGCGACTGTGCCATCGTCGTCTCGAGCACGCTGTTCACGGCCAGGCAGCGGCCATCGGGCTCGGCCAGCAGCACCATGGTGCCGAGCAGGTCGAAGGCCTCGAAGGCCTCGATCAGGCGCCTGGACGGCGCGGGGGCGGCAGGGTCGCGGTTCACGTCAGGCACAACGGGGCGGCGAGGGGGTGGTCCGGGTGGGATCCGGCTGTGATCCGGGTGTGATCCGGGGCGGGTGGTCT
>JBDKFA010000113.1:0-7115 GCA_039798945.1 Pseudomonadota bacterium
GCCTTCAGCGTGTCGAGGAACTGCGTGACGTCGGAACGGTAGGGCTTCCAGAAGAACGGCATGGCGGGTCGGCGGTGGAGCGCCGGGTCACGTGATCGCCCGGCAGGTCGCCATTCTACCGAGGGCGCCTGCAGCACTTTCCGTGCCGACTCCCTGCCACCTCGTGCCCTTGCCGCACCCTGGGGCGTGGCGCATCATGCAGGGCATCCGGCGGGCCCGGGCGTCCAGGTTCGCGCGGCCCGCCCGGTTTCGCCTCACTGACGCTTCACCAGGATCCGACGATGTCCGACACCTACTCCGCCCGCTGCCGCTGCGGCGGCGTCCAGTTCAGCTGCAGCAGCCCGCCCGCGGTGCAGCTCGTGTGCCACTGCACCGACTGCCGCGCCGTGGCCGGCACGCCCTTCAGCAACTTCGTGTTCTTTCGCGTGCGCGACGCGCAGGTCAGCGGCGAGACGGCCAAGCGCGAGTTCACCGCCGACTCGGGCAGCACCACGGTGCGCGAAAGCTGCCCGCGGTGCGGCGAGATGGTGCTCGACCGCACCTCGGGTTTCCCGAAGATCATCGGCGTCGTGGCCGAGCGACTCGCGCCGCCCTTTGCGTTCGCGCCCACCCACCACGTGTGGACGGCCAGCAAGCTGCCCGAAGTGGAACTGCCCGCGGGCATGACAGCCTACCCGCAGGGCGTGCCCGCGGCCGGCTGAGCCCCCCCTCAGGCCGCCGGCAGCCCGACGACCTCCACACCCGCCTCGCGCAGCGCGACATTGAGCGTGGCGAGCTCGGGGCCGCAGCACTGCGCCAGCCGCGCAAGCTGCGCGTCGACCTGGGCCATTGCCTCGCGCGAGACCTCGCGTGCCGGGGTGGTGGGCGCCTCGTCGGCGATCGCGACCACGCTCACCATGTCGGCCAGCAGGTCGTCCAGGCCGGCCTGGTGGCGCAGCACGTCGCGCACCGACTCGCGCTTGGGGTCCACGAGCACGGATTCGATCTCGCCGAGCGTGTCCACCATCGCCTGCGCGCGCGCGGCGAGGGCTGCGTGGCCGGGCACGAGCCGCGTGAGCAGCGCCCGCAGCGCGCGCCGCAGCGCACGCAGCCGGTTCACGCCCGCGTTCAGCGACGAGCTCTTGGCGCTCAGCTCGAGCAGCAGCGCCTGCTGCTGCTCGAAGGCGCGTTGCGAGGTCTTCACGCGCGGGTCCTTGACGACGGTGAGGCCGGCCTCCAGGCGCTGCTTGCCGGCCTCCAGCACCACCGTGTAGCGGCCGGGGGCCACGAGCGGGCCGTGCAGCTCCTCCTTGTCGTCGCTCAGCGGCTTGTTGCGCCGCTCGGCGAGCGAGGGGTCCTGCCGCACCGGGCCGGTGTGGCGCAGGTCCCAGACGTAGCGGTTCAGGCCCGCGCGCGTGCCGGGCCGGCGCCCGGCGGCGAGGGCCTTGTCGTCGCTGGCCAGCACGCGCACCACCTGACCCTTGGCGTCCAGGATGGTCAGCCGCACGGCACCCTCGAAGCCTGCGGGCAGCCACCAGTGCAGGATGGCGCCATTGGGGGCCCCTTCGCCCACGTCCAGGAACTGCCGGCTCGCGCTGCCGTCCGCCTTGGTCACCATCTCGCTGCCGCCGTCGATGCCGAAGGCCGGCCCGTAGCTGATGCCCGACTTGCCGTAGCCGGAGCCGGCGCTCCAGGTGAGCTTGGTGCGCACCGTCTCGCGAGGCGTGACGAGCTGCACCGCGCGCGTGTCGTCCTTCAGCTGGCGCAGCGCGGAGAGGTCGTCCAGGATCCAGAACGAGCGCCCGTGCGTGGCGGCCACGAGGTCGCCGTGCTTGATCTTGAGGTCGTACACGGGCGCCACCGGCAGCCCGCCGCCCATGCGCGTCCAGGTGGCACCATCGTCCAGCGTGAAGAAGATGCCGGTCTCGGTGCCCACGAAGAGCAGCCCGGGGCGCACCGGGTCGGCGCGCACGACGCGCGTGATCTCGCCCGCGGGCAGGTTGCCGGTGATCGATTGCCAGCTGCGCCCGCTGTTCGTGGTGCGGTACAGGTAGGGCTTGTAGTCGGCGAGCTTGTAGCGCGTGGCGCTCACGTACACCGTGTCCGGGTCGTGCGCGGAGATCTCCACGCAGCCCACGTAGGCGAGCTCGGGCAGGCCCTTGGGCGTCACGTTCTTCCACGTGCCGCCGCCGTCGCGCGTGACGTGCACCAGGCCGTCGTCGGTGGAGGCCCAGATCTCGGCCTCGCGGTGCGGGGAGGGGGCCACGCAGGCGCAGGTGGCGTGCACCTCGGCGCCAGCCGTGTCGTGCGTGAGCGGGCCGCCCGAGTGGCCCTGGCGGGCGGGGTCGTTCAGGCTCAGGTCCGGGGAGATGGCCTCCCAGTTCGCGCCCTCGTCGCGGGTGCGGAAGACGCGGTTGCCGCCGGCGTACAGCGTCTTCGGGTCGTGCGGGGAGAACACGAGCGGGAAGGTCCAGGCGAAGCGGTACTTGAGCTCGCGCGGGGGCACGCCGCGCGACTTCTCGGGCCACACGTTCACGAGCCGGATCTGGCGCGTGCGGTGGTCGTAGCGCTGCAGTGCGCCCGCGCCCCCGGGGCTCGAGCCGACGGCGCCGCAGTAGACGATGTTCGGGTCTTCGGGGTGGACGACGATGAAGCCGCTCTCGCCCGTGCCTGGGTAGGTGCAGTCACCCAGCGTGATCGAGCCCCACTCGGAGGCGCTCGGCACCGAGATCGAGGTGTTGTCCTGCTGCGTGCCGTAGACGCGGTAGGGGTACTGGTTGTCGACGTCGATGCGGTAGAACTGCGCGGTCTTTTGGTTGTAGATCGAAGACCACGTGGCCCCGCCGTTGAAGGACACGCAGGCGCCGCCGTCGTTGCCCTCGATCATGCGCTTCGGGTTGGCCGGGTCGATCCACAGGTCGTGGTTGTCGCCGTGCGGGGTCGTCACCTCCGAGTAGGAGACGCCGCCGTCGGTGGACTTCCACATCTGCAGGTTCGTCACGTAGACGGTGTCGGCGTGGCCTGGGTCGGCGAAGACGTGCGTGTAGTACCACGGCCGGTGCATCAGGTCGCGGTGGCTGGACACCTGCACCCAGTTGGAGCCGTGGTCGTCACTGCGCCACATGCCGGTCTTGTCGCCTTCGGCCTCCACGAGCGCATACACGCGGCCCGCGCGTGCGGCCGAGGCGCTCACGCCATGCTTGCCCAGCAGCCCACCGGGCAGGCCCCCGCGGCCGGAGAGCTCCTCCCAGGTGTCGCCGCCGTCCATCGAGCGCCACAGGCCGCTGCCCGGGCCGCCGCTGTGCAGGTGCCAGAAGCTGCGCCGTGCGTTCCAGAAGCCCGCGTACAGGATGCGCGGGTTGGTGGGGTCCATCGAGATGTCCACCGCGCCGGCGTCGGCGTTGCGGTAGAGCACCTTCTTCCAGGTGCGCCCGCCGTCTTTCGAGCGGTACACGCCGCGCTCCTCGTTCGGGCCGAAGGCGTCGCCGAGCGCGGCCACGTAGACGAGGTCGGGGTCTTGCGGGTGCACGCAGATGCGGCCGATGTGGTGCGTGGCGGCCAGCCCGATGTGCTGCCAGGTGCGCCCGGCGTCGGTGGAGCGGTACACGCCGTCGCCGTACGAGACGTCGATGCGGATCGTGGTCTCGCCAGTGCCGGCGTAGATCACGTTGGGGTCGGAGGGGGCGACAGCCAGCGCGCCGATGGTGGCGCTTGTGAGGAAGCCGTCGGACACGCAGCGCCAGTACACGCCGCCATCGACCGTCTTCCACACGCCTCCGGCACAGGCGCCGAAGTAGAACGTCATCGGGTCGCGTGGGTCACCTGCCACCGCCACGACGCGGCCGCCGCGCGGCGGGCCGATGCCGCGCCACTTCAGCGCGTTGAGCAGGGAGGGGTCGGCGGCGAGGGCTTTCGTGCGGGCCAAGAGGGGTCTCCTTCGCAGGGTGGCGCAATCCGGGACGGGATTATCCGGCGCCGCCTCCGCAGCCGGACCTGATGACTTCCCGCTGTCCGGTCGGACCCGGCTTCAGGGTGCCCCGACCCCGGGCGCCCAGTCGGGCAGGATGCGGCCCGACCCGAGCTCGTCCGCAAAGCCCGAACGGCGGATCAACGACAGCGGCTGCTCATTGACGGCAGCCAGCGCCAGCTCCACGCCGCGCCGCTGCAGCGCCTGGTGCAGCTGCCGCAGCGCCTCCAGTCCCGAGGTGTCCATCGCCACGAGCCGGTGCATGTCGAGCACCACCTTGCGCGTGTCCGGTGCCATGCGCGCGGGCAGGTCTTCCACCTGGCCCACGGCGCCGAAGAAGAGCGCGCCGTAGAGCTCGAAGGCCTGTGTGCCGGGCTCGGGGGCCGCCGCAGCGGGCTCGACCGGGGTGACGCGAAACAGCGTGCCCATGCGCCAGATGAAGAACACGCAGGCGAGCACGAGACCCACTTCGACCGCCACCGTGAGGTCGAAGACCACGGTCATCACGAAGGTGCCGAAGAGGATCGTGCGGTAGGTGAGGTTGAACTGGCGCGCGCGCGTGAACTCGCGCCATTCGCCCATGTTCCAGGCCACGAAGAGCAGGATGCCGGCCAGCGCGGAAAGGGGCACGTGTTCGGCCAGCGGCGCGGCAGCGAGCACCACCACCAGCAGCGTCAGCGCGTGCACGATGCCGGCCACCGGGCTCGTGGCGCCGGCGCGGATGTTGGTGACGGTGCGCGCGATGGTGCCGGTGGCGGGGATCCCGCCGAAGAGGGGCGCGGCCACGTTGGCCACGCCCTGCGCCATCAGCTCCTGGTTCGGGTCGTGGCGCGGGTGCTGCGGGGCCAGGTTGTCGGCCACGCGTGCGCACAGCAGCGACTCGATGGCACCGAGCAGCGCGATCGTCAGCGTCGGGATCACGAGCTGCTTGGCCGTGGCCCAGCTGAATTCGGGCAGCGCAAAGGCGGGCAGCGCCTGCGGGATACCGCCGAAGCGCGAGCCGATCGTCTCCACCGGCAGCGCCAGCAGCACGGTGGCGAGCGTGGCCGCCACGAGCGCGATCACCGTGCCTGGCACGTGCGCGGCCAGCCGGGCGAGCCACGCCGTCCAGCCGGCGGGCGCCACGTCCATGCGGTAGGACTTCGGCCACAGCACGACGATCGCCAGGCACGCGAGGCCCAGGCCCAGCGCCACCGGGTTCCAGGTGGGCATCGCGTGCGCGAGCACGCCGATTTGCGTGAGGAAGTCCGCGGGCATCTTCTGCACGCTCAGGCCCAGCAGGTCCTTCACCTGCGACAGCGCGATCAGCACGGCGATGCCGTTGGTGAAGCCGATGACGATGGACACCGGCACGTAGCGCACCAGCGCCCCGAGCCGCAGCAGCCCCATCGCGAAGAGCAGCAGGCCGGCGAGCACGGTGGAGATCAGCAGGTTGGCCAGGCCGTAGCGTTCGACGATGCCGTAGACGATGACGATGAAGGCGCCGGCTGGCCCCCCGATCTGCACGTGCGAGCCGCCGAGCGCGCTGATCAGCAGGCCCGCGACGATGGCGGTGGCGATCCCGGCTTCGGGCTTGACGCCGCTGGCGATCGCAAACGCCATGGCCAGCGGCAGCGCCACCACGCCCACCGTCAGGCCGGCACCGATGTCGGCGAGGAGCCGCCCGCGGTCGTAGCCGCGCAGCGCGTCCGCCAGCCGTGGCCGGAAGGGGTGCAGGCGCGGCAGCCGCATGCTCAGGGGTCCTCCGGCTGCGGCATGGGCGGGCTGTGCGTGATCCTCAGCGCACCCGCATGCCCGGCTGCGCGCCGGGCCAGGGTTCGAGCACGAAGATGCCCGGATGCGCCTTCTCGTCGGCGTGGCTGGCGGCCAGCACCATGCCCTGCGAGACGCCGAACTTCATCTTGCGCGCGGCGAGGTTGGCCACCACCACCGTGAGCTTGCCGGTGAGCTGCTCGGGCGTGTAGGCCGAGCGGATGCCGGAGAACACGTTGCGCAGCACCGGCTGGCCATCGGCGCCGGCGCCCTCGCCGACGTCGAGTGTCAGGCGCAGCAGCTTGTTGCTGCCGGGCACCGCTTCGGCGGCGACGATGCGGGCGATGCGCAAGTCGATCTTGGCGAAGTCGGCGATGCCGATCTCCAGGGCGATGGGCTCCCCGCCCGGGCCGACGGGTGCAGCCGGCGTGGCGGCCACGGCCGGCGCGGGGGCTGCGGCAGGGGCTGCGGCATCCGCGGGCGTGGGTCCGGCCGCGGGGGGTTCGAAGAGCCGTTCCACCTGCGCTGCCTCGGCGCGCTGCATCAGGTGCTGGTAGGGCGCGATGGAGTGGCGGCCAAGCGCACGCTTCGCGTCCGCCCACGTGAGCGGCTCGACCTGCAGGAACTGCTCGACGCGCACGGCGAGTGCCGGCAACACGGGCTTGAGCATGATGGTGAGCAGCCGGAAGGCCTCGATGCACACCGAGCACACGTCGTGCAGCGCGGCTTCCTGGCCGGGCTGCCTGGCGATCTCCCAGGGCTTGTGCTGGTCCACATACTCGTTGACGCGGTCGGCCAGCGCCATGATCTCGCGCAGCGCCTTGCCGAACTCGCGCGTCTCGTAGAGCTCGGCCACCGTCTCCGTGTGCGCGCGCAGGCCGTCCAGCAGCGCGCGGCCCTCCACGCCGAGGTCGTCCGACAGCCGCCCGCCGAAGCGCTTGGCGAGGAAGCCTGCCGCGCGGCTCGCGATGTTCACGTACTTGCCCACGAGGTCGCTGTTCACGCGGGCGACGAAGTCCTCGGGGTTGAAGTCGAGGTCTTCCACGCGGGCGTTGAGCTTGGCGGCTATGTAGTAGCGCAGCCACTGCGCGTCGAGCCCGAGCTCCAGGTACTTCAACGGCGAGATGCCGGTGCCCCGGCTCTTGCTCATCTTCTCGTTGTTCACGGTCAGGTGGCCGTGCACGTAGATGTGGTTCGGCACCTTGCGGCCGCTGAAATGCAGCATCGCAGGCCAGAAGAGGGTGTGGAAGGTGACGATGTCCTTGCCGATGAAGTGCACCTGCTCGACCGCGGAGTCGGCCACGTAGGCCTCGAAGGCGGAGCCGAGTAGCGCCTGCAGCGAGGCGAGGTAACCCACCGGAGCGTCCAGCCACACGTAGAAGTACTTGCCCGGCGCATCCGGAATCTCGATGCCGAA
>JBDKFA010000114.1:0-3974 GCA_039798945.1 Pseudomonadota bacterium
TGGCCGCCTCGTCCTCGTCGGTGAACCAGAAGACGGCGCTCGGCATCGTCGGCCATCCCTCCTCGACGGCAACCAGCGTCGCCGCGCCGTCCGCAGCAGGCACCGCCACGCCGGAGTTGGATGTGCCGAAATCGATCGCGCACCACGACATGGAGTGGACCCGGACATACGAGGGGTGCGTATGGTAGTGGCGTCGTGGCCGCGGGGAGTGTCCGCGCACGACACAGCTGCGCGGCACGAGTGCCCGATTGGTCCTGTCGAGCGCATCGCCGGACGAGAGCCCTCTGGCGGGTGCCCGTCAGTCCCGCTCTCGTCCGCCCCGCTTCTCGCCCGTGCCGCGCTCCCGCCCCGCCTTTCGGGGCTCGACGCGAGGATCGCGATGGCACTCGACGCACTTGGCGAAGTCTCGAATGCCCTCCTCGAGGTGCTCCCTGCGCACCTTGGCCTCCGAGTGCTCGTGGCAACCGTAGCAGGTGTAGCGTGCGTAGTCGTTGTTCCTGTGACAGGTCACGCATGAAGTTTGGTGGTCACGGTCCAGCACGAAGTACCTGTCGTGGTCGAAGGTGGCCGGCTTCCAGGCCTTGTCGCCGTGGCACTGGCTGCACTCCGCCCTGACCTGGCGGTGCAACGTGTCGGCCGGCGCCGCGTGACAGGACGAACACCGGCCCTTGGTGGACGCGTTCAAGAGGGCGTGCGAGAAGGGCTTGCGGCTGCGTTGGGTGAGCTTCGGGCCTTGGTGGTCGCTGTGGCAGGCCATGCAGTCCTGCTCGACGAGCTCCTGGTGAAACGAGACCTTGACCGTGCGCGTCGGAATCGGTACGCCCTGGGTGGTCTTCAGGCCGATGTCGGCCACCGCGTGGCAGGCGATGCATCGCTGCGTCGATGCGCCGCGCCAGGCGCTGTGGCAGGCGAAGCAGTCGGTCGCGAGCGACTCGTGTCCCTTCACCAGCGGCCCCGGGCTGATCATCAGGTGCGGGTAGACGAAGGCCAGCGCCACGAGTGCCACGAGATTGAGCGCGACGACGATCCACAGGATGGGGCGCTTCTTCACTTCCAGCCCCAGAACAGGAAGATCGCCACGATGTGCGCCGTGGCCAGCACCGCGAAAGCCAGCGTGATCGGGAAGTGCACGACGCGCCAATGCTTGACCGCGTCGAAGGTCATGCTGTCCCAGTAGAGCTGGTCCTGCAGCTCGGCGTCAGCCAGCCCGCGCTCGCGCAGGCGTTGCCGGGCTTCCTCCAGGCGCCTGCGCGAGCGCTCCAGCAGGAACTTGCCCGTCAGGCCGCTGCCGACGTTGATCAGCATCGCCCACACCGCCAGCCAGCCGAGGATGGCGTTGAAGTGCACGCCGGCATGCACCAGCACCAGCAGCGAGCCCAGCCAGGCGAGCGACTCGTGCCAGCGCAGCAGCTTGGCCGGATGGCCGGCGTGGATCAGCTTGCGCTTGCGCAGCGAGTACACGGTGGAGCCGATGATGAGGAGCGTGCCGGGGATGCCGAGCCAGCGTCCCACCCACAGCAGGCCGAGCCGGTGCAGCACGCCGTCGAGGGCCAGCGCGAGAACGGCCAGCAGCCCGAAGCTCGCCACGAACGGGAGCACCTCGCGCCGCAAGAGTCGGGCCTTCAGGGGCATCAGGCCTCCAGCACCAGTGATGTGGCGGGTCGGCCGACGCACAGCAGGCAGTGGCCTGCCGCCGTGTCATGGTCGGGCGTGTGCTCGTACCGGACCGAGCCTTCGAGCACGCGGGTCTCGCAACTGCCGCAGCCGCCCGAGCGGCAGCCCGATTCGACCGCGATGCCGTGGCGCTCGGCGAAGTCGAGCAGCGAGGCATCCTGGCCGTCCCAGGTCAGCGTGCGGCCGGCGCGCCGGAAACTCACCTCCACGCCGGTCACCGCGGCACTGGGCGACGAGGCCGCACCCGGAAGCTTCACGGACGCCGGGCCGAAGGCCTCGTAATGGATGTCTGCGACCGGCACGCCCCACTCGGCCAGGGCGGGCACCAGGGTCTGCATCATGGCCGGCGGCCCGCAAACGTAGAACTGGTGCCGCCCGTGCGGCAGCGTCCTGCGCAGCAGGTCGACGTCCACGTGCCCGGCATGCTGGTGGTCGCGGCCCGGCCCATCGGCCGAGGTCGGCCGGCTGTAGACGACATGAAGGCGCAGCGCAGGGTGCGAAGCCGCCAGCTCCTCGAGCCGGCCCTTGAACGCCTGCTCGTCGCTGTTGCGCAGCCCGTAGTAGAGGTGCACCGCCCGCTGCGGCTGGTTCGCCACGCACCAGTTCAGCATGCTCATCATGGGCGTGATGCCGATGCCGCCCCCGATCAGCACCACCGGGGCAGAAGCTTCCGGGTCGAGGACGAAGTGGCCCGATGGCGCCTTCACCCGCAAGATGTCGCCGACACCGACATGGTCGTGGAAGTGGTTCGACGACAGGCCGGGCGCAGCCTCGGGGTGGTCCGGCGGCGCCGGCACGCGCTTGATCGTCACCCGGTATTGCGCGGGGTCGGGGCTGTCGGAGAGCGAGTAGCACCGCGTGACGGTTCGCGCAGCACCGGTGCCGCCGGCGACATCCAGCAAGAAGGTCAGGAACTGACCCGGCCGGAAGGCCGGCAAGGGCTGGCCGTCGAGCGGCTGCAGGTGAAACGAGCACTGGGTGCCTGCCGCATCTTCGAGGCGGCGCTGGACCACCCGGAACTCTCGCCAGCCGGGCCAGGCCAGGCCCGGACTGTCCCGGCTGGCGCGGGCTTCGGGCGGGGCCATCGGTGCAGCGCGCCGCCGACGCACCAGGACCACGCCGATGCCCACGGCCAGCTGAATCAGCAGGGCGCCCGAGATGAGTCCCAAAAGTTCGGCGGCGGTCACGAAGGCGTCCCTGCTCCCGGGCTGCTCGCACACGACCACACCCCGGCACATGACGATTCTGCAAGCGGGCCGCAGACGCGAGCTTGATTGGCATCAAGCGCGCCTGACAGCCGTCAACGGCCGACGAAACAGTTGCGCTCGGATGGCCGATGGCGACGATGGACCCGCCGCGTGAGATCCGTTTCTGCCGCAGCACCGACGTTGTCGAGCTCGCGATGGCGCGCTACGGTGCCGGGCCGCCGCTGGTCAAGGCTGCGACCTGGCTGACCCATGTCGAGTCCGATCACGCAAGCCCCTTCGAGCGGGCGATGATCCGCGCGGTCAGCCCCTACCGGCGTTTCGTGACCTACGACGCGCGCGGGTCTGGCCGGAGTTCGCCAACGAGGGCGACGACAAGTTGGTCTGGTGATGAAGACCGGCGAAATCTGGCTGGCCCAACTCGATCAGGGTTTGCCGCAGAAGCGCCCTGGACGTCCGATGACCGATCATGATGTCACGCGGTGCGCTACAAAGTGATTCGGGGGCGCCTCCCTGTCCCCACCACCTTGGTTGCCCAGGTCACCGCGATCAGGAGCTGCCGCGCCGCGCCGAATTAATCACTCTGTCACCTCTTGCGTGACAAGGACTTGGCGGGGCCCGCGCCACAGCGCTGCGCTGGCGGCGACAGAGTTAGTGCGACTGGTCGGAGTTCCTGCCACAGTTACTGCGCAAGTCGTCGAAAGGGTTGTAGACAATCCAGGCCCTGCAGAGCGCCTTTGACATGGTCTCCGCATCACCCCCCAGGCAGCGCCGCCGCCTGGGAGCGTGTGACAACTGTCGCCACCCTGTGCGGTCGGATACTGGCCGCAGTGGCATGCCCTGAAGCCGTCACTCAGGCCGCACCGCCCTATGCAGCTTGCAGCAAGAACTCGACCCTGACGGCGTCGAACGGGAATTCGACCTTCCCATCCGCTGTTCGACTGAGGACACCTGCATCGAGCAAAGCCGAGATATCACTGTGAACCGCCTTGACATCCCGGTTCACCCGGCGAGCTGCCTCGCGAATGGACATCGGCCCCGCCCGGCACATGCCCTTGAGCAGCTCCCATCGCTTCGCAGTCAGAACCTGCCAGA
>JBDKFA010000115.1:0-3514 GCA_039798945.1 Pseudomonadota bacterium
CAAGCCCAGCACCTGGTTGAACGGAATGCCGCGCTCGAAGATCTCCAGCAGGCCGGCTTCGATCTCGGCCTGTTCGGCGGCGCTGCGGGGGCGAGGTGGCGGGTTCGAGGGGGGGCTGCTCATGGCATCGACTGTACGGCAGCCCGCCGCGGCGGCGGGCCCGGTCGCCGGCCCGCGGGTACATCGGGACTCAGCGCAGGACCTCGGGCACCACCGCGCGATGAAAGCCGTCGAAGGGCAGGCTGCGGGCGTGCGCCGGCAGCGGGAAGATGCCGCTGCCCAGCGAGGCGGCGCCGTCGATCTGCAGCGTCACGCCGGTGATGAAGGCCGCCGCGGGCGAGAGCAGGAAGACGATGGCGGCGCTCACCTCCGCCTCCACCCCGAGGCGGCGCAGCGGCACATGCTCGCGCAGCTTCGGGATCAGCATCTTGAGCGCCCCGCCGTAGGTGTCCATGCCCGATGACGCGATCCAGCCGGGCGCCACGGCGTTCACCCGGACCCCTGCGTGGGCCCATTCGAAGGCGGCGCTTTGCGTGAGGTTGCTCATGCCCGCACGGGCGGCACCGGAGTGAGCCATGCCCGGCATGCCGTTGCGAAAGTCGGCCGTCATGTTGACGATGGCGCCGCCATGGCGCTGCATGCACTGGTTGAAGAGCTCGCGCATCATCAGGAACCCGCCCGTGAGGTTGTTGGCCACGACCGCGTCGAAACCCTTCTTCGAGATCGCGAGCATCGGTGCCGGAAACTGGCCGCCCGCGTTGTTGACGAGCCCGCTCACGGGGCCGAGTTCCGTGAGCACACGCGCCACGCCCGCCTGGACGGCCGCTTCGTCCCGGATGTCGAAGGCCACGGGGTGCGCTTCCCCACCGTCCTCGCGGATCTCGGTGGCCACCTGCTCCAGGCGTTCAAGTCGGCGCCCGCTGATCACCACGCGGGCGCCGAGCGCGGCCAGTTCGTGTGCCGTGCAGCGGCCGATACCGCTGCCGCCGCCGGTCACCCACACGGTCTGGCCGGCGAAGAGCCCGGGGCGGAACACGCTGCGGTAGCCCGCTGCCGTCGTGCCGTTGAGCGAGGAGGGCGAGGCGGGGGCCGAAGGCGAGGCAGGGGGAACTGCAGACGAGAAATCGTGCATGGCAACGGATGGCAGCAGGACGACCCGTTAGGATGCCACCCCTGCTCCCTTCCCGCGCCCACGGACCTTTCCCCATGGACATGACCGCCATCACCGAGGCCCTTCGCAGCAAGTTCGGCTCCTCCGGTGGCCTCGGCGCGACGCTGATGTTCGACTGCGGTGGCGACGGCGTGGTCGTGATCGACGGGCGTGTCCAGCCGCATACGGTGGACAACCAGCGCATCGCAGCCGATTGCACCGTGACGATCACGCGCGAGAACCTCGTGGCCCTGATGAACGGGCAGCTCGACCCCGTGATGGGCTTCATGACGGGGCAGTTTCGCGTAGCGGGGGACATGGGCGTGGCGCTCAAGCTGCAGCGCCTGGTCTGAAGCCCGCACCCTGGGCCTGCGCATTGATGCCTGAACCGGGGAACTGGCTGGCGCTCCACGGGGCGGCACAGGCACATGGCTGATGCCGCCCACGCTCGCCTGGAACGGCTGGACGCCTGGCGCGGCGGGGCCATGGTCTGGATGGCCGGGTTCCACCTGTGCTTCGACCTGAACCATTTCGGGCTGCTCGCGCCGCGTCAGGACTTCTACAACGATCCCTTCTGGACACTTCAGCGCACCGCAATCGTGTCGCTGTTCCTGTTCTGCGCCGGCGTGTCGCAGGCGGTGGCGCTCGAAGCCGGCCAGCCGTGGTCGCGCTTCTGGCGCCGATGGGTCCAGGTGGCGGGATGCGCCGTGGCGGTGTCTGTGGGGTCGATGCTGATGTTCCCGCGCAGCTGGATCAGCTTCGGCGTGTTGCACGGCATCGCGGTGATGCTCGTGCTCGTGCGGCTGGCCGCCCCGCTGCGCGGGGGACTGTGGGGCGTGGCCGCCGGGGCTGCACTCCTGCCGGTTCTCGTCCAGCATCCCTTCTTCGACAGCCGGGGGTGGCAGTGGACCGGGCTCGTGACCCGCAAGCCGGTGACCGAGGACTTCGTGCCGGTGCTGCCTTGGCTGGCGACGGTGGCAGCCGGGCTGGCGGCCGGGCAGTGGGTGCTTGGGCATCGGCGCCACTGGCTCTCGGGCCCGGTGCCCGCCGTGGCACGCCCGCTGGCGGCCCTCGGGCGCTGGCCACTGACCTTCTACATGCTGCATCAGCCCGTTCTCATCGGCGGCGTGCTCGCGGCGACAATGCTCGCACGATGAAGCCTGCACGCGTCCTCTTCGGGTTCCATGCCGTCGCCGTGCGGCTGAAGGTGGCACCCGCCTCGGTGCTCGAGGTGCATGTGGACGTCGCACGGCGCGACGCCCGCATGCGCCAGTTCGTCGAACGCGCGCGCGAAGCGGGTGCGCGCCTCATCGACAGTGACGAGTCGCGGCTGTCGAAAATGGCCGGCACCGCGCGGCACCAGGGTGTCGTGGCCCGTGTGGAGCCCCTGGTGGCTGCGCATTCTCTGGACGACCTGCTCGACGAGATCGACGCCCATGGGCGGGGGCCGGCCCTGTTGCTCGTGCTCGATGGTGTCACCGATCCGCACAACCTCGGTGCCTGCCTGCGTACCGCCGATGCCGCAGGTGCGCACGCGGTGATTGCCCCGAAGGACCATGCGGTGGGCCTGAACGCGACGGTGGCCAAGGTCGCAAGCGGTGCGGCCGAGACGGTACCCTACCTGATGGTGACGAACCTCGCGCGCACGCTGGCGGAGTTGAAGGAGCGCGGGGTGCGTGTGCTCGGGACGAGCGACGATGCGCCCCAGACGCTGCACGAGGCGGCCCTGGACGGGCCCGTGGCCCTGGTGTTGGGTGCCGAAGGTGCTGGCATGCGAGCCCTGACGCGCAAGACTTGCGACGCGCTGGTGCGCATTCCGATGGCCGGGGCGGTGGAGAGCCTGAATGTGTCGGTGGCGGCCGCCGTCTGCCTCTACGAGGCCGTGCGCCAGCGCATGGCGTTGCGCGCACCCGCTGCGGGCGCAGCCCCGGCAGCGTCCGGGTCGCCGCGCTAGACAGCCGCTGCCGCTAGACCCACCCGAGGGTGCCTGCCACGGCACCGGCTGCCATCGGCCACAGCGGGCTGAGCCGCGTGCGCAGCATGAAGAGCACGGTCCCGCCTACCAAGGCCCAGCCCGCCGGGTGGCCTCGGGCCGGTTCGGCGAGCACCCAGCCCGTGGACAGCAGCAGTCCGATGGTCAACGGCGCCAGCCCCTGCACGAAGGCGCGCACGCCGGGTGTCTCGCGCCGAGGTTCGACCCAGCGCGCGAACTTCATCGCCACCAGCGTGGAGGGGAGCAAGGAACCTGCGAGCGTCGCGAAGGCTCCCGCGAGGCCTCCCACGTTGAAGCCGATCACGGCCACGAACAGCACGTTCGGCCCCGGGGCGGCCTGGGCCAGCGCAATCGAGCCGGTGAACTGCGCG
>JBDKFA010000116.1:0-2730 GCA_039798945.1 Pseudomonadota bacterium
CGCCGGTGCAGGTGCAGGCGCGTGCGCTGGTGAATGCCGCCGGGCCCTGGGCCGGCGAGTTTCTGCGCGACCGCGCGCGCCTGGCCAGTGCGCGCTCGCTGCGCCTGGTCAAGGGCAGCCACATCGTGGTGCGCAAGTTGTTCGAGCACGATCACGCCTACATCTTCCAGAACCCCGACCGCCGCATCATCTTCGCCATCCCCTACGAGGGCGAGTTCACGCTGATCGGCACCACCGACGTCGAGATCCAGGGCGACCCCGGCCGCGCCAGCATCGATGGCGACGAAACCGCCTACCTGTGCGAGCAGGCCAGCCGCTACTTCACCCGCGCGGTCACGCCGTCCGACGTGATCTGGCACTACGCCGGCGTGCGTCCGCTGCTCGACGATGCCTCAGGGGATGCGTCGACCGTCACCCGCGACTACCTGCTGGAGAGCCACACCGACGGCGGCGCGCCGCTCCTGAGCGTCTGGGGCGGCAAGATCACCACCTTCCGCAAGCTCGCCGAGGATGCCGCCGACGAGATCGGCCGGCTGCTCGGCCAGCGCCGCCCGGCCTGGACCGCCGCGGCGCATCTGCCCGGCGGCGACCTGAGCGCCTGGATCGGCCCGCCGCAGCGCCCCGACACCGACTTCGAGCGCTTCGTCGTGCAGCTGCACGCACGCCACGCCTGGCTGGAGGCGCCGCTGGCACGCCGACTCGCGCGCGCCTACGGCAGCCGGGTCGAGGGCGTGCTTGGCACGGCCACCTCGATCGCCGGTCTGGGCGCGGAGATCGCGCCCGGCCTGCACGAGGCCGAGCTGGATTTCCTGGTCCGCCACGAGTGGGCCCGCAGCGCCGAGGACGTGCTGTGGCGGCGCAGCAAGCTCGGGCTGCACTTCAGTGCGGCCGAGCGCGAGGCGGTGGGGCGGTGGATGGCGGGGCGGACTTGAAACGCCCGCGCCATCAGCGCCCCAGATCCTTGGCAGTCTGACCGGCGATGCCCCAGTTCGTGCTGGGCACCTCCTGGATCCAGACGCGGATGGTCTCCTTGGGGGCGCCGACGGCCTCGTGCAGCGCCTGGGTGACCTTCTCGATCACCGCACGCTTCTGCTCCTCGGTACGGCCCGCGATCATGTGGATCTGTGCAAAGGGCATGACAGCGTCTTTCTTGTTGCGTGCGTTGTGTCAGGTGCGAATCAGCCCGCGGGCCTTGGCCATCGTCAGCGCGGTGTCCTCGATCATGTCCTCCTGGCCGCCGACCATCTTGCGCCGGCCCAGCTCGACGAGGATGTCGCGCGCGGGGATGCCGTACTTGGCGCTGGCGCGCTTGGCGAACAGCAGGAAGCTGCCGTAGACGCCGGCGTAGCCCAGGGTGAGCGCGTCGCGGTCGATGCGGATGGGGAAGTCCATGATCGGAACGACGAGGTCCTCGGCCACGTCCTGGATCTTCCAGACATCCACGCCGGTCTGCACGCCCATGCGGTCGAGCACGGCCACCAGCACTTCCAGCGGCGTGTTGCCCGCGCCCGCGCCCAGGCCCGCGGCGGCCGCGTCGATGCGGGTGGCGCCGGCCTCGATGGCCGCCACCGAGTTGGCCACGCCCATGGCCAGGTTGTGGTGGCCGTGGAAGCCCAGCTCGGTCTCGGGCTTGAGCGCCTCGCGCACCGCCGAGAGCCGCGCCTTCACGCCCTCGGGCAGCAGGTAGCCGGCCGAATCGGTGACGTAGACGCAGTGGGCGCCGTAGCCCTCCATCAGCTTGGCCTGCTCGACCAGCTTCTCCGGGCTGGCCATGTGGCTCATCATCAGGAAGCCCACGGTGTCCATGCCGAGCTGGCGCGCGGCCGTGATGTGCTGCTCCGACACGTCGGCCTCGGTGCAGTGCGTGGCCACGCGGATCGTGTGCACGCCCAGGCCGTGGGCCATCTTCAGGTGCTCGACGGTGCCGATGCCCGGCAGCAGCAGCGCCGAGACCTTGGCCTGCTTCATCCGCGGGATGACGGCGCCGAGGTATTCCTCGTCGGTGTGCGCCGGGAAGCCGTAGTTGACGCTCGATCCGCCCAGGCCGTCGCCGTGGGTGACCTCGATCAATGGCACGCCGGCGGCGTCCAGCCCCTGCGCGATCGATGTCATCTGATCCAGCGTCATCAGGTGGCGCTTGGGGTGCATGCCGTCACGCAGCGTCATGTCGTGCAGCTTGATCTTCTTGCCTTGCAGTGTCATGGTGCGGTCTTCCTCAAGCGGTGGCGGCAGCGGCGGGGGCGACGGGCTTGAGCGTCAGCCGGCCGGCGAGCATCTCCTCGGCGAACATCTCGGCGGTGCGCGCGGCCGCGGCCGTCATGATGTCGAGGTTGCCGGCGTACTTCGGCAGGTAGTCGCCCAGGCCCTCGACCTCCATGAAGACCGAGACGCGCCGGCCGTCGAACACCGGGCCGTTGACCAGCCGGTAGCCGGGCACGTACTTCTGGACCTCGGCCAGCATCGCGTGGACCGAGGCGGTGATGGCGGCCTGGTCCGGCTCGCCGGCCGCTTCATCCACCAGGCAATGCACCGTGTCGCGCATGATCAGCGGCGGCTCGGCCGGGTTGATGACGATGATCGCCTTGCCCTTCCTCGCGCCGCCGACCTTCTCCACCGCGCCCGCCGTCGTGCGGGTGAACTCGTCGATGTTCTTGCGCGTGCCGGGGCCGACCGAGCGGCTCGACACCGTGGCGACGATCTCCCCGTAGGCGACCGGCTGCACGCGGCTGA
>JBDKFA010000117.1:0-3111 GCA_039798945.1 Pseudomonadota bacterium
AAGCTCGGCTGGAGCCGGTCATCAGTGGCGCTTCAACTGCGCGTCTCCATGCACCAGAAGATGGCAGGGGACAGGGGATGAAAGCGGGCCCGCAATGTGCTTGGTATTCCATAAGACTGCACGACAGATTGGTCCGATAAAAATCTCGTATTCAGCATTTAAAGACATCAAACATCAGCAACGGCAAGGTAAAAAACCGGATATGAAGTCAATGCCGCCCTGCTCAAATTCATGCATCCCAGATTGGTATACCAACATACAAGCACAGGCCCCTGAAGGACAATGACCATGACTCTCGAACTCCGCAAGATCGTCACCTACGCCGAGAACACGCTCATCGAAGGGGGCAAGGTGGCCGAACGGCCGCTGCGCCTGTATGCCGCTGCGGCGGTGCTGCGCAACCCCTGGCACGGCCGCGGCTTCGTCGAAGACCTGGGCCCCGAGATCCGCGAGATCGCGCCGCAGCTCGGCGAGATGCTGACGGCCGAGATCCTGCG
Source organism: Pseudomonadota bacterium (assembly GCA_039798945.1). GTDB lineage: Bacteria > Pseudomonadota > Gammaproteobacteria > Burkholderiales > Burkholderiaceae_C > Rubrivivax. The sequence continues at coordinate 498 of JBDKFA010000117.1, forward strand.
CATGGCGGGCTCGGGCGAGGCCGTGGAGGGCTACGGCAAGGCCGCCATCGTGGGCACCTCGGGCGAGGTCGAGCACGCCTCGGCGCTGATCCACACCCTGCGCTTCGGCAACCACTACCGCACCGCCGTGGGCGCCAAGAGCTACCTGAGCTTCACCAACGTGCGCGGCGGTGCGGCCTGTCCCATCGCCATCCCGCTGATGCACAAGCACGACGAGGGCATGCGCTCGCACTACCTCACCATCCAGTTCGCGATCACCGACGCGCCGGCGCATGACGAGATCGTGGTGGCCCTGGGCGCCTCGATCGGCGGGCGCCCGCACCACCGCATCGGCGACCGCTACAAGGACCTGGCGGAGCTGCAGAACCATGCCTGAACTCCAGCCGCCTCCCAGTCGCGCCCACGGCCAGCTGCCGGACGGCACCCGCTACGCGCTGTACGGCCAAGGCCCGGCCATCGTGTTCATCCACGGCGTGGGCATGCAGCAGGAGGTGTGGGCGCCGCAGATCATCGGCTTCGCCCGCGATCACACCGTCATCACCTTCGACATGCTCGGCCATGGCGGCAGCCCGCTGCCGCCCGAGGCGCCCACGCTGGCGGACTACGCCGATCAGGTCGGGCGGCTGCTCGACCAGCTGGGCCTGGCCCGGGCACATGTGGTGGGCCACTCGATGGGCGCGCTGGTGGCGCTGGAGTTCGGCCTGCAGGCCCCCGAGCGCTGCCTCAGCGTCAGCGCGCTCAATGCGGTCTACTGCCGCACCGAGGCGCAGCGTGACGCGGTGATGGCACGGGTGCGCAGCCTGCAGGACTGCAGCGTCCAGGACGGCATCGAGCCGACGCTGGCGCGCTGGTTCGGCCGCCCGACCCCCGTCTGCCTGGAGGCCTCCGCCCAGCTGTGCCGGCGCCTGCTGACCGAGGCACATCCCGAAGGCTATGCCCGCACCTACGCGCTGTTCGCCACCAGCGACCGCGCCCACGAGGACCGCCTCGCCACCCTGAAGCCGCCGGCACTGTTCATGACGGGCGAGTTCGATCCCAACTCGACGCCCGCCATGTCGCAGGCCATGGCCGCGGTGGTGCCGGGGGCGCGCTGCCGCGTGCTGGCCGGCGAGCGCCACATGATGGGCCTGACCGGTGCGCCCGCCGTGCACAGCGAACTGCTCCCCTTCCTGCAGGCCGCCGAGGCCCGCTTCAACAACCTGGAGGCCGCATGAGCATCGACCCGAAAGCCTTCCGCCAAGCCCTGGGCAACTACCCCACCGGCGTGACCGTGGTCACCACCGTGGACGCCGATGGCACGCCGCGCGGCCTGACCGCCAACTCCTTCACCTCGGTGTCGCTCGACCCCGCGCTGATCCTGGTGTGCCTGGGCAAAACCACGGCCAGCCACCCGGTGTTCATGCAGGCCGACCGCTTCGCCGTCAACATCCTGGCCGAGGACCAGCGCGAGGTGAGCGCCCTGTTCGCGTCGAAGTCGCCCGACAAGTTCGCCCAGGCCGCCTGGCACACCGGCGCCACCGGCGCGCCGCTGATCGACGGCAGCGTGGCCTGGTTCGACTGCAGCGTGCACCAGCGCGTGGACGCCGGCGACCACACCCTCCTCATCGGTCAGGTGCAGGACATGGGCCAGCGCACCGCCCGCCCGCTGGGCTACTGCCAGGGCGCCTACGTGGGCTTCCAGCTGCAGCAGGCCGCGCAAGAGGCCCTGGCCCGCCAGGCCCTGACCGCCGCGCTGATCGAGACGCCGCAGGGCGTGCTGCTCAAGCCGGTGGCCGGCGGCTTCGACCTGCCCACTGCAGTGGACGTCGCCAGCCTCCTGGGCGAGCTGAAGCGCCAGGGCGTGCAGGCTTCCGTGGACTTCCTGTTCGCGGTGTTCGACACGCCGCAGGGCGCGCGCATCGTCTACCGCGGGCGGGCCTCGGCCGCGGCCGAGCTGGCCGGGCTGCGCGGCATCCCGGTGGCCGCGCTGCCGACGCTGAACCTGCCCGACGGCGCGCTGCAGGCCATGCTCACCCGCTACGCGCAGGAGCGCGCCCAGGACGCCTTCGGCATCTACATCGGCAACCAGGACGCGGGCGAAGTCCGCCCCCTGGCCGCCGCCTGACCCCTCGACCGGATCGGAGCCTCCCCATGAAGTTCTCCCTGTTCCTGCACGTCGAACGCTACGACGACCAGACACCCATCGCCCAGCAGCTCGACGAGATGACCGAGCTGGTGCAGATCGCCGAGCGCGGCGGCTTCGAGGCCGCCTGGGTGGGCGAGCACCACGGCATGGGCTTCACCATCGCGCCCAACCCCTTCGTGAACCTGGCCTACCTGGCGGCCAAGACCACGACGATCCGCCTGGGCACCGGCACCGTGATCGCCCCGTTCTGGCACCCGATCAAGCTGGCGGGCGAAGCCGGCCTGGTGGACGCGCTCAGCGGCGGCCGGCTGGACCTGGGCATTGCGCGCGGCGCCTACATGTTCGAGTACGAGCGCCTGTTCCCCGGTCTGGACGCGATGGAGGCCGGCGCCCGCATGCGCGCCATGGTGCCGCTGCTGCAGAACCTGTTCCGGGGCGACGCCGCGGCCGACACCACCTACTGGCAGTTCCCGGCCACCACGCCGCAGC
>JBDKFA010000118.1:0-11289 GCA_039798945.1 Pseudomonadota bacterium
TTTCGAGGAACGGCGTGTCCGTGACCTGGCCGGCGAGCCTCGTGGCGGCGGCGTGGACGTCGTCGAGGGAGGGCACGGGGTTCGTCATGGGCCGATCGTAAGGGCATGGACGGGCATGCATGGGCGTGGATGGGCATGCAGTGGGACGCCCGGGCAGGCCTGGGGAGCGGCCCGCGCGCGGCCCGGCCCATCGCCGGGGATGGCGTGCGCGCGAGTCTGCGCGTGCGACACCGGAATTGCGCGCACGCAATGCTGCCCGCCGCACGCGCACTACGGTAGCGCCGTGTACCAAGACCCCTTCACCGCTGCCGCTGCCACCCCGATGCTGCCTGCCGAGTGGCTCGACGAGACGCTGACCCGCGCGCGTGCCCTGCTGCCGCACGACGACCCCTTCATGCGGGCCCTGGAACGCCAGCGCGACCCGCTGCCCGAGCCCCGGCCGGCGCAGGGTCTGGAGGAAGAGCGCAGCGCCGCAGGCCGGGCTGCCCGATAATCCGGGCACCTTGAAGGCTGCCCAGCGCCACGTCCTGAAGCTCTTCGTCACCGGCTTGCTGGCGGCGTTGCCGCTGGCGGCGACCGTGGCCGTGTTCTGGTGGGTGCTGTCGCTGCTGCTGAAGTGGCTCGGGCCCGGCAGCACGGTGGGCTCGGCACTGTCGGCGATCGGCCTGGGCGTGACGGGCTCGGAACTCGTCGGCTGGCTCATCGGCGTGGGTGCCGTGGCGCTGGCCATCCTGGCCCTGGGCATTGCCGTGGAGCGGGGGCTGCAGCGCGGCGTGGCGCGTGTCGTGGACACGACGCTGCGTCGCATCCCCCTCGTGGGCACCGTCTGGGACCTCGCCCAGCGCATGGTGGGCCTGCTGCAGCAGCCCGAGCAGGAGGGGGTGCGCTCCATGACGCCGGTGTGGTGCCAGTTCGGCGGGCCGGGCGGCTCGGCAGCGCTGGCCCTGCTGTCCAGCCCCGAGCCGGTGCTGGTCGACGGGAGGCCGTGCCTCGCGGTGCTCGTGCCCACGGCCCCCGTGCCCATCGGAGGCGGCCTGCTCTTCGTGCCGGAGGAATGGGTGCGCCCGGCCAACATCGGTGCCGAGGCCGTCACCAGCATCTACGTGTCGATGGGGGTCACGGCGCCGAAGTACCTGCCGGTGCCCCCGCCTCGCGGCTGAACTGAAATTCGGCCGCGTGCATCTGGAGCCTGCGATGCGTTCCACCGTGTCACCTCCTTCGCCGAACCTGCAACCCACGCTGCGGGGTGACACGCTCGAGCTGCGTCCGCTCGCGGCCACGGATTTCGAGGCCGTGCATGCGGCCGCGAGCGACCCGGCGATCTGGGCCCTGCACCCCGAGCCCACGCGCTGGCAGCGCGAGGTCTTCCGGCGCTTCTTCGACAGCGGGCTGGCATGTGGCGGCGCCCTCGTGGCGGTGGAACGTGCAAGCGGGGGCGTGGTGGGCTCGTCGCGCTACTACAAGTACAAGTGGCTGGCCGACACGCGCGAGATCACGGTGGGCTACACCTTCCTCGTCAAGCGCCTGTGGGGCGGCGCGGCCAACCACGAGATGAAAGCGCTGATGCTCGGGCACGCGTTCGGGGTGGCGGGCATCGCCGCGCCGGGCGGCGGGTTTGCCCACGCGGCCTGGTTCGACGTCGGCGTGGGCAACCTGCGTTCGCGCCGGGCGATGGAGAAGCTCGGTGGCGAGTTGCTGCGCGAGTCGCCAGCCGACCCCCTCGCAGGCACGCCCGCGTCCGTGCACTACCGCATCACGCGCAGCCAGTGGCTGCAGCGGCTGGGGCAGTAGAGTGAGGGTTGTCATGCCCGCAACCCCTGCATGGAGGTGCAAGTCGATGAACGAACCTTCTGAAACCCCCTGCAAGACGCCTGCATCGCTCGCGTGGCGCAGGCGTCGCGTGCTGGCGGCCTGCGTGCTGGGTGCGGCCTTGCCGCTGGCATGGGCCCAGGCCCCGGAGTGGATAGATGCCGAGGTGCGCAAGATCGACAAGGACGCCGGCCGGCTCACGCTCAAGCACGCCGAGATCAAGGCGCTGGACATGCCGCCGATGACGATGGTGTTCCGGGTGCGCACGCCCGCGATGCTCGACGGGCTGGCCGTGGGCGACCGGGTGCGCTTCCAACTCGTCCGGGAAGCTGGACAGTTCGTCGTCACGGCGATCCAACGCGCCAACTGAGCACGGGGCACCCGACCATGAAGACCCAGGTGTGCATCATCGGCGGCGGCCCCTCCGGGCTGCTGCTGTCGCAACTCCTGCACCTGCAGGGCATCGACAACGTGGTGCTCGAAAAGCATAGCCGCGAATACGTGCTCGCGCGCATCCGCGCGGGCGTGCTCGAGCACGGCTTCGCGCGGCTGATGCGCGAGGCCCAGTGCGGCGAGCGGATGGACCGTGAGGGCGAGGTCCACGACGGCTTCTTCATCGCCCACGGCGGGCAGCTCAGCCGCGTGGACCTGCACCGCCACAGCGGCGGCAGCTCGGTGATCGTCTACGGCCAGACCGAAGCCACGCGCGACTTGTACGCGGCGCGCGAGCGCATGGGCGGCATCGTCGTGCACGAGGCGCAGGACGTGCAGCCGCACGACCTCGAGGGCGACCATCCGTTCGTCACCTGGCGCCAGGGCGACGAGACGCGCCGCGTGGACTGCGACTTCGTCGTCGGCGCCGACGGCTTCCACGGGGTGAGCCGGCGCTCGATCCCGCGCACGGTGCTGCGCGAGTACGAGAAGGTCTATCCCTTCGGCTGGCTTGGCGTGCTCTCGCGCACGAAGCCAGTCTCCCCGGAACTCATCTACGCGCGCCACGACCGGGGCTTCGCGCTGTGCTCGCTGCGCTCCCAGGTGCTCAGCCGCTACTACATCCAGGTGCCGCTGACCGACCGCGTGGAGGACTGGTCGGACGAGGCCTTCTGGGAGGAGCTCAAGCGCCGCCTGCCCGAGGAGGTGTCGGCGCGGCTGGTCACGGGCCCGTCCATCGAGAAGTCGATCGCGCCGCTGCGCTCCTACGTGGCCGAGCCGATGCGCCACGGCCGCCTCTTCCTGGCCGGGGACGCCGCGCACATCGTGCCGCCGACCGGCGCACGTGGGTTGAACACCGCAGGCTCGGACGTGTACTACCTCTACCACGCGATGGTGTCCCACTACCGCGGTGGCGACTCCAGCGGCCTGGAGCGGTACTCCGAGCGCGCGTTGGCGCGGGTCTGGAAGGCGCAGCGCTTCTCCTGGTGGCTCACCACGCTGCTGCACACCTTCCCCGATTCGAGCGAGTACGACCGCCGGTTGCAGCGCACCGAGCTCGAGTACCTGTTCTCCTCGGAGGCGGCCCAGCAGGCACTCGCCGAGAACTACGTGGGCCTGCCGTTCTGAGCCCCCAGGGCCGGGCATGCCCGCCCGGCCCGGCATTTCCTCGTGAGCCGCCAAGCCCCGGGCGCGCTCACGATCAGGCTGCGATCTCGACGCGGTTTCTTCCGTTGTGCTTGGCCGCGTAGAGCGCGCGGTCGGCTTCGGCGATCATCGTCTGCACCGTCAGCGGGCCGTCTGCTGCCCGCTCGCCTTCATGGCCGGCCACGCCCCGCACACCGATGCTCAGCGTCACCGGGATCCGGGACGTTCCGTGCGTGAAGGGCTCCTCCTCGATGCCGCGCCGGATCTCCTCGGCCACGGTGCGCGCGCCGGCCAGGCCGGTGCCGGGCAGCAGCACGAGGAACTCCTCGCCGCCGTAGCGTCCGAGCACGTCGTGGCGGCGCAGCCGCTTGCCGATGCGCACGGCAGCCTCGCGCAGCACGGCGTCGCCGGCGAGGTGCCCATGCTCGTCGTTCACGCGCTTGAACCGGTCCAGGTCGAGCATGAGCAACGCGTAGGGCTCGTGGTGCCGCGCGGCGTAGGACAGGCCCTGCTCCAGCGCTTCCAGGAGGGGCCGGCGCAGCAGCGCGCCGGTCAACGCATCGCGCGTGGCCGCCGCGCGTTCGCGTGCCAGCGCGCGGTCCTTGTGCATGAGCAGGAAGCCGGTGGTGTTGAGCAGCACCACGGCCAGGCTGACGAGGTAGCTCGCCGACTGGATGTCAGCCGGGACGGTGTACGCCTCCGTCCAGGCTTCCTCGCGCGTGAGCATCACCGCGCGGGCCGCGAGGACGACCGCGAGCAGGGTGGAGCCCAGTGTCAGCAGCAGCCGGCCGTGTTCCTGGGCGAGCGAGGCGCCCGGCCGCGACGCCAGCGCTGCCAGCCACGCCGCCTGGGTCGCCAGTGCTGCCGCGAGCACCAGGTTGCGCAGGCGGTGAGTCTCCACGCCGACCAGGGCCACGACCACGGCCAGCAGCACCGGCCCCCCCAGGGACACCGCCGTCCAGCCGCGCATCGGCTGCTCCCGGAACTGCACGACGGCTGCGGTGTGCAACGCCAACGTGGCCGCCAGCAAGGTGTTGGTCACGACGATCGACACGCCTGGGGTGTGCACGAAGCGCCATGCGAAGGCCGGGTAGGAGAGGGCACTGGCCAACAGTCCCCAGCCCCACAACCCGATCCCGTCGCCGCCGCGCACCCGCACATCGGCCAGCAGCACCGCCAGCGCGAGCACCGCGCTGGCCACCGTCATCACCCACAGCATCGTGGGCAGGTCCAATCCCATGGTGCGGCCGTCTCCCTTGACGTCGTTCGCGTCGTTGGCGTCGTTGCCGTCGCATGTTCACGGCGCCCGACTTCTTTGCCAGGGATGCTAGCACCCGGTGCCTGGCGCGGGCGTGGCACCATCGGCCCCATGGCACGCAGGGACCGACACGTCAGCGAGACTCCTGCCACGCGCTGGCTGCGCGCGCACGCGGTCGCCTTCACCGAGCACCCCTACGACTACGTCGAGCATGGCGGCACGGCCGAATCGGCGCGCCAGCTCGGGCTCGACGAGCACACGGTGGTCAAGACGCTCGTGATGCACGACGAGCGCGCGCAGCCGCTGGTCGTGCTGATGCATGGCGACCGCCAGGTCAGCACCAAGAACCTGGCACGCGCGATCGGCGCGAAGGCAGTCGAGCCGTGCCGGCCCGAGGTCGCGCAGCGCCACAGCGGCTACCTGGTCGGCGGCACCTCGCCCTTCGGCTTGCGCAAGCCGATGCCGGTGTGGGTGGAAGACAGCGTGCTCGCGCTGCCGAAGGTGCACGTCAACGGTGGACAGCGCGGCTACCTGGTGGGAGTCTCGCCGCGCGTGTTCGTCGAGGTGCTCGGTGCACGAGCGGTCAGCTGCGCGCTGCAGCCGTAGCGCGAGGGCGCGCCGCGTAAACTTCCCGCATGCAACTGCCCGCCACCCTTGCACCGCTGGTTCCCGCGCTGGCCGTGCTGGCGTCCTACCTCGTGGGCTCGCTGTCGTTCGCGGTGATCATCAGCCGCGCGATGGGGCTGGCGGACCCGCGCAGCTACGGCTCGAAGAACCCGGGTGCCACCAACGTGCTGCGCTCGGGCAACAAGGCGGCGGCCGTGCTCACGCTCGCTTTCGATGCGCTCAAGGGCTACGTGCCGGTGCTGCTCGCGCTCGTGTGGCGCGACCGTCTCGGCCTGTCCGAGCTCGTGATCGCGATGATCGGGCTGGCAGCGTTCCTCGGCCACCTCTGGCCCGTGTTCTTCCGCTTCCAGGGGGGCAAGGGCGTGGCCACGGCCGCTGGCGTGCTGCTGGCCCTCAACCCGCACCTGGGCCTGGCCACGCTCGCGAGCTGGGTCATCGTGGCGGCGTTCATGCGCTACTCCTCGCTCGCCTCGCTGGTGGCGGCCGTGTTCGCCCCCTTCTATCAGCTGCTCATCTGGGGAGGGGGGGATGCGATGCTGGCCATCCTGCCGATGAGCCTGCTGCTCGTGTGGCGGCATGCCGCGAACATCCGCCGTCTGCTCGACGGCACCGAAAGCCGGATCGGCAGGAAATCCCGGTAGAGAGTCCTCACCATGGTTCAACGATTCGACGTCGGCACGCGCCTGTCCGAGATGGCCGTGCACAACGGCGTGGCCTACCTCGCCGGACAGGTGGCGGCCGACGGCAGTGCCGACATCACCGGCCAGACCTCGCAGGTCCTGGCGCAGATCGATGCACTGCTCGCCCGCGCCGGCAGCGACAAGTCGCGCATCCTCATGTGCCAGATCTTCCTGGCCGATCTGGCCGACTTCCCGGGCATGAACGCCGTGTGGGAGCAGTGGGTGCCGGCTGGCCATGCCCCGCCGCGGGCGACCGTGCAGGCGGCTCTCGCGCGGCCCGAGTGGCGCGTGGAAATGGTGGTCACGGCGGCGGTGTAGCGGCCTTCAGGGGGGCGCGGGCAGGGCGAGGCCGGCAGCCGGCTGCAGCCTGCCCCCCGCTGGATCAGGCCTGCAGCCCGAGCCGTGCCGGGTCGCCTGCGCCCAGGCGCGTGATCAGCGGCTCCGCGCCCGTCAGGTCGATGACCGTGGTGGGCTGCATCGGGCACGCGCCTGCGTCCAGCACCGCCTGCAACGCGTGCTCGAAGCGCTCGCGGATGTCGTGCGGGTCGTTCAGCGGCTCGCTCTCGCCAGCCGGGATCAGCGTGGTGGCCAGCAGCGGAGCGCCGTGCGCTGCCAGCAGAGCCTGCGTCACGCGGTGCGCCGGCACGCGCAGGCCGATGGTGCGCCGAGAGGGGTGGGACAGCCGCCGCGGCACTTCCTTGGTCGCCTCCAGGATGAACGTGAAGGGCCCGGGCGTGCCGAGCTTGAGGAGCCGGAACTGACGGTTGTCCACCCGCGCCAGGCCCGCGAGCTCGCTCAGGTCGCGGCACAGCAGCGTCAGGTGGTGGCGCTCGTCGACCTGCCTCACCCGGCGCAGCCGGTCGGCCGCCGCCTTGTCGTCCAGGTGGCACACCAGCGCGTAGCTCGAGTCCGTGGGCACGGCCAGCACGCCGCCGGCCTGCAGCATGTGCACGGCCTGGCGCAACAGGCGGGGCTGGGGGTCCTGCGGGTGGAGTTCGAAGTATTGCGACACAGCTGCCATTGTCGGTCCGGCGGCCGCGGTGCGCCTGGAGCCGGCGCAGCACGGGCGGCGGGGCGCTGCGCTATGCTGAGGCCATGAAGCTCATCGTGCGTTGGCTGCTGCTGGCCGCAGCCCTGTTGCTGGTGGCCTCGTTGTACGAAGGCGTGCGCGTGTCGAGCTACGGTTCGGCGCTGCTGGCCGCCTTCGTGCTCGGGTTGCTGAACACGCTCGTCCGCCCGGTGCTCGTGCTGCTGACGCTGCCGGTGACGGTGCTCACCCTCGGCCTGTTCCTGTTCGTGATCAACGCCACCACCTTCTGGCTTGCCGCCGAGGTGCTCGAGGGGCTGTCCGTGAGGAGCTTCGGGGCAGCACTCGTGGGCTCGCTGCTGTACAGCGTGTGCGGGCTCGTGATCGACGCGGCGATGGAGCGGCTCTTCTCGCGCGACGGCGACTGAGCCCCGAGGGCCGGGCGCGCCCGGCTCGGCGTGTGGATGCGAGCCTTCAGCCCCGCTGCACGCGGTGCTGCAGCGCCATCCACACCGGCTGCAACCGCCCGGGCAGGTCCGGCAGCGCGCCGAACTCGGTGTGGCTTTCGCCCGGGGCGTGGAAGTCGCTCCCGCGCGAGGCGAGCAGCCCGAACTCCTCAGCCATCGCCGTGTACTTCTGCTGCTCGGCGGCCGAATGCGCACCTGTCACCACCTCCACGCCACGGCCTCCGTGGGCGACGAACTCGGAGAACAGCGCGTATTCGGCCGTCGGGCTGAAGGCGTATCGCCCGGGGTGGGCGATCACGGCCAGGCCGCCGGCCTGCGTGATCCAGCGCACGGCATCCCCCAGGCGGGCCCAGCGGTGCGGCACGTAGCCCGGCTTGCCGTCGGCCAGGTAGCGGCGGAAGACCTCGTGCGTGTCGGCGCAGGCGCCCGTCTCGACGATGTAGCGGGCGAAGTGCGTGCGCGAGATGAGGTCGGGGTTGCCGACGTACTTCAGCGCGCCCTCGAAGGCACCTCGGATGCCGACCTTGGCCAGTTCGTCGGAGATCTCCTGTGCACGGGCAGCTCGTCCCCCGCGCGTGGCCGCCAGGCCGCGGACGAGCTCCGGGTCGTCGGGGTCGAAGCCCAGCCCGACGATGTGGACCGTGACGTCGGCGAAGGTGACGGAGATTTCCACGCCCGTGAGGCAGTCCATGCCGAGCGCGCGCGCGGCCTGCAACGCCTCGCGCTGGCCGCTGACCTCGTCGTGGTCGGTCAGCGCCCACAGCTGCACGCCGTGGGCCCGGGCGCGCGCCGCCGCCGCCGCGGGTGCCAGCGTGCCGTCGGAGACGGTCGAGTGGCAGTGCAGGTCGGCGTTGGTCAGGTGGGTCAAGGCAGGGGTGATCACGGTGCGATTGTAGGAACTGCAGGGCACGAGGCCGGGGGTGGCGCCTTTGGCCTTACTCGGGCACCGTCGCGTGCCGGGCCAGGGCCCGGCTGAACGCCGCGCCGAGCAGGGGCAGCGACAGGGCCGTGAGCGCGAACACGGCTTGCAGCCACCCCCGGTCGACGGCCCACGAGGCGAGCTCGACCCCCAGCGACTGGCCGCTGAACAGGCAGACCACGAACAGCGAGATGGCGCTCGCCCGTTGCGCCGGGGCCATCTGCGTCGCGTGCAGCTGCAGCGTGCTGTGCAGCATGAAGAAGCCAAAGCCCGCCAGCAGGCACCCTGGCACGGCCCAGGCCCATGCAGGGGCGACGGCGAGCACCGCTGCCCCGCACCCGATCGCACCAGCACCGCAGATTGCCTGGCCACGCGAGCCGAGCCGCGCCACCAGCCGGCCGGCCAGCGGCGCGTAGGCGAGGCCTGCGCACGCGTAGGTGGCCATCACCGCTCCGGCCTGCCCGAGGCTCAGCCCGTGCTGCTCGTGCAGGAAGGTGGGTACGAAGGCCACCGTGGCGAAGACCAGCGCGCCTTCCAGGAACACCAGCGCCAGCACCCAGCGTGCCCAGCGGATGCGAAGCACCGCCACGAAACCCGCGAACGCCTGTCGGGCCGCGTGGCCATTGCCCGCTGCAGGTACGCCCCGTCTCGGCGGCGTGCGCCGCCTCGCATCGCGCCACAGCGGTGCGGCAACGGTGGCGAAGGCCAGCGCCAGGGCGGCGAACACGGTGCGCCAGCCGAACGCGTCGGCAAGCACGCCGCCCAGCCAGATGCCCGCCATCAGCCCCATGTTCGTGGCGACCATCAGCCGCGCCAGCGTCTGCTGTCGCTGAGTGAAGGGCACGGCGTCGCCGATCAGTGCGAGGGCCATCGGCACGATGCCTCCGGAGGCGGCGCCTGCCAGCACGCGGGCAACCGTCATCGCGTCGAGCGTGGGGGCCAGCATCACCGCCACGTTGGCACAGGCGGCGAGGCCGCAGGCCGTGGCCATCACCCGGGTGCGGCCGAACCGGTCGCCCAGCGGCCCCACGAGGAACTGCACGATCCCGTAGCTGAGCGCAAAGGCGGCAACCGTCTGGGCCGCTGCCCCGGGCGTGGTCGCGAACGCGTCGGCCAGCAGCGGCAGCAGCGGGTCGCAGGCGCGCATCGAGGCGAGGCTGCCGAAGGCGGCCAGACACAGTGCGAGCAGGGGGAGGGCGGGGGCCGCGTGGGCGGACGTTTCCGGCCCGGGCGGTGGTGACGCCACGTCGGCTGCGGGGCGTGGCCCAGGACGGGGCTCGTTCACCGGGCTGGCCCGTTGCGGTGCATGGGCCACCTCTCGACCTGCCGGACCCGCGCTCGCGTTAACCTGCGCACCATGTCCTCATCCGATGCCGCCCCCGACTACCGGCCCGAGACCGTGCGTCTCGAGGAGGTGCGCGCCCAGGCCGGACCGTTGCTGCTGGACTTCGGCACGGACTGGTGCGGCCATTGCCGGGCGGCGCGTCCCCTCGTCGAGGCGGCGCTGCGCGCCCACGGTCAACCGGTGCGCCACGTGCGCGTGGAAGACGGTCCAGGCCGGCCGCTGGGCCGCGCCTTCGGGGTGAAGCTCTGGCCCACGCTCGTGTTCCTGCGCGACGGGCAGGAGCTGGGCCGCCTCGTGCGCCCACGCGCGGCCGAAGACATCACGGCGGCACTGCACGCGATCGACTCGGCTCGCCCGCTCAGCCCGCCAGCGTGAAGCGCCGGTCGCAGCGCGCGGCCAGGGCCGGGTCGTGCGTGACGACCACGAAGGCCGTGCGCTGCTCGTGCGCGAGCTGCAGCATCAACGTGAACACCGTCTCCGCCGTGCCACGGTCGAGGTTGCCGGTGGGTTCGTCGGCGAGCACGCAGGCCGGTTGCGTGACGAGCGCCCGGGCGAGTGCGACGCGCTGGCGTTCGCCGCCCGAGAGCTGGCCCGGCAGGTGTGCGGCGCGCCCGCCGAGCCCGACGCGCCCGAGCATGGCCTGAGCCGCGTCACGCGCTGCAGCCGCGGGCTCGCGCCGGATGCGCAGCGGCATGGCCACGTTGTCCAGCGCGCTGAACTCGGGCAGCAGGTGGTGGAACTGGTAGACGAAGCCCAGGTGCAGGTTGCGCCATTGCCCCTGCTCGGCGGCGCTCATCGCCGCGAAGTCGCGGCCCTGCAGCTCGACCCGGCCCGCGCTCGGCGCATCCAGCGCCCCCAGCAGATGCAGCAGCGTGCTCTTGCCCGAGCCCGATGCGCCGACGATGGCCAGCGTCTCGCCGGCGCGCACCTGCAGGTCGACGCCACGCAGCACCTGCACGTCCAGCGCCTCGCCGCCATGGCCTTCCTGGAAGCGTTTTCGCAGGCCGGTGCAGGCCAGCACGGGAGCCGACTTGGGGCGGCCCTGTTGGGGGACTGCTTCATTCATAGCGCAGCGCCTCGGCCGGGTTGACCCGGCTGGCGCGCCAGCTCGGGTACAGCGTGGCGGCAAAGGCCAGCAGCAGCGAAATCACTGCGATGGGCGCGATGTCGCTCCACAGCGGCTCACTCGGCATGCGGCTGATCAGGTAAATGCTGCCGGGCAGGAAGGCCACGCCGAGCAGGCGCTCGATCGCGGGCACGATGACGTCGATGTTGACGGCCACCAGCAGGCCGAATGCCACGCCGCCAAAGGTGCCGATGATGCCGGCCGCCGCGCCCTGCACCATGAACACGCCCATGATCGAGCGCGGGCTCGCGCCCAGCGTGCGCAGGATGGCAATGTCCGCGCGCTTGTCGGTCACCGTCATGACCAGCGTGGACACCAGGTTGAAGGCGGCTACTGCGATGATCAGCGTCAGGATGATGAACATCAGCCGCTTCTCGATCTGCACCGCGTCGAACCAGTTGCGGTTGGTGCGCGTCCAGTCGCGCACCAGCACGTCGGGGCCGAGGCTGCGCG
>JBDKFA010000119.1:0-2520 GCA_039798945.1 Pseudomonadota bacterium
CTCCGCCTCTTGGGGGGCAAGCCCCCCGCCGGCTCCTCCGGCCTTCGGCCTCCGCCCGCGCCTGCGGCGCTCCCCCCCGGCATCCCCCCAGGGGCTGCGCCCCTCGGCCTACGGCCTTCACCGGCTGTCCAGATGACACGAACTGGCTTCCGGGCGTGCGGTGGCCGGCGCCCGCGTTCACATGGCCTGCGCCTGCCTGCAGCCCATGGCCAGGGGGTGCAGGCTCGCCCGGCCCGGCCGGGCCGGGCCGGGCGTACTGGGGCGCCGCCCCAGCCCCCAGGCGCCTAGGGCGCCGGGTCAGCTAGGTCGGATGTCAGTTGCCGGCACGAGGCAAGCGGCGATGTAACTACTAGACAGTACAACGCTTGCCAAGAGAGCCATTCGAGACTCGCCAACCGAGGTTGCTCAGGCATCCGTCAGACCTGTGAGCCGTCACAGATCGGGTAAGAAAATAGCGTTTCATGAACTAAGATATGACTTCCATGAACCATCATGGTTGATGCTAAGTGATTGTAAATAAAAGAGTTTTTTGAACACATTGCAAAAGTTGGCTGCACCGATATCTAGATACAGTCTCAAAAATTCATTAAAACGAAGGCTGTGAAAAATTTCGGGAAGTAGCGGACATGAAAAGTTCCGACCTCGCTGTTTTCAGCATGCTGTGGCTGGTGGAGAACGCACCGGTGTTGGTTGTGTTGCTGCTGGCATTGGCACCCGTCCTGTCGGTCTGCGTGGCAGGCTATGCGGTGCACGTCGTCAGCAAGCTGCAGGGCAAAGGCAAGAAGTGATAACCACCTTGTTCTGGCAGCAGGCACCTCGGGCGATCGTGAGTGAGGCCTTGCCGAAGTTGTCATGGCACAAGCAGGATCACCGCAGTGCTGCTTGCGACACAGCAGCCCTGATGCTCTACGTAGCGCTGCTCTTCATGCGGAAGGAGGAGCATCTCGACGACGACCAACTCGGTGTGCCGGCGCAGGTCACGAAGCACATCGCGCAAGCCAGCTACGAAGTGCTCGGCGAAGCGACAGGCCTGTCGCGAAGCCTCATCCGACAAGGGCTGGAGCGGCTGCAATCGCTGGACCTTATCCAGCCACAGGGGTCAACCCAGAGACGCAGCTATGTGCTCGCATGGTCGGACAGCGGTTGGTTCAAGCTGCCATGCCGCGCGATCGTCAGAAGTGGCGTGATCGTGCCGCTCACACACTTCAAGCTCCGATCGAAGCATGAACTGCATGCCATGAAGCTGTACCTGTACCTCGCCAGCGTCATCGGTCGTGGCCAAACCTATGCCCAAGCCAGCTACGAGACGATCTACGGGAAGACGGGCATCCCTGAGCGGGACATACGGCGCGCGATCACGATCCTGATCGGTGTCGGCTTGCTGCGAAACGTCGAGCGCGAGAAAACAGGGATCAGTACGAGTTTCGGGGCCAACAAGTACTACCTGACCGGCGATCACGATCTCTACAGGCCGACAACAGCGACACCCCCCCGGACTGCGTAGCAGGCGGCCATATGAAGACAAGCTATAAAGAACACACACAAGAATGAAGGGAGCAGGGCGGGTGACCAACGAGGCGTTCTCGCGCGTCAAGATTGACGCCCAGCTTCGCGACCAGGGCTGGGAGATCACGAACACGAACGCAGTGCGCTTCGAGTACGTACTGCCGGATCGCACGAAGGCCGACTACGTGCTTTGCGACCGCAATGGTCGTTCTCTGGCGGTTGCATGATCCCGGACTACCAGTCACTGATGCGTCCCGTCCTGGCCTTTGCGGCAGCCGGGGAGACCAAGATCGGCGACGCTGTCGAGCAGCTCGCCGACAAGCTGGGTCTGACGCCGGAGGAGCGCGCGCAGCTGCTGCCCAGCGGCAAACAAACCATGTTCGCCAACCGCGTGCACTGGGCCAAGACCTACCTGGTCAAGGCGGGCCTGGCCGAAGGCACCCGCCGGGGCTACTACCGCATCACCCCGCGCGGTCAGGCCGTGTTGGCGGATGCCGCAGTCACGATCAACAACGCCTACCTCGATCAGTTCAAGGAGTTCCAGGACTTCAAAGCCAAGGTCAACGAGGCGGACGGTGCGACCTCTTCGGCATCAGCAACGCAGCCGTCAGCCCCACTGAGCACCGAGACCCCGGACGAGGCCCTGCGCAAGGCCCACGGCGCGATCACTGGCGCCTTGGCGGCCGACCTGCTGGACCGCGTGCGCAAGGCCACGCCAGCCTTCTTCGAGAAGCTGATCGTTGAGCTGCTGCTGGCCATGGGCTACGGCGGCACGTCCGAGGAAGCCGGTCGTGCGCTGGGCCAGAGCGGTGACGACGGCGTCGATGGTGTCATCGACCAGGACCCGCTCGGCGTCGACCAGATCTTCGTTCAGGCCAAGCGCTACGCCGAGGGCAAAAACATCGGCGCCGGCGCGATCCGCGACTTCTATGGTGCCCTGAGCCTGAAGAAGGCCCATAAGGGCATCTTCTTCACCACCTCGGCCTTCAGCCAGCCAGCGGTCGACACTGCGCG
>JBDKFA010000120.1:0-7423 GCA_039798945.1 Pseudomonadota bacterium
TGCGCGACCGGTCGGCCCGCCTGCAGCGTGGCCGCGAGGTCCAGCCCGCCAAGGAGCCGGTCATCGGCGATGTGGGCCGGCAAGCGCCGCACCGGGGCGTGCGGCGGCAGCAGGTGCTGCAGTTGGGCCGTCCAGCGCTCGCGCACGGGGCCTGCACCCGCGCGCACCCACACGCCACCCAGACCCGCCGGGTCCACCGCGAGCAGCGCCGCGGCCCAGGCAGCGTCGGTCCAGGCGGCCGGTTCCTCCCGAGCCTCCTCCCGCTGCGGGATGGTCGCCGCGCTCACCCCGCCGCCGGAAGCAACTCGTCGAGCACACGCTCCACGCGCGTGCCGGCGTCGGTCTCGTCCAGCGGATCGCGCCGCAGCCGGTGGCGCAGCGCCGGGCGTGCCATGCGCCGCAGGTGGGTCGGGCCGACCTCGTCGGCGCCCTCGAGCGCCGCGCAGGCGCGTGCGGCGCGCACCAGCGTGAGTTCGCCCCGCAGGCCGTCGGTGCCCAGCGCCATGCACAGCCGTGCCGCCTGTTCGAGCGTGGCGTCGGTCACGCTCACCGTGTCCAGGCGCTTGCGTGCCTGCGCGAGCTGGCGCTGGACACGTGCGTCCTCGCGGCGCCAGGCGTCGGTGAAAGCCTCGGGGTCGCGTTCGTAGGCGTCGCGCCGGCGCACGACCTCCACGCGTTCGGTCAGGTCGGTGGGCGTGCGCACCTCCACCGCCAGGCCGAAGCGGTCTTGCAGCTGCGGTCGCAGCTCGCCTTCTTCCGGGTTGCCGCTGCCCACCAGCACGAAGCGAGCCGGGTGGCGCACGCTCAGTCCCTCGCGTTCGACCACGTTCTCGCCCGAGGCGGCGACGTCGATCAGCAGGTCCACGAGGTGGTCCTCGAGCAGATTGACCTCGTCGATGTAGAGGAACCCGCGGTGCGCGCGCGCGAGCAGGCCTGGCTCGAAGGCCTTCACGCCTTGCGTCAGGGCCTTCTCGAGGTCGAGAGCGCCCACGACGCGGTCTTCGGTGGCGCCCAGCGGCAGGTCCACCACCGGCACCGGCACCTGCTCGGTGGCGGCGCGGCGGCGCCCCTGCGCCGCCTTGAGCCGCTCGCAGTCGCCGCAGCGGGCGCGACGGTCATCGGGGTCGCAGTGGTAGGGACAACCCTTCACGGCCTTCATCGGCGGCAGCAGTGCGGCCAGCGCGCGCACGGCCGTGGACTTGCCGGTGCCGCGGTCGCCGAAGACGAGCACGCCGCCTATGCGAGGGTCGGTGGCGGCGCAGAGGATCGCGCGCTTCATCTCGTCCTGGCCGACGATGGCGGAGAAGGGAAAGGGTGCAGTCATGGGTGGCGGGAAGGGCCGTCCAGGCGGCTGGTCGGGCCCAGGCGGCTGGCGTCTTGGGGTTCTCGTTCGGTGGCCAGGCGCCGTGCCCGGCGCACGGTGAGCATGGTGCTGACGAGCAGCACCGGAACCGCCAGGCCGACGGTCAACTCGATGTTCAGCGGCAGCCCTGCGGCCGCCACCCCCTTGGCCGCATAGCCCACGAGCCCGGCTAGGTAGTAGACGATCGCTGCCACCGAAAGACCCTCGACGGTCTGCTGCAGCCGCAGTTGCAGTCGCGCGCGCCGGTCCATCGAGGCGAGCAGGGCCTGGTTCTGGCGCTCGCGCGCGATGTCCACCCGTGTGGAGAGCAGGTTGCTCGCCCGCGCCACGCGCTCGGACAGCCCGAGCAGGCGTTGCGCCGCGTTCTGGCAGGTCGCGACGGCCGGGTTGAAGCGCCGCGCCATGAATTCCTCGATCGTCTGGACGCCTCGCAGCCGGGCCTCGCGCAGCTCCTCGATGCGCCGCGTGACGAGCTCGAAGTAAGCGTTGCAGGCACCGAAGCGGAACTGGCTGGCCGCGATGCCGCTTTCCACCTCGGCTGCGAGGCGGGTGAGTTCGTGCAGGAGCGATTCGTCGTCGCCCTGGCCGAGGGCCAGGCTGTCGGTGAGCGCGGCCAGGGAACGCTCGATCTCGAGCGTGCGGCCGGCGATGCGCCGCGCCACCGGCAGCGCCAGCAGCGCGAGCATGCGGTAGGCCTCGATCTCGACCACGCGCTGCACCATGCGCCCGGCCTGTGCCTGCGTCATGTTGCGGTCGAGCACGAGAAAGCGCGAGAAGCCGTCGTCGTGGATGCGAAAGTCGGTGAAGGCGGCGCCCGCACCCTCGGCGATGCGCGAGCCCACCACCGCGTGCCCGCCGAAGGCCGGGCCGACTGTCGCGAGGTCGGGCATGTCCGAGGCCTGGGGCAGCACCTCCACGTGCACGGCAGCGACCGTGGTGCCGGGCACGGCAGCCAGCCAGCCCGCTGGCAGCAGTGCCGCAGCCGTCTCGGCAAAGGGGCTGCTTCCAGCGCCGCTGGCGGTGACCAGGAAGCCCGAGAACTCCCCGTGCCGCTCCCACTTCAGCCGCACCGGGCCGATGCGTACGCTGAAGTGGTTGGCGCCCGCTGGCGGCGGGGCGACGCCAAAACGCCGGCAAAGCGCCTCCACGTGCGCCTGCTCGCGCGAGCGGGCATCGGAATCGATGAGCACCGCCACGTAGCTGACGCGCGCGGGCGCCTGCACTGGCTCGGGCGGGCGCGCGTGGACCTCGTTGGCGAGGAGGTAGCGTTCAGCGTGGTCGGCGGGAAACATGGCCTGGCGGGAGGCTCGGGCAACGAATCGGGGACGACTCCGGGAGTGCCCCGCTGAAAGCGGCACCGCGGCCGCCACCGCCCAAGTATGTCACGCCAGGTTGACGCTTGGAACCGTCAGATGGCGCAATGGTCGGGTACGGCGCGCGTCGCCGGGCGTCGTGGCGGGCCCACTCCCCCCCTCTCCCCGCCTCACACGCTCAGGACGGCGCGCGCGACACGCGGGTCTTGCCCCCGCTGGTGACGATCACCACGGTGTCCCCGGCCTTGAGCTGCTCGTTGCCCTTGGCCTGCACGATCGCGCGGCGCTCGCCGTTGCGCAGCTGCACCATGATCTCCACCGCTTCCTCGCGCGTGCCCATGCGTTCCACCGCATTGCCCACGACGGCTCCGGCCACCGCACCGAGCACGGCCCCGGCTGCGGAGTCGCGGCGCCCGCCGACCGAGCTGCCTGCGATGGCGCCGACCACGCCGCCTGCACCGGCGCCCACGCCGCTTTGGTTGCCTTCGACAGTCACGCTGCGCACCGACAGCACCGTCCCGTCGAGGACGGTGGACATGCGGTTCGCATCCTGGCGCGAGATCACGTCGGGGCTGGTCGTGGAACAAGCCGTGAGCGCCGCCAGGGCGGTGACGGTGGCCAGCAGGGAGAGGGTGCGTTTCATCGGGGTGCTCCGGGTAGAAGAGTCCATGAGGGATGCAGCTGCAACGGCGGTCGCCGGGCTGCGGTTGACGATTCGGGCGGCGCCTCAGCCATGCAGCCGCGAACTGCGCGGCACGCCGGCCAGCAGGAATTCCATCTGGTCGGCCACGATGCGGCGGCCGCGCAGGATCATGTCCTCGTGCAGGCTCGGCACGTAGGGCAGGTACAGCAGCGACATCCGCGCCTCCTCGGGCAGGCGGTTGCCCTTGGCGGCGTTGCACAACCGGCAGGCGGTGATGCAGTTCATCCAGGTGTCGCGCCCGCCGCGCGAGACGGGCACGATGTGCTCGCGCGTGAGCGCATCCCAGGCACTGCGGTGCCCGCAATAGGCGCACAGGTGGCGATCGCGGGCGAAGAGCTTCGGGTTCGTGAGCGTGGGCTCGGGCCTCCAGGCGCGGCTCGGCACGGCGCCGCGCACCGCCACGATCGGGTGCACCTCGATCACAGACTGGAGGCCCGTGGCGCGCTGGATGCCGCCGCGCATCACCCGCATCGGCTCGCCCAGCGTCCAGGAGACCGCGTCGCTCGCGTAGAGCGTGGCGGCGTCCTGGGTGGAGACCCAGGCCTGGGGGCGACCCGAGATGTCGAGCTGCAGCACGTCCATCACGACCGAGCATAGCAAGGTCGCGTGAAGCGATGGGAGGCCAATTCGCGCCAGACCTCGCCAGCACTCGCAGGCGAGGTAGCAGGCCAGGAGGCAGGAGGCGAGCGCGAGCGGCACCGGCACAGGCTGCGCGTCCCCCGGCCCGCCCCACTTTTCGCCCAGAGGGCTGCCACGCGTCAAGATTTCGGGTAAATTAAAAAAAGCACGACCGTTCGTTTCTTTCTGGTTCCTTGCCGGTTCACGCCATGAGCGATCCCGTCCCTTCCACGCCTTCTCCGGCGGCCTGCGGCGCCGCACCGGCGTCCCGCCCGCATCCCAAGGGCCAGCAGACCCGGGCGGCCATCCTTGACGCGGCGCTCGGCCTGGCCTCGCACATGGGTCTGGAGGGGTTGTCCATCGGCGCGCTGGCCGATCTCATGCAGATGAGCAAGTCGGGCGTGTTCGCGCACTTCGGCTCGCGCGAAGAGCTGCAGATCTGCGTCGTGCGGGAGTACCACGTCCGCTTCGAAGCCGAGGTTTTCGCGCCGGCGCTGAGCGAGCCGCGCGGCCTGCCGCGGCTTCGTGCGCTGTTCGAGCGCTGGGTGCAGCGCGTTTCGCGCGAGATCGACTCGGGGTGCATCTACATCAGCGGCGCGGTCGAGTTCGACGACCGGCCCGGTCCGGTGCGCGAGGCGCTCGTGGCGATGGTGGTCGACTGGCACCAGGCGCTGGCGCGGGCGATCCGACTGGCCATCGAAGCGGGCCATCTGCGTCCCGATACCGATGTGCAGCAGATGTTGTTCGAGATCCATGGCCTGATCCTGGCGCTGCACCACGATGCGCGGTTCCTGCGCACGCCCGATGCCCCGCAGCGGGCGCGCCTCGCCTTCGACCGGATCGTCGCCCAGGCTGCCGGCGCCGCGCGCCCGGCGCGGCGCGCGCGGAACTCCGCTTCGCACCCCGCATCAGAGCGCCACTGAGCCACCGGCCCGCATTCGCCCGACCACTCCCAGCTTTCCCACCCTGCCCACCCGGAGCACCCGATGCCCACCTACACCCCCCCGTTGCGCGACCTGAAGTTCGTGCTGCACGAACTCCTGGACGTCACCGCGACGCTGAAGATGCTGCCGCCTCACGCCGACATCGACGCCGAGACGATCAACGCCGTGCTCGAGGAGGGCGGCAAGTTCGCGTCGGAGGTGATCTTTCCGTTGAACGCCAGCGGCGACGCCGAAGGGTGCCGGCTGGATGCTGCCAGCCACGAGGTGCGCACCCCCGCCGGCTTCAAGGCGGCCTACGCAAAGTACGTGGAGGGAGGGTGGCCCGCGCTGAGCACGGACCCGGCCTACGGCGGCCAGGGCCTGCCGATCGTGCTCAACCAGTGCTTCTACGAGATGCTGAACTCGGCCAACCAGGCCTGGACGATGTACCCGGGCCTGTCGCACGGCGCCTACGAATGCCTGCACGCCCATGGCACCCCGGCGCAGAAGGCCACCTACCTGCCCAAGCTGACGTCGGGCGAGTGGACGGGCACGATGTGCCTGACCGAGCCCCACTGCGGCACCGATCTCGGGCTGCTGCGCACCAAGGCCGAGCCGCTGGCGGGCGCCCCGGCGGGCACCTACCGGCTCACGGGCCAGAAGATCTTCATCTCCGCCGGCGAGCACGACCTCGCCCCGAACATCGTCCACCTGGTGCTCGCGCGCCTGCCCGATGCGCCGCCGGGCAGCAAGGGCATCTCGCTCTTCGTGGTGCCGAAGTTCCAGGTCAACGACGACGGCTCGCTTGGCGCGCGCAACGCCATCTTCTGCAGCGCGCTCGAGCACAAGATGGGCATCCACGGCAACGCCACCTGCCAGATGGTGCTCGACGGAGCGATCGGCACGCTCGTGGGCGAACCCCACAAGGGCCTGGCGGCCATGTTCGTCATGATGAACGCGGCGCGCCTCGGGGTGGGCAACCAGTCGCTCGGGCTCACCGAGGTGGCCTACCAGAAAGCCGTGGCCTATGCGCGCGACCGGCTGCAGATGCGCAGCCTCACGGGTGCGAAGGCGCCCGACAAGCCCGCCGACCCGATCATCGTCCACCCCGACGTGCGCAAGATGCTGCTCACCGCGCGCGCCTACGCCGAGGGCGGGCGGGCGCTGGCCGTGTGGTGCGCACTGCTGATCGACCGCGAACTCTCCAGCGACGATGCCGAGGAGCGTGCCGAATGCGCGGACCTGGTGGCCGTGCTGACGCCGATCATCAAGGCCTTCATGACCGACAACGCGTGGATCGCCACCTCGCACTGCCTGCAGGTCTACGGCGGGCACGGCTACATCCGTGAGTGGGGCATGGAGCAGTACGTGCGCGATTCGCGCATCAACATGATCTACGAGGGCACGAACACGATCCAGGCGCTGGATCTGCTGGGCCGCAAGGTGCTGGGCGACAACGGGAAGAAGCTGAAGAAGTTCGGCAAGCTCGTGGCCGACTTCATCGAGGAAGAGGGCGTGCACGAGGCCATGCAGGAGTTCGTGAACCCGCTGGCTGACCTGGGCGACAAGGTCACCAAGCTCACGACCGAACTCGGCATGAAGGCCTTCGGCAACGCCGACGAGGTGGGCGGCGCGGCGGTGGACTACCTGCGCGTGTGCGGGCACCTCGTGTACGCGTACTTCTGGGCGCGCATGGCCAAGGTAGCCCTCGAGCGCCAGGGCTCGGGCGATCCGTTCTATGCTGCCAAGTTGCACACGGCGCGCTTCTATTTCGCCAAGCTGCTGCCCGAGACGGCGGGGCTGATCCGCAGCGCGCGCAGCGGCGTGGCGCCGCTGCTGGCGATGGACGAGGCGATGTTCTGATTCCTTTCGGGGGCGCGGTCGCGCCCTCGCCACGACAGCAAGGAGACCGGGATGACGAAGATGGAGAGGCCTGGGCGGTCCGCCCTGCGGGGGGCGCTCGCGGCCTGTGCGCTCGCAGCCGGGGCGCTCGGTGCGGGTGCGGCGTTCGCGCAAGCCACGCCCGCCGGGCTGTGGAAGACCATCGACGACGAGACGAAGCAGGAGAAGTCCTTCGTGCGCATCGTCGACGGTGGCGGCACGCTCACCGGGCGCATCGAGCGCATCCTCGACCCGACCAAGGCGGATGCGAAGTGCGACAAGTGCGAGGGCGCGCGCAAGGACCAGAAGGTGCTCGGCATGGCCATCATCGAGGGCGTGAAGCGCGATGCCGGCCACGACCACTGGGACGGCGGCACGATCCTCGACCCGAACAACGGCAAGGTCTACAAGGTGCGGCTCACGCCCAAGGACGGGGGCAAGGTGCTCGAGGTCCGGGGGTATGTGGGCATGCCGATGATCGGGCGGACGCAGACTTGGGTTCGGGTGGAATAGGGGCTGACTTCTCGCGTGGCGTGAGGGGCGGGTGACCCCTCCGCTCATGTCCCCCGGTCTGGGCTTGCGCCCAGACTTCCTCCTTGATTTCGCGGAGGGGTCACCCGCC
>JBDKFA010000121.1:0-6159 GCA_039798945.1 Pseudomonadota bacterium
ATTCGAGGAAGAAGTACAGCCCGCCGAACAGGAAACCGAAGATCGCCCACCAGTAGGAGACGAAGAGCTCGGACATCGCGATCACGGCCAGCGTCGGCGCCGGCAGATCCGCGCCGAAGGAACGGAACACTTCCTTGAAAGCCGGAATCACGAAGATCATGATCACCGCCACCACGACGAACGCCACCACCACCACCGACATCGGGTACATCAGCGCCGACTTGATCTTCGACTTGATCGCCTCGGTCTTCTCCATGTAGGTGGCCAGGCGGTCCAGCAGCGCCTCGAGAATACCGGCGGCTTCGCCGGCCTCCACCAGGTTGCAGTAGAGGGTGTCGAAGACCATCGGGTGCTTGCGAAACGCCGCAGACAGGCTCGTGCCCGTCTCGACGTCGGAGCGGATGTCGTTGACCAGCCGCGACAGCCGCGGGTTCGTGGCCCCGCGCCCGACGATGTCGAAGGCCTGCAGAAGCGGCACCCCGGCCTTCATCATCGCCGACAGCTGGCGCGTGAAGATGGCGATGTCCTTCTGCTTGATGGCCTGCCCGCCGCTGAGCCGCCGCTTGCGCACGCGCGTGACGAGGATGCCCTGGCGCCGCAGCAGCGCATTGACCGCGGCTTCGCCCCCTGCGCGCATCTCGCCGCGCACGACGCGGCCGCTGCGGTCCTTGCCCTCCCAGTCGAAGATCAATTCCTTGCCGGGGCGCGAGCCGGGTGTGAGGGCGGTGGCCATCGGGAGTCGTGGGCTTGTCGGGGACGTCTAGGTGGATCGGTGGCGGACGCTCACTCGTTGGTGACGGTGATCACTTCCTCGAGCGTGGTCAGACCTGCGCGCACCTTGATGAGCCCGGAGGCGCGCAGGTCGCGCACCCCCTCCTTGCGAGCCTGCTCGGCGATGTCCAGCGAGGTGCCCTGCGAGAGGATGATGCGCTGGATCTCCTCGGAGATCGGCATCACCTGATACAGGCCCAGGCGGCCCTTGTAGCCGTTGTTGCACGCCTGGCATCCCACCGCGCGGTATGGCTTCCAGGTGCCGTCGATATCGGCAGGCTGGAACCCTGCCTTGAGCAGGGCTTCATCGGGAAACGAGGTGGGCTGCTTGCAGGCCTCGCACAACCGGCGGGCCAGGCGTTGCGCCGTGATCAGCAGCACGCTGGCAGCGATGTTGAACGGTGCCACGCCCATGTTCATCAACCGCGTGAGCGTGGTCGGGGCGTCGTTCGTGTGCAGCGTGGACAGCACGAGGTGGCCGGTCTGCGCCGCCTTGAGCGCGATGTCGGCGGTTTCCAGGTCGCGGATCTCCCCGACCATGATGACGTCCGGGTCCTGGCGCAGGAAGGACTTGAGCGCCGCGGCGAAGGTGAGCCCGGCGCGGTCGTTGACGTTGACCTGGTTGATGCCCGGCAGGTTGATTTCGGCCGGGTCCTCCACCGTGGAGATGTTCACCCCGGGCTGGTTCATCAGGTTCAGGCAGGTGTAGAGCGACACCGTCTTGCCCGAGCCGGTGGGGCCGGTGACGAGGATCATCCCGTAGGGGCGGGAGATCGCCGCGAGCAGCCTGTCCTTCTCCGCCTTCTCGTAGCCCAGGGCATCGATGCCGAGCTTGGCCGACGACGGGTCCAGGATCCGGATGACGATCTTCTCGCCGAACAGCGTGGGCAGCGTGCTGACGCGAAAGTCGACCGAGCGATTGCCGAACTTCAGCTTCATGCGCCCGTCCTGCGGAATGCGCTTCTCGGAGATGTCCAGGCGGCTGATGACCTTGATGCGCGAGGCGAGCTTGTCCTTGATGGCCAGGGGCGGCTGCGTGATCTCGCGCAGTTCGCCGTCGATGCGAAAGCGCACGCGGTAGCTCTGCTCGTAAGGCTCGAAGTGCAGGTCCGAGGCGCGCATGTTGAACGCGTCGATCAGCATCTTCTGCAGGAAGCGCACGACCGGGGCGTCTTCGACTTCGGTGGCGACGTCGAAGGAGTCGGTCTCGGTCGTCTCCTCGCTGACCTCGAAGTCGAAGTCGTCCCCGACCAGCGCCTCCATCGTCTGGCCGACGCTGGCACTCGAGGCGTCGATCAGCTTTTGCAGCTTGTCGTGCTCGACGACGATCCACTCCGGCGTGAGCTGCGTGGCGAACTTGATGCGCTCGGCCGCCTCCTGGCTGGTGGGGTCCGCCGCGCCGATGAACAACCTGTTGCCCCGCCGGCCCAGGACCACCACCTGGTACTGCTGCGCGATCTTGGCGTCCAGGACGTTGCGAGGCGCGCGCCCGAGATCGACGGCGTTCAGGTCGACCAGCGGCAGGCAGAGCGCGCCGGCCAGCACGTGCGCCAGTTCGGCCGGCTTGACGGCCCCGGCGGCCAGGGCGATGGTGATGAAGCTGGCTCGCCGCTCGCGGGCCGTCTTGGCAAGCTCCTCTGCGGCCTTCTGCGTCAGCACACCGGCATGCACCAGCACACGGGCGACACCCGTGAGGGCAGACTGTGTGGGCTCGGCGACGGTGTCAGCGGGCATGCGCGGGGCGACTCGAGAATGTCGCCGTACTTTACCCGCTCGGTGGGCACGCCAGCGTGCGTAAAGCCTGGGCTCAGGGGCCCAAATGACCAGAAGCGACCGCCGGCAACTGTACGCACCTGTGCGCAGCTGCAGTGACCACTGCAGCCGACAAGCAGATGGTCGGGGTGAGAGGATTCGAACCTCCGGCCTCTACGTCCCGAACGTAGCGCTCTACCAGGCTAAGCTACACCCCGCAGCCAAGCCCATCAGTATAGCAAACGGCAGGCGCCGTGGGTGCGCCGCTGACCGCTGTCAGGAGGTGCGGCCGATCGAGCCGGCGCACAGCTGCGCCAGCGCCTGCTGAGCCCGCCCGGCGGGTACCCGCTGGAGGGCCTCGCTGGCCAGCGCAACCTCCTGGCGCGCGGCCTCGCGCGTGAGCTCCAGGGCGCCGGTGCGGCGCACGACTTCCAGCACGCGCGGCAGCTGCTGCACGTCGCCAAGCTCGATGGCCCGGCGCAGCAGCGCCCTCTCTTCGTCGGTGCCTCGTGCCATCGCCGACAGCAACGGCATCGTGGCCTTGCCCTCGCGCAGGTCATCGCCGACGTTCTTCCCGAGTTCGCTGCTGTTGCCCTCGTAGTCGAGCAGGTCGTCGATGAGCTGGAAGGCCGTACCCAGCGAGCGGCCATAGGCGGCGCAGGCCTCTTCGACGGCCGGCTGGGCGCGGCCGAGGATCGCTCCCAGGCGGGCGCTCGCCTCGAACAGCTTGGCCGTCTTGCTGCGGATCACGCGCAGGTAGCTCTCGGTGGCGAGGTCCGGGTCGTGCATGTTCATCAGCTGCATGACCTCGCCCTCGGCGATGGTGTTGGTGGCCTCTGCCAGGACCTCCAGCACGCGCATGTCTCCCACCGAGACCATCATCTGGAACGCGCGCGAGTAGAGGAAGTCCCCCACGAGGACGCTGGCGGCGTTGCCGAACATCGCGTTGGCCGTGGCGCGCCCTCGCCGCAGCGAGGACTCGTCCACGACGTCGTCGTGCAGCAGTGTGGCGGTGTGGATGAATTCCACCGTCGCCGCCAGCTCGTAGCGCGCCGGCCCGTCGTAACCGAAGGCATCGGCGAACAGCAGCACCAGGCGCGGGCGCACCCGCTTGCCGCCCGCCTCGATGATGTAGTGGGAGATCTGGTCGATCAGCGCCACGCGCGAACTCAGCCGGGCGCGGATCACCCCGTCCACGCGTTGCATCGCACGGTCGAGGAAGTCCGCCGGCGCTTCGGCGGCGACGAGGGTGGGGGACTGCAGCAAGGGACAGGCGGGCGGAGGCCGGAAGCAGCCCCCTCTAGGCGGATTATAGGAACCCGCCTGCGCCGGTCGACCGGACTTTTTGGAGGCCTGGCCGTCGGGGCCCGGGTGATCCCGGGCATCGGGCTATAATGGAAAGCTTCGCTGGGCTCTGGTCTGGCGATGTTCGATGAAAGGTCTCACATGTACGCGGTCATAAAAACCGGCGGCAAGCAGTACAAGGTTGCTCCCGGCGAGAAGATCAAGGTAGAACAGATTGCTGCGGAAGTGGGCCAGGAAGTCACGATCGACCAGGTTCTCGCCGTGGGCAGCGGCGCCGAGCTGAAGGTCGGGGACCCCCTGGTCGCGGGTGCAAGCGTCAAGGCTACCGTCGTGTCGCACGGGCGGCACGACAAGGTGCGCATCTTCAAGATGCGCCGTCGCAAGCACTACCAGCGCCACGGCGGTCACCGCCAGGCCTACACCGAGCTGGAGATCGGCGCTGTCAGCGCCTGACGAGGAGCACACACCATGGCACAGAAAAAGGGCGGCGGATCAACCCGCAACGGGCGCGACTCCAAGCCGAAGATGCTGGGCGTGAAGGTCTACGGCGGTGAAGTCGTCTCCGCCGGCTCGATCATCGTGCGCCAGCGCGGCACGCGCTTCCACCCGGGCACCAACGTCGGTGTCGGGCGCGACCACACGCTGTACGCGCTCGTGGACGGCCACGTGTCGTTCGCGGTCAAGGGCTCGCTGAACCGGCACGTCGTGTCGGTGTTGCCGGCCTGAGGGGCTGCGGCTCCGCTCCACGAAGCCCCGGCCCCGCCGGGGCTTCTTGCTTGGGGCCGAGACTGAGCCATGAAGTTCGTCGACGAAGCCATCATCGACGTGGCCGCGGGCCACGGTGGGGCCGGCTGCG
Organism: Pseudomonadota bacterium; assembly: GCA_039798945.1. Lineage (GTDB taxonomy): Bacteria > Pseudomonadota > Gammaproteobacteria > Burkholderiales > Burkholderiaceae_C > Rubrivivax. Next base: position 4,685 of record JBDKFA010000121.1, read on the forward strand.
TGAGCTTCCGGCGTGAGAAGTTCATTCCTTTCGGCGGTCCAAACGGGGGTGACGGCGGGCGCGGAGGCAGCATCTGGGCCCAGGCCGACGTCAACCTCAACACCCTGGTGGACTACCGCTACACGCGGCGCTTCGAGGCTCGCAACGGCGAGCCCGGCCGGGGCTCCGACCAGTTCGGTGCGGCGGGTGAGGACATCGTCCTGCGGCTGCCGGTGGGCACCATCGGGGCCGACGCCGACACCGGCGAGGTGCTGTTCGAGCTGATGCGCGCCGGCGAGCGCGTGCGCGTGTGCAAGGGCGGCGACGGGGGCTTCGGCAACCTGCATTTCAAGTCGAGCACCAACCGTGCGCCACGCCAAAAGACCCCCGGGTGGCCCGGCGAGTCGCGGCGCCTGCGGCTCGAGCTGCGTGTGCTGGCCGATGTCGGGCTGCTCGGCCAGCCCAATGCGGGCAAGTCCACACTGATCGCGGCCATCTCCAACGCGCGTCCGAAGATCGCCGACTACCCGTTCACGACGCTGCACCCCAATCTGGGCGTGGTGCGGGTCGGCCCGGAGCGCAGCTTCGTGGTGGCCGACGTACCCGGCCTCATCGAGGGTGCCTCCGAGGGCGCGGGGCTGGGCCATCGCTTCCTGCGACACCTGCAGCGCACGCAGCTGCTGTGGCACGTGGTCGACCTCGCACCCTTCGAGGAAGGCGTGGACCCCGTGGCGCAGGCGCGGGCGATCGTCGCCGAGCTGCGCGCCTACGACGCCGCCTTGCATGCCAAGCCGCGCTGGCTCGTGCTCAACAAGATCGACATGATCGATCCCGCCGAACGCGACGCGCGCGTGCGCGACTTCGTGCGTCGGCTGCGCTGGAAGGGTCCGGTGTATGCGATCTCGGCCCTCGCCCGGGAGGGCCTGGAGCCGCTGCTGCAGGCCACCTTCAACCATGTGCAGGCGCACCGCGCGGCGGCGCCGGTCGAGCCCGACGAGCGCTTCACCGAGGAGGCGCAGCGGGTCCGGTCACAGGCCACCGATGAGCCTGGCGCCGAGGCGGGCCGTGACGCGGGCGATGGAGCCGCCAGCCACGCGGACGGTGGGGCTGGCGATGCCTGAGACGCTGGCGCACGCCCGCCGCATCGTCGTCAAGGTCGGCTCGAGCCTGGTCACCAATGAGGGCCGTGGAGTGGATGCGCAGGCGATCGGCAACTGGTCGCGTCAGCTCGCCGCGCTCGCGCAGTCCGGGCGCGAGGTGATCATGGTCTCCAGCGGCGCGATCGCCGAGGGCATGAAGCGGCTGGGCTGGCAGGCGCGCCCGCGCGAGCTGCACGAGCTGCAGGCCGCGGCGGCCGTCGGGCAGATGGGGCTGGCGCAGATGTACGAGACGCAGCTGCGCGGCCACGGCATGGCCAGCGCCCAGGTGCTGCTCACGCACGCCGACCTCGCCGACCGCGAGCGCTACCTGAACGCGCGCTCGACGCTGCTCACACT
>JBDKFA010000122.1:0-2993 GCA_039798945.1 Pseudomonadota bacterium
CGCCAGCGTCTGCTCGGGCACGAGCATGCGGCCGCTGCCGAAATCGAAGCCGAGCTGGCTGCTGCTGTCGGTGACGCCGACGATCAGGAAGGGCAGCGGCGTGGCCGCGGGGGCGCCCGCACCGAAGTCTCCGCCCTGGCCGGCGCCCTGCAAGGTCAGCAGCACGGTCTGACCCACGGGTGACTCGCCCTTCCTGAACACGCTCTCCAGGGCCTGCTTGTCGATGAGTGCCACCTGCGCGCCCGAGGCGAGCTCGTAGGGCGTGAAGAAGCGGCCCTCGGCGATCTTCCTTTGCCGGTCGCGCAGCGTGTCGGCATTGGCCGCCGAGGCCTGCATCGACGCGTCGCGGTTGCGATGGCGCACGACGAGCTGCACGCGGCGCTCGGCCTGGATGGCCGCCACTCCGGGCAGCGCCCGCAGCGACTCCAGCTCCGCCGGCCGGAAGGGCGAGCTCGGCGTGCCGGGAGGCAGCTTGCCGGTGTCGCGCCACACCCACAGCCGCCCGGACATCAGGCCCGCGAACTCGCCCTCGAAGAGCGTGCGCGCCGAAGAGGTGAGCGCCACGATGCTCACCACGGAGGCGATGCCGATGCTGATGCCCAGCATCGATAGTGCGGTGCGCAGACGATTGCCCTGCAGCGACAGCCAGGCGGTGGAAAGCGCCTCGCGCCACTGCACGGCCGTGCGCCGCAACCAGTTCGCGTCGCGCATGGGCGCCACCTCGGCGGGCTCGGCGGCGGGTGCGGGGGTCGCTTCCTGTTGGGTGGCCTCGTCGCGCACGATGCGCCCGTCCTTGAGTTCCACCAGGCGGCGCGCCTGCGCCGCCACCTGCGCATCGTGCGTGACGAGGATGATCGTGTGGCCGGCCGCATTCAGCTCGCGCAGCACGGCGAGCATCTCCTCTCCGCTCCGGGAGTCGAGCGCGCCGGTGGGTTCGTCGGCTAGGATGATCTGCCCGCCGTTCATCAGCGCGCGTGCGATCGACACCCGCTGCTGCTGGCCGCCCGAGAGCTCGTGCGGCTTGTGGTGCAGCCGCTCTCCCAGGCCCAGGCGCGCGAGCAGCTCTCCCGCCCGGCCGGCGCGGCGCCCCGGCGATTCGCCGGCATAGACGGCGGGCAAGGCGACGTTGTCTTGCGCGTCCAGGTGCGGCAGCAGGTGGTAGCGCTGGAAGATGAAGCCGAAGCGCTCGCGCCGCAGCGCCGCCAGCTCATCGGCGCCGAGGGTGCCGGCGTCGCGGCCGTCGATGAGGAACTGGCCGGCGGTGGGGCTGTCCAGGCACCCCAGCACGTTCATCAGCGTGCTCTTGCCCGAGCCCGACTGGCCCATGATGGCGACGTACTCGCCCGCCTCGATGCGCAGGCTGATGCCGTCCAGCGCCCGCACCTCGTTGTCGCCCAGCCGGTAGTGCCGCTGGACGTCGTGCAGTTCGATCAGGGCCACCTAGCGTGCTCCCGAGGCGGCCGAGGACGCGCGGGCCGGCGCCGCCGAGGCAGCCGAGGTCGCCGAGGCAGCCGAGGCAGCCGAGGCAGCCGAGGCCGCGGCGCTCGCCGCATCCGCGGCCGAAGGCGGCGCGAGCAGCACCTTTTCGTCGAGCGCCAGCCCCTCGAGCACCTGCACGCGCGAGCCGTCCTGCAGCCCGGTGCGCACCTGGCGCACGCTGCGCCGGCCTTCGCCGTCGAGCACGATCACCCGGTAACGCCCATCGGCTGCGCGCTCGCCCAAGGCCACCATCGGCACCGTGGGCACGTCGCGCACGCGGCCGGTCTCGATGTCCACCTGCACCGTCATGTCCGAGTAGAGCCGCCGGTCCCGGTTGTCCACCTCGAAGAGCACGTTGTAGAAGACGGCGCTGCCGGCGCGTTCGGGGATGGGCTGGATGACGCGCACCTTCCCCTCGTAGCGCCTGGCCTCGCCCGCCAGCGTGCTGAAACGGGCCACCTGGCCCACGCGGATGGACTGGATGTCGGCCTCGGGCACGCGGGTGCGCACCGTGATCGTGTCCAGGTCGGCCAGCGTGAGCATGACCGGGGTGATCTGGATCGCGATCACCGTCTGCCCCACCTGCACCGGCAGGTTCACCACCACGCCGTCCATCGGTGCGGTGATGCGCGTGTAGCCCAGCCGCAACTGGGTGCGCGTGAGGTCGGCCTGCAGGCGCTGCAGCGTCGCGGTCTGGCCTTTCACCTCGGCCTCGAGCTTGGCCAGCTCGTCGCTCGCGCGCTCGAGCTCCTGGGCGGCCGCCGCACCGGCTGCCGCCAGCCGCCGCTGGCGCTCGACCTCGCGCTTCGCCGCAGCGAGGTCGACCTGCCGCGCCTCGAGCAGCGCGCGTTGCTGGGCGAGTGCCGCCTCGGCCTGCGACACGTCGGCCTGGGCGAGCTCGGGGTCCAGGCTGACCAGCAGGTCGCCCTTGCGCACGCGCTGGCCCAGTTGCACGTGCAGCGCCTTGATCTGCCCGCTGACCTGGGCGCCCACGTCCACGCGGGTCTGGGCCTGCAGCACCCCGGCAGCCTGCACCACCTGCTGCACGTCGGCACGGGTGACGGTGCCGGTGGGCGGCGGCTTGGGCGCCGCGGGCGGCACGAAGTGGCGGTAGGCCCCGTAGCCGCCGGCCAGCAGCGCCGCGGCCAGCAGCAGTCGCCAGCGCCAGCGTGTGTGCCAGCGGCGGCGGGGGCGCGGTGAGGAAGTCATGGCGGGGCTCGAGGTCACTGCGGATGCACCTGGCGGGGTTGAGGCGGCGCAAGGATAGACAACGTCCTGGCGCCGTGCAGCACCTTCGCGACGAACTGCAGCCGGGGCCGATCGGCTGCAGCGCCCTGCCACGTCCAGCGTCGGCGGCGGCACGGCCGCGGCTTCTGGGAAGATGCGGGCTCGTGCGCGCACGGGCCGGGGGTGGACCGTTGCGCGATGACCGCCTTCCTGCTCGCCGAGGAGACCCCGATGCCCAAAGCCTACTGGATCAGCGCCTACCGCGCGATCCATGACCACGAGGCCCT
>JBDKFA010000123.1:0-8860 GCA_039798945.1 Pseudomonadota bacterium
CTTGGCACGGCGTCACAACAGACGCCAAGCCGGAAGCCATCGTCGACAAGTTCAAAAAGAAGGCGCTTCCGGAGTACCAGCACCTGATGCAGCGTTGCTTCGCGGAGTATTACCGCGTGCTAAAGCCCGGGCGCTGGATGACCGTGGTCTTCTCCAACAGCAAGGCGGCGGTCTGGAACGCGATCCAAGTCGCGTTGCAGCAAGCAGGCTTTGTAGTGGCCGAGGTCACTGCGCTCGACAAGGTGCAAGGCAGCTATCGCCAGGTCACTTCCACGACAGCGGTGAAGCAGGACTTGGTGATCTCGGCCTACAAGCCTAACGGTGGCCTTGAGGATCGGTTCAATCAACACGGACCGACTGTCGACTCGGCTTGGGACTTCGTGCAGACGCACCTTAAGCAGTTGCCAGCTGTCAAAGTCACATCCGGCTATCCGCAGGAGCTTCTGAACATCGTCGAACGCGACCCGCGCCGCATATACGACCGCATGGCTTCGTGGTTCATCCGCCACGGAACGATGGTGCCTATCTCGACCCCCGAGTTTCTGGCCGAGCTGCCCGTGCGCTTCCGTGAGACGGATGGCATGGTGTTCCTGCCCGAGCAACTGGTCGAGTACGAGAAGGCACGGGCACGCATTCCGCAAATCGCACAAGCAGAGTTGTTCGTTTCTGACGAGCGCAGCGCCATCGACTGGCTGACCAACTTCCTGCTCAAGCGCCCATCCACCCGCTCTGAGATCCACCCGGAGTACATCCCGCAGATCGGCTCAGCCAAGCGCAAGGGCGAGATCATTCCAGAGCTGGACCAGTTGCTCGAAGACAACTTCCTTCAGTACGACGGCAGCGGCGATGTGCCGAGCCAAATCCACAGCTACCTGTCCACCAACCATAAGGACCTGCGCGGCCTCGAAAAGAACCACCCTACCTTGATGGCCAAGGCCAAGGACCGCTGGTACGTGCCCGATCCGAACAAGGCTCAAGACCTGGAGAAGAAGCGAGAGAGAGCGCTGCTGAAGGAGTTTGATGCCTACAAGGCGTTCACGGGTCGCAAGATCAAGGAGTCTCGCCTTGAGGTTCTGCGCGCTGGATTCCGGTCGGCATGGGGGAACAAGGACTACTCGACGATCCTCAACGTCGCCAACAAGCTGCCCGAAGAAACACTCCAAGAAGACGAGAAGCTGCTCCTCTGGTACGACCAGGCGCTCACGCGCACGGAGGCCGGGGGCTGATGGCAGAGAGCAGCCAAGCCCCAGTTGGGCACGCCGTGGGAGCGTGGTGCTGGCACGCGCGCCACGCAGCGCCTTGCCGCGTGGTGGACAGGCAGGACATGTGGGGCGAAATCGCCTACCGCGTTTGGCTGCCCACGAAAGACGCAGTGGTCCGCGCGCGCTCGCAGGACCTGGCCCAGCTCGACAGCATCCAGCCCACGGCCGAGCACATCCTCCACACCGCAGCGGCGGCCAAGCTGCTGGATGCCCTGGAGGACAACCTGCTGCTGGCGCCCATCCAGTCCAGCGTGGTCCCTTTGCCGCACCAGCTCTATGCGCTGAACCGCGCGATGAGCCAGCACCGCATTCGCTACCTGTTGGCGGACGAGGTCGGCCTGGGCAAGACCATCGAGGCCGGGTTGATTCTGCGCGAGCTGAAGTTGCGCGGCATGGCCAAGCGCGTGCTGGTGGTGGCACCCAAGGGCCTGGTGCGCCAGTGGCAGGCCGAGATGCGCCTGCACTTCGGGGAGAAGCTGCAGTTCGTCGACCCCGCCGAACTGGCCGCCTTCCGGCAGTGGCGCAACGATGAGGAGAACCTCTGGCGGCTGCACGACCAGGTGATCTGCTCACTGGACTCGGTAAAGCCGATCGAAGGCCGTAAGGGTTGGAGCCTGGAGCAGCTGAACAACTACAACCGCGAGCGGTTCGAGGACTTGATCTCGGCGTCGTGGGATCTGGTGATCATCGACGAGTCGCACCGCATGGGCGGCAGCACCGACCAGGTGGCGCGCTACAAGCTGGGCGCGGCCCTGGCCGAAGCGGCGCCCTACCTGCTGCTGCTATCAGCCACGCCGCACCAGGGCAAGACTGATCAGTTCCTGCGCCTTATGCAGTTGATTGACCGGGACTCCTTCCCCGATGAAAGCAGCGTCAGCTGCGATAGGGTGCGGCCGTTCGTCATTCGCACCGAAAAACGCAACGCCATCGATGCGGAAGGCCAGCCCCTGTTCAAACCCCGCGTCACCCGGCTCCAGGCCGTGGCATGGCAAGACCGGCATGGAGCCCAGCAGCGTCTGTATGAGGCGGTCACCGACTACGTGCGCCATGGCTACAACCAGGCATTGGCAGCCAAGCAGCGTCACATCGGGTTCTTGATGATCCTGATGCAGCGGCTGGTGACGTCCAGCACGGCTGCGATTCGGACCACGCTGGAGAAACGGCAGGCGTTGCTCAATGAACCCCAGCCGCAGGCATCGTTGTTCGATTCGACCGAGATGGACGACTGGGCCGAGCTGGACGGTCAGAGCCAAGTGGACATCGCGGTGCAGACCTCGGGCTGGGCGCAGGAGAAAGCCGAGGTGGACCTCCTGCTGACCCTGGCCCGGGAAACCGAGGCCCAGGGCACCGACGCAAAGGCCGAAGCCCTGTTGGAGCTGATCTACAAGCTGCAGCAGGAAGAGAACGACCCGACCATGAAGGTCCTGATCTTCACGGAGTTCGTGCCGACACAAGCCATGCTGGCGGGCTTCCTCGAAAGCCGTGGCTTCTCTGTGGCCCTGCTCAACGGCAGCATGGACCTGGATACGCGCACCAAGGCGCAGCAGGCCTTCTCGCAAGACGTTCGCGTTCTGGTCTCCACCGACGCTGGCGGCGAGGGCCTGAACCTTCAGTTCTGCCACGTCATCGTCAACTTCGACATGCCGTGGAACCCGATGCGCATCGAACAGCGCATTGGCCGCGTGGACCGTATCGGCCAGCGCCATGTGGTGCGTGCCATCAACTTCGTGCTTGAGGACACGGTGGAGCACCGGGTCCGCCAGGTGCTGGAGACCAAGCTCGAAGTCATCGCCCAGGAATTCGGCGTGGACAAGGCCTCGGACGTCATGGACTCGGTCGAGGCAGAGGCGATGTTCGACGAGGTATTCGTGCGGGGCCTGCAAGATCCTGGTTCGATCGACAAGGCGTGTGACGCCGTGATCAATCAGGTGCGCGACAAGGTTGCCGACGAACGCAAGAACAGCGACTTGCTGACGGATGCCCATGACCTGGACGCCATTGAGGCCCGCAAATGGCGCGACCACCCGGCGCAGTTTTGGCTGGAGCGCGCCATCACATCCGGCTTGCCGGCACGTGGCGGCAGCGCGGTGAAGACGGGTGACGCATGGCGCGTGAAATGGGTGGACGGCAGCGAATCGGCCAAGGTTTGCTTTGACGCTAGGACGGCGGAACAGAACCCGGACCTGGAATGGGTCACGTTGGAGGACCCGCGCGCCAGAGCGGTGATCAGCGAGCTGTCACGTTACGTTGCTGGGCAGCCATTGCCGGTGGTCAAGATCGCCGGCCTGCCTGAAGCTGTGCAGGGTGTCTGGTCACTGTGGGAGATCAGCCTGTCCGCTGAAAGCGTCAACCGAAAGCGCTTCCTGCCGGTCTTCGCAACAGACGACGGGCGGACCTTTGTGCCCACGGCCAAGCGCATCTGGGACCTGCTGCTGACTGAGGCGGTCGAGATCATCGGCGCCACCACCACCGAGCAAGCGGTGCTGTGGTTCGATGCCTCCATGACGGCGGCCAAGACCCAAGGCGAGCGCCTGTTTTCAGAACTGCTCGGGGAGTACCGTTCACGGCTGACGGAAGAGCGGGAGCGGGCCAAGTACGCCTACGACGCCCGCTATCAGGCCATCGGCAGAATTGGCTTGCCTGCTGTTCGCGAGCATCGCCGCAAGCGGCTGAATGCCGAGCACCAGGCACGGATGGCAGCATTGGATGATGCCGAGGCCAGCGTGCCGGATCTCAACGCCGTGATGATTCTTCGGGTGGGGCCGGTATGAGCCCGTGGATTGATCGCATCTTGAAGGAATTTCCGGCAGACCTGTCTCGCCTGTGGATCGCCGCCGACCCTGACGATGTACTGCTGGATGAGCAGGTCCTGTCCGGCCTGCGGGAACGAGGCTTTGAGGTGCTGCCGTTCGAGGACTCGGTCGCGTTCCGCGCCGAGTACGAGGATCGGTACCGAAGCGCTTGGGACCGCGGTGAAGCGGCGCCTGCCAAGGCCCTGGTGTTGCACCTGCGTGACACCAACGTCAGCGATTTGCCCTGGGACTACCTAAGGCAGGCACGCCGGGTGAGCCTGAGTCTTGCCAACCTGTTCCCAAGACTCAGCTATCCCGTCGTTCGCCAGATCGGCGCAGAGCACCATGAGGCATTGTTCGCGGCACAGGCGAAGCATGCATCGCAGGCCCTGGGTGAGTCCGCGACCAAAGAGTTCGTCCTGACCCACATCTTCAAGATCAGCCCGCACCTGATTTCGCGCCCGGAGGACCTGTGGCGCGAGTTGCTGCGCTTGCACTACCGCGACGCCGGTCTGCCGCTGGTCCTGGCAGACCACGTTGCGCACGTGCTTGGCGATCACGAGGTGTTCAAGGATCTGCCGATCGGCGAGCTGTTCGCATCGAAGAGCACGTTGCTTCGCGTCGTGCAGGACGCTTGGTACCGCTACCTGTCACGTCTAGGTTTGACGGGAATACGCACTGGTGAGCCGACACCAGCAGACTTCGTTGCCAAGGCTGACGTGCCGTTTGAGCACCCGGATGTTCGGGTACTGGTCGACTCGATGTTCCTGGATGGCCTGCTTCACCCGCTCGCCGTTCAAGGCGCTGCAGTCAGCATCCCTGAGTGGGCGAAGGTCGGCATTGTCCAGGATCCGCTGGCACTGAGAGGCCTTGTCGCCGAAGGCATCAAAGGCATTCTCCAGTCGCTGCCAACGCTGGAATCGTCCTACCGCGATTGGGCCAACCTGTCCCGCCGGTTCGGCGAGGTACTTGCCCGGTTTCATGCATTGGACACGGTACGCGCTGCAGGGCTGAAAGACGCGATTGCAGAGCTGCAAGCCAACACCGACGAGCGGCTGAGGGAGTGGGTGACCAAGCACTATGCGAACCTGCCTTCGCTGCCTGTCGCCAAAGGGCCGGTCATGGTGCACCACGTGCCGCGCTTTCTTTCGATGCGGCGTGGTGCTGGCGAGGCCAAGATTGCCCTGCTAGTGTTCGATGGTCTTGCCGTCGACCAGTGGGTTCAGATCCGCGAGGCGCTGGCCAAGCGAGCGCCCAAGCTAGGGTTCGAGGAAGGCGCGTGCTTTGCCTGGCTCCCAACGCTGACATCGGTGTCCCGGCAGGCGCTGTTCTCCGGACTTAAACCAAGAGAGTTCGCCGACACGATCGAGTCCACCTCGCCAGAGCCGACTCAGTGGTCGCGGCTTTGGCAAGACCAGGGCCTGCGCGCCAATGAGGTCATGTACCGCAAGGGCATCAAGCGAACGGATCAGCTGGCGGAACTGGGCGCGGCCATTTCAGCGCCATCGATCAGGGTTGCGGGCGTGGTGGTGGACACGGTCGATGAGATCGTGCACGGCGCCGTGTTGGGCAAACGTGGCATCGCCGCCCAGATCGAAAGCTGGTGTGAGAGCGGTTTCGTTGATCAACTGTTCTCGATGCTGCTCGACAAAGGCTTCCACGTCTACCTGACCGCCGACCACGGCAATGTGGAAGCGGTCGGCCAGGGCCGGCCCAACCAGGGTGTGGCCCCCGAACTGCGTGGTGAGCGCGTCAGGACTTACCGCAGCGAGACACTAGCGTCCGAGTCGGCGGCCGCGAATCCGAACACCTACCGTCTTGATGTCGCTGGACTACCGGCGAACTTCATGACCCTATTTGCTGGTGGACGCGCGGCCTTCATGCAACAAGGAGAACCAGCCGTCGTCCACGGCGGCATCTCGGTCGAAGAGCTGTTGGTGCCTTTCGTCAAGATTATTTATGTGAGTTGAACTGAATGATTCCGAAAGCCCCTCAAATTGGCTTCGACCGGTTCATCCAGCTGGATTGGGTGGCTGCTGCGCTGAAGGTGCGCGCAGGTGTGGCCAATCTTGATGAGCTGAATGAACTGCTGGATGCCGCTGGCCTTGGAAACGAGGCCAAGATCAAGACGCGCACGAAGCTCAATGCATTGGTTCTGGAGCCACGAGCCGACTTGGTGGACTTCATTGATCGCGGCATCGGCCTCTTTTCGAGTGCTAAGACCCAGCAGGAGGTTGCCTGCTTCGCATGGGGATCGGCGCTCGCAACGTATCCGTACTTCGGAAAGGTCGCTGAGTTCACTGGCCGGCTGACCGCCATGCAAGGCGACTGCTCGATGCCGGAAGTGCACAGGCGAATGAGCGAGCTGTATGGCGAGCGGGGCAACATCAAGACAGCCACCCGCGCTGTCATTCAGACCCAGGTGGACTGGGGCGCGATACGTCGCGTCACCAAGGGCAATCGCATTGAGCGGCTGTCGTCGAAACCGGTAGCCGATCCTGTGCCAATCTCGTGGCTGATCGAGGCAGCGCTGCGTTATTACGGTAAGCCCATGCCACTCGCTACGCTGCAATCTATGGGAGTCATATTTCCGTTTGTAATTGAAGGGTCGCTGGCATTTGTCGTGGCGAAGAGCGATCAACTTGAGTTGCGCTCAGAGGGTACTGGCCAGCAGTTCGTTGGTCTACGCTGACCAGTTGATCTGACCCCGCAGTGCTTTCGCTGTTCGGTGGCGAGAGTTCCAGCCATCGACCGCGTTTCAATAACGCCGTACCGAACCCCCAAAAGTCAGGATATCCAAAGAAAACTGTCCCCAGAGACATCAGTTCGGTACTCCCTGCGGAGACCGCAGTCAGGAGCCCATAACGCACAGCCCCTCATAACGTGGTGCTTTGGGCGCCTTCAAAGCCCGCTGGGCAGGTTCGAAGGTCTTGTTCTTTCGGGTCACAGAGGCTACGAACCGCTGGTGCTGCTTTCCCGAATTGCCGTGTGCCGATTGATCGCCATACAGTTTGTGCAAGGGAGAAGTAAAAGTGCCGCCGAAGTCTGAAAGCAGCCAGTCCCGGGATTCTGAGTTGCCCGGCGCCCATCCACGGGCAAGACGCGTCAGGGCGATAGATGCCCACGCCACCGCTGGTGCGGGCCCAGTTCAGGAAGCCCCGAGAGCCGTCGCGCCCAGCGTTCAGAACGCTTCTACAAGGCGCCGAATGTCCATCCGCCTCACAGGCGCGGTGCGACGAACCGACCAGTCCGACGGTAACCTTGGCGGCGCTTGCTTCGGTTGTCAAAGCCAGCCAGCAGTTGTTCAGGCCGAAACCGCGAGCGGCTGGCTCACGCTTTGCAATGACTGCCTCAAGAAGGCCAGGCGAGCTCAGGTGAGGTTCGAGGAGACTGCAGACTCTCGCATCGAGCTGGAGAGAGAGATCCAACGAAGGGCCGCGTTTGCCCGACACGGGCTCCTATCTGGAGGTGGTGCAAACGGGACAGGCGGGCGGAGACGATGATCTTGGCCAGCCTGACTACGGCGCATCACTTTGGGTAGCTGGGTCTTCCTGCTCATCCTGTTCGCATCCGACGTCTCCGGGAATGCCAAACCCGCGGCTCACCATTCAGGAGCAGTTGTCGCTGGTCAAGCGACAGATGAGCACGCCCTCGAGGGCAGCTGTGGATCGAGAGGCCAGCCCACGCCCAGTGGACCCATCGGAACCTCCCGGGGCCGCACCGGTGGTTCAGACTGTGCGCCATGCTCCCGTTGGTACCGTGCCAGCCCCAGCGGCGAGTACTGAAGCGGCCAAGTCAAGAGGGTTCGCACCTCAGCAACCGCGACGCGGGCAGCTAGCCCCAGGCGGTGACGACGGCGGCGGCTCTACACCGGTACCTCTCCCCGCGGCACGACCCGAGCCGCCCGGCGTGCCGGCTCGCCAGGATCAGGTCGCGATTGTCTCGCCTGACCTGGAGGTATTGATCGAGCTCGAGAGAGCTCTCAATGAGCGCGAGAGAGAGCTCGAGGGTAAGGCTGACGCCCTCGAGTGGGATCGACTTGGACACCAGATTGCCTGCGATCAGCTGGCGCGGGAGCGAGAGCATTGGGAGCGGGAGCTTGAGACCCGTGAGGACGCTCTGGCCGTTACACAGCGGGAGCAGGTTGCGCTGAGCGCCAAGCTACGCGAGCGCGCGGACACACTGGCGAGCCGTAAGACGCTGGTGGACTCGGCTACTCGTGCCAACCGGGCGAGATCAAAGCAACTCGAAACTCAGGCGAAGCAGCAAACTGCGACCGGGCGCAAGCTCGTTGCGAGAGAGAAGAAGATCGCCGCGCGTGAGCTCAAGGCGGACGCGGCAGAGGCGCGGCACCGCGCCCGGCTGCAGGAACTTAACGACGCCACGGCCCGAATCGACGAGCTTTCGGACGAGCTTCACACCGCGAACGCTGAGCGACACCAACTCGAGCGGGAGTTGGAAGAGGCTCGTGCTTTGACGTCGTCGGCTCTTCAGATCCCGAACTGGGAGGTGGCGCGGTGGATGCTCAGCGAAGTGGAAGTCGACATCGAACAGTTTGCCGAAAAGGTGGCCTTCACCGGGGACGGGCCGTTCAAGCGATCGGCTCTTGAGGCCTCCGCGCGCGACCTGGGCCTGCAGGTAGGCCAGTGCGGTGCGAGGCAACCGGCGCGGGTGCTCATCGTTGGACGCGAAGGCTGGCATCGCGCCTCCATCGAGGCGCATCTCGGTGCGCTCGAAGACGAGGAAGTTTTCGTGTTTCCCCAAGAGCTCTGGGTCGCGGCGCTGCTCATTCGCTACAACCCGTTC
>JBDKFA010000124.1:0-6384 GCA_039798945.1 Pseudomonadota bacterium
ACGATGTCCCACAGCACGACCCCCGACAGGCGCACCACTTCGACCCAGGTGTGCGGGCGCGCCGCCGGCCCCAGGAAGCCGCGCACCAGCAGCGGTGCGACCACGGCGAGCACGGCACCACTGAGCAGGTGCGCAGGCGCCACGCTTTGCTGCAGCAGCAGCCACACGGCTACGAGGGCGGCCGAGAGCACCGGGTGCGGCAGCAGGCGGTGCCAGCCGGTGGGCGCCGGCGAAATCTTCGGACCTCTCTCCGCAGAGGTGGGCGTGCGGCGCGTGCTCATCGGCTTTCTCCCGGGGTCCCTGGGGTCCCTGGGGTCCCTGGGGTGCCGGGGCTGCCGGCGCGGCCGGGCGTGTCGAACCGGTACGGACGCATCGTGGGCTGCTGCGCACCCGCCGCGCCCAGCACGGCGCGGGCGTAGGACTCACGGTCTTGCAGCTGGCGTGCGGCCGCTTCGGTGTAGCGCTGGATGGGGGCAGCGAACACCGTCATGCCGACGGTGGCCGCCAGCAGCGCCACGGTAGCGAGCACCAGGCGCGGGCTGCTGCCCGCCGGCACCGAGGCAGCCTGCTCGTTCACGTGCCAGAACAGGATGCTGCCCGCCCGGGCCAGCCCGATCAGCGTCAGCAGCCCCACGCCCAGCACCACGACCCACACCCCCGCCTGCCACGGGTGGCCGGCCGCGGCCTCCAGCAGCATCACCTTGCCGATGAAGCCGGGCAGCGGCGGCAGCCCGGCCGCCGACGCCGCGCCGAGCAGGAACAGCAGCCCGAGTCGCGTGGGCTGCGCCAGCGGCGCCGCGGGCACGAGCCGGTCGGCGGCAGCGCCGCGCTGCGAGGCCACGAGTTCGGCCAGCAGGAACAAGGCGGCCACCACGAGCGTGCTGCCCACCAGGTAGTACAGCGCAGCCGACCAGGCGGCCTCGCGGTACAGGCCGAGTGCAGCGAGCACCGTGCCCACCGAGGCCACCGTGATCCAGGCCACGAGGCGCTCGAGCGTGCGGGCGGCCAGCGCGCCCATCACCCCGATGACCCCGGTGAGCAAGGCCAGTGGCAGCACGAACGGCTGCGCAGCCAGCGCGCTCTCCCCGGCACCTTCCCCGAAGACGACGCCGTGCACGCGCAGGATCGCGTAGACACCCACCTTCGTCATGATCGCGAAGAGGGCCGCCACCGGCGCCGAGGCGGCCGCATAGGTGGCTGGCAGCCACAAGGAAAGCGGCGCGAGCGCCGCCTTGAAGCCGAACACCACCAGCAGCACCAGGCCGGCTGCTTGCGCGAGCACGGCCTCAGCGCCAGTGAGGCGCGGCAGACGCACTGCGAGATCCGCCAGATTCAGCGTGCCCGTCACCGCGTACAGCAGCGATACGCCCACCAGGAAGAGCGCGGAGGCCACCAGGTTGAGCACCACGTAGTGCAGGCCCACGCGCAGGCGCTGCGCGCCCAGGCCGTGCGCCATCAGCACGTACGAGGCGATGAGCAGCACCTCGAAGAAGACGAAGAGGTTGAACAGGTCGCCAGTGACGAAGGCGCCATTCAGGCCCATCAGCTGGAACTGGAAGATGGCGTGGAAGTAACGCCCGTGCGCATCCCAGCCAGCGCTGGCGTAGACCAGCACCGGCAGGGACACCAGCGCCGTGAGCAGCAGCATCAGCGCGCCCAGGCGGTCGACGACGAGCGCGATGCCGTAGGGCGCGGGCCACTCGCCTACGCGGTAAACGAACGGCTCGCCGCGCGCGGCCAGCGCCACGAGCAGCAGCGCCAGCAGCAGGCCTACCCCCACCGAGGCCAGTGAGATGCGCCGCGCCCAGGCAAGGCGGCGGGGGGCGTGCACAGAGCCGGCGGTGTCTCGGGCACCGTCACCCCACAGCAGCAGCGCGACGGCCGTGATCGAAGGCAGCAGCACCGGCAACACCGGTGCGTGCAGCGTGAGGAAGTCGGCCACCGCGCTCACCGCGAGATCTCCTGGCGGGCGGCCGGGTCCACCTGGCCCGTGGGGCTGTACCCAGCACCCCTTCCGCCCTCGGCGGCGGCATCACGCTCGGCACCATCGACACGCTCGCCATGCTCGGCGCTCCTGCCTGCCTGGCCACCAGCGCCCCCATCCACGTGGTCGCCACCGTTGTCGTGGTGGCCGCGCAGCGCGAGTTCGATCACGAAGCCCGTGGTCGCGAAGCCGATGACGATGGCGGTGAGGACGAGTGCTTGTGGCAGCGGGTCGGCAAACGGCCCGTCGCCGCGCAGGATGGGCGGTGCCCCCGTCCACAGCCGGCCCATCGCGAAGATGAACACGTTCACCGCGTAGCCGAGCACCGTCAGGCCGAGCACCACCGTGAAGCTGCGCCCGCGCAGCAGCAGGTACACGCCGCAGGCCACGGCCAGCCCGATGCCGGTGGCCACCAGGAACTCGAGCGAGGGCATCACGGCCGCCCCCCCGCTCGGACGCTGCCCCCGGCGGGGTGGGCTGCCGAGCCGAGCACGGCCAGCATCAGCATCGTGGAGCCGACCACGGTCACGTACACGCCCAGGTCGAAGATCGCCGCGGTGGCCAGCGGCAGCTCACCGAACACCGGCACCACCGGGTGGCCGTGCGCACTCGTCAGGAAAGGCCGGCCGAACGCGAAGGCGCCCACGCCCGTGAGCCAGGCGATGCCCAGGCCAATGCCGATCCAGCGCGTGTAGCGGCTGCCGTGCACGTCGCGCAGTATCGCGTCGGCTCGCGCCTGGCCGAAGGCCACGTACTGCAGCACGAGCGCGATCGCGGTGATGAGCCCGGCGATGAAGCCGCCGCCAGGCAGACCATGTCCGCGCCAGAACACGTAGGCCGAGACGACGAGCGCCACCGGCAGCACGATGCGCGCGGCGGTGCGCAGCATCAGCGGCGAGCGGCCGTAGCTCCAGGGCCGGCCGTCGGCGTCCGCCCCAGGGCGCCGCACGCGCAGCCCGTCCAGCAGCGCGAGCACCCCGACCGCGGCGATGCCGAGCACGGTGATCTCGCCGAAGGTGTCGTAGCCGCGGAAGTCCACCAGGATCACGTTCACCGCGTTCGTGCCGCCGCCAGCGGGCACCGACTGCTCGAGGAAGAACCAGGAGATGGAGTCGAACTCGCGCGTCAGCACCAGCCAGGCGAGCCAGGCGATGCCGCCGCCGGCGGCCAGCGCCAACACCGCGTCGCGCGTGCGTCGCCCGGGGGAAGACTCGCGCGGCGAGTGCTGGGGCAGCAGCGCCAGGCCCATCATCAGCAGCACGGTGGAGGCCACGTCCACGGAGAGCTGGGTCAGGGCGAGGTCGGGTGCAGAGAAGGCAAGGAAGGTGAGCGAGGCCACGAGCCCGACCGCACCGGCCAGCACCACCGCGACGTAACGCTGGCGCTGCCCGCGCACCAGGGCCACGCACACGCCAGCGAGCAGCGCCCACACCGCCAGCGCCAGCGGCGAGGCAGGGGTCGTCGGGCGGGTGCCAGCCTGCAGCGCTGCGTCGGCCTGCAGCAGCGGCCAGGCGGCCAGCGCGAGCGCGGCCACCACCATCACCACCACGTGGCGCTGCAGCGAGCCGTTCTCCAGCGCCGCGGTGAGGCGCCCGGCACGCGCGAAGAGCCCGTCCACGCCGGCCTGGAACCAGGCTTGTGCCAGGCCGGCCCCGCCACCCAGGCGATGCAGCCGCCCGCCACGCCGCAGCGCCGCGTACAGCAGCGCCCCGCCTGCCAGCGCCACCACGCTGAGCGCCAGCGGCAGGTTCACCCCGTGCCACAGCGCGAGCTCGAAGGCCGGGGGCGGCGCACCGAGCACGGCGGTCGCCGCCGCCTTCACCAGCGGCCCGGCCAGCAGCATCGGCGCCAGGCCCATCGCCAGGCTCGTGAGCACCAGCAGCAGCACCGGGGCGCGCATGCCCCAGGGCGGCTCATGCGCAGCCGGGTTGGGCAGGTCGCGCGGCGGGCCCTGGAAGAAGGTGTCGTGCACCAGCCGCAGCGAGTACGCGGCCGAAAACAGGCCGCCGAGCGTGGCCAGCACCACCACCAGCACGGCCCCCTCCCCCCACAGGCCCGCATGCACGGCCTCGTGCAGCATCAGCTCCTTGCTGATGAAGCCGTTGAAGGGCGGCAAGCCGGCCATCGCCGCAGCCGCCACGGTGGCGAGCGTGGCCGTCACGGGCAGGAGCCGGGCCAGGCCGCCCAGGCGACGCATGTCGCGCGTGCCCGTCTCGTGGTCGACGATGCCCGCGCTCATGAAGAGCGCCGCCTTGAAGCTCGCGTGGCTGAGCACGTGGAACACCGCGGCCACCGCCGACAGCGGCGAGGCCAGGCCGATCAGGAAGGTGACCAGCCCGAGGTGGCTCACGGTGGAGTAGGCAAGCAGGCCCTTAAGGTCGTGCCGGAAAACGGCCACCGCGGCGGCGAACACCATTGTGGCCAGGCCCACGCTGGCCACGATGCCCTCGAACAGCGCCGTGCCGCCGAGCACCGGATACAGGCGCATCATCAGGAAGAGGCCCGCCTTCACCATCGTGGCCGAGTGCAGGTAGGCCGACACCGGCGTGGGCGCGGCCATCGCCTCGGGCAGCCAGAAGTGGAAGGGCAGCTGCGCGCTCTTGGTGAAGCAGCCCACCAGGATCAGCCCGAGCGCAAGCGCGTACTGCGGGTGGGCCTGGATCTCGGCGCGTCGCGCGGCCATCTCCGAGATGTCGTAGGTGCCGGCGATCTGGCCGAGCACGAGGACGCCCGCGAGCAGCACGAGCCCGCCGCCGCCCGTCACAGCCAGCGCCATCCGGGCCCCAGCCCGCGACGCCTCGAGCCGGCCCCAGTAGCCGATCAGCAGGAACGAGGACAGGCTCGTGAGCTCCCAGAACACGAGGAGCAGCAGCAGGTTGTCCGACAGCGCGATGCCCAGCATCGCCGCCATGAACAGCATCAGCGCCGCGTAGAACTTGCCCGCCGGGTCGTTCGGCCCCAGGTAGAAAGCCGCGTACAACACCACGAGCGCGCCGACTCCGGTGATGAGCAGCGCGAACAGCAGGGACAGCCCGTCCAGCCGCAGGTGCGCGTTCAGGCCGATGGCTGGCACCCACTCGGCGCGTTCGAGCACGGGCTGGCCGCCGATCACGCCTGGCGCCAGCGCCAGCAGCCACCCGAGCGCGGCCAGCGTGACCGCCCCGGCCAGCGCCGCCGTGGCCGCGCGCCGGCCCGGCGTGCTCGCGCGGCCGCACCAGGCGGCGAGCGGCGTGCCGAGCAGCAGCGGCAGCAGGACGATGGGCAGCAAGGTGGTCATGGCGCGCGGAACATAACGTGAGCGGGCGGATCTTGCTCGAAACCGGGCTTGCGTCAGGCCGGCTGCCTACAATCCTTGGGTTTGCCCGACGTGTCCTGCCCTGGCTGACCCCCAACTGCGCTCGGCCTGGGCCCCTGCCGGCCCCTCCAGCCTTCACCATGCCGCTCAACGCCCTGCGCCTGCTGCTCCCCGCCCTCCTGATTCTGGCAACCGGCGCGGCCCAGGCCGCCGAGATCGACGGCGCGAAGCTCTCGGCCTGGTGGGCCCTGCCCTTTGCCGGGATGCTGCTGTCCATCGCCATCCTGCCGCTGGCCGTTCCCGGCATCTGGCACCACCACTTCGGCAAGATCGCCGCGGGCTGGGCCCTGCTGCTGCTCGTCCCGTTCGCGCTGACGCAGGGCCTGCCCACCACGGGCGGCATGCTCGTGCACGTGCTGCTGGCCGAGTACATCCCCTTCATCATCCTGCTCACCGCGCTTTTCACGGTGGCCGGCGGCATCTACGTGCGCGGCAACCTGCACGGCAGCCCGGGGCTGAACACGGCCATCATGGGCATCGGTGCGGTGCTGGCGAGCTTCATGGGCACCACCGGGGCCTCGATGCTGCTGATCCGCCCGCTGATCCGCGCCAACGACAACCGCAAGCACGTCGCGCACGTGATCGTCTTCTTCATCTTCATCGTCAGCAACGCCGGCGGCTCGCTCACCCCGCTGGGCGACCCGCCGCTGTTCCTGGGCTTCCTCAAGGGCGTGGACTTCTTCTGGACGGTGAAGACCATCTTCCCCGAGACGCTCTTCCTGGTGGGTTTGCTGCTGGCCATCTTCTACGCGATCGACAGCTACTGGTACCGCAAGGAAGGCGTGAGGCGAGCCGACCCCACGCCCGACGACCACACCTTCGGCCTCGAGGGCAGCTGGAATTTCGTGCTGCTGCTGGCGGTGGCGGGCCTGGTGCTGATGAGCGGCACGTGGAAGCCGGGAGTCGAGTTCGACGTCTTCGGCACCGAGGTCGGGCTGCCGCAGCTGGTGCGCGACGGGGCGCTGATCATGGTCACCTTCGTGTCGCTGGCCATCACGCGGCGCCAGGTGCGCGAGGCGAACCAGTTCTCGTGGGCGCCGATGCA
>JBDKFA010000125.1:0-2585 GCA_039798945.1 Pseudomonadota bacterium
ACCCCGAATTCAAGGTGCTGGGCCAGAGCCGCCATGTGAAGAAGCTGCGCCCCGGCGACCTGCTGGGCAACCGCTTCCGCATCGTGCTGCGCGACGTGGCGGGCGAGCGCGACGCCATCGAGGCCAACCTGAAGGCGGTGGCCGCGCAGGGCGTGCCCAACTACTTCGGCGCGCAGCGCTTCGGCTTCGACGGCGGCAACGTCGAGCAGGGCCGGGCGATGCTGGCGCGCGAGATCCGCGTGCGCAACCCGAAGAAGAAGGGCCTCTACCTGTCGGCGGTGCGCTCCTTCGTCTTCAACGAGGTGCTGGCGCAGCGCATCGCGCAGGGCCTGTGGGGTCGGACGCTGCCCGGCGACGTGATGGACGAAGCCGGCCGCCCCACCGGGCCGCTGTGGGGCCGCGGCCGCGTGAGCACCACGGACGAGGCGCAGGCGCTGGAGAACGGCGTGGCCGAGCGTCACGCCACGCTGTGCAGCGGCATGGAATTCGCCGGGCTGGACCAGGAGCGCCGCGCCCTGGTGGCGTTGCCGACCGACATGGCCTGGGAATGGCCGCAGGCCGACCAGCTGGTGCTCAGCTTCTCGCTGCCGGCCGGCAACTACGCCACCTCGGTGCTCGACGAGATCCTGCGCACCACCGAGCCGGAGCGGCATGCCGAGGACGAGACTTCAGCCAGCGCGTGAAAAAGAGGGTTCTGCGCAGACCGCCTCGCATTGCCAAGGTGAAGCCCGTTGTTCGGCTCAGCGTCGGGCCTCAATGAATAGCGGTCAGCTGGCGACATGTTTGGCAATGGCGCTCCACATGTGAAGCGGGTTGGAGTACATCGGAAAGTGACCACAAGACGGCACCTCCTCGACCCGGACCCGAGCCTCACGTAGGCGAGGCAGATAGCTCAACGTTGCGTTCTGTTCGCCATGCATGAACATCCTCGGCATGGGAAGGCTCAGGAACTTGTCCATCAGATCGCCGTGATCCGACAGCTCAACCATCGAGCGAAAAATCCCGGCCACTGCGCCCGTACGTACCTTGTGGCGCAGGCTGGCGGCGTACAAGGCACTTGCATACGCCGGAGAGCCGTGGGTGCGCAGGATGAATTCGTCAAAGAAGTGCTGCGGATCGTCGGCAGGGTAGTCAATGATCTGCCGGCTCAGAAAGCAGTCTTCGGGTGCGACGTTGCCTTCGATGTCGACGAAGCTCAGCACCCGTTCAGGCATGGCGTGGGCCAGCAACAAGGCCGTCAGGCCTCCCATGGAATGGCCGACCAGGTGGAACTCGGTCACTCCGAAATGAGCCAACAGGGCTCGCGCCGTGTCGACGAGAAACGGGATGGAGACCCGTCCCAGGTCACCACAATGGGTCTCTCCGCAGCCAGGCGCATCCCAGGCCAGAAAAGCACGTCCGCTGAACTCGGCGTGACGGACGATGTCCGCGTAGTCTTCCTTGGTTGAGCCAAACCCGTGCAGGAAGACCACGGGCGACAAGGGCCCGGTGCGATGGATGGTGGCCACATCCAGCGCCACGCCCTGGACGACCAGGGGGACGCGGGCGTGGTCGAACCCGGCCGTGCCTGGCGAGACTTGGGCGATGGTCGTGCTCATGTTGTCGTGGACTCGCAAAAGTGTCGTATCGCGTTGCAGGCCTGGGCCAGGGACGCATCGTCCAAGGCATAGGCAATGCGGAGATATGGGCCCAGACCAAAGGCGCTGCCTTGCATCACGGCCACCTGGGCTTCATCGAGCAGCGCCAATGCCACATCCTCGTCCGTGGCCAGCAGCCGGCCGCCCGCGCTGGTTCGGCCGATCAAACCTTCGCAGGAGGCGAAGGCATAGAACGCCCCGGCCGCGCGGGCACAACGCAAGCCGAAGGCACGGTTCAAGCCCTGCACCACCGCATCGCGCCGCCGCTCGAAGACCTCGCGGGTGTTTCGAACGAAATCCTGCGGTCCCGCGAGGGCAGCCAGGGCCGCATGCTGCGAAATGCTGCAAGCGCCTGAGGTCTGCTGACCCTGCAGTTTCTCCATGGCCTCCAGCAACCACTGCGGTCCGGTGGCGAAGCCGATGCGCCACCCCGTCATCGCGTACGCCTTCGAGACGCCATTCATCGTCAGGGTGCGCCCCGCCAAGCGCGGCTCCACCTGAGCCATCGTGGCGAAGGTCGCGCCGGTGAACACCAGGTGCTCGTAAATGTCATCCGACAGCACCAAGACCTCTGGATGCGCCAGGAGCACCTCGGCCAGCGCCAGCAACTCCGCTGCCGAATACACCGCGCCAGTCGGGTTCGACGGCGAGTTGAGGATCAACCACCGCGTGCGAGGAGTGATCGCCGCCGACAGCGCCTCGGGCGTGAGCTTGAAGCCAGTCGCCTCCGGGCAAGGCACGGTCACCGCCCGAGCCCCGCAGAGCTGGACCATCTCGGGGTAGCTGACCCAATAGGGCGCGGGGATGATCACTTCATCCCCGGCATTCAGTGTGGCCGCCAAGGCGTTGTAGATGACCTGCTTGCCACCGCTGCAGACGATGGTCGCCTGCCAGCGGGTCGGCATGCCGTTTTCCTCCTGGAACTTGCGTGCAACCGCCTCGCGCAGC
>JBDKFA010000126.1:0-5321 GCA_039798945.1 Pseudomonadota bacterium
CCACGCCGACATGCAGGCCAAGTACGACGGCAAGAACGCCCAGGCTCTGAAGACGCTCGTGTCGCAGGGTGCGAAGCTTTTCGCCTTCCCGAACGATCTCATGGATGCCGCATTCAAGGCCTCGCGCGAGTACTACGCGGAGCTCGGTGCCAAGAACGCGAACTGGAAGAAGATCTATGACGACTACGTCGCCTTCCAGCGTGATGCGAACCTGTGGTTCCGCTTCACCGAGGCCGGCTTCGACAACTTCATGCAGCGCCAGCGTCTGTAAGGCCAGTCGTCCACGGGCGGCGAGTGTGCGCCGTCTGGTTCAACCGGGGCAGCCCGCGTGGCTGCCCAGAAGAAAAGCCCCGCGGTGCGGGGCTTTTTTGTGTGTCGGGCCCAGCGTCCCGGCACGGCTCGTCACTTCTTCTTCTGCGCGTCTTCCTTCACGGCCTCGAGCAGGGCCTTCATCGGGTCCTCTTGCTGAGCGGGAGCTGGCGCCGGGGCTGGCGCCGGCAGGCCGCCCGGCGAGCCACCGCCCGCCGGCGCGGACCCGGCAGGTTCCAGGGTCGCAGGCAGCGCAGGCGCCGCGGGCGTCTGTTGCATCAGCGATTCCAGCGCCTTGTCCGCATCCACCTTCACGCCCTCGTCGATGCCGTCGATGACGAGCTTGGGGTAGGCGATGACCACCGCCACCATGATCAACTGCAGCACGATGAAGGCAATCGAGCCCTTGTAAATCTGGGCAGTGGTCACGGCGGGAATGGTCTCGCCCGTCACGCGGTCCTTGTAATCCTTCTTGGCCGCCACGCTGCGCAGGTAGAAGAGCGCAAAACCGAAGGGCGGCGTGAGGAAGGAGGTCTGCAGGTTCATCGCGATCACCACGCCGAACCAGATCATGATCGCGTCCACCGAGGTGCCGGGCGGGAACATCTCGGGCAGGATCTTCGCGGCGACCGGCGCCAGGATCGGGATCACGATGAAGGCGATCTCGAAGAAGTCGATGAAGCAGCCGAGGATGAAGATCAGCACGTTGACGACGATCAGGAAGCCCAGCGCCCCGCCAGGCATGTCGTCGAACAGGTGCTCGACCCAGATGTGGCCGTCGGCAGCATTGAACGTGAAGCTGAACACCGTCGAGCCGATCAGGATGAAGAGCACGAAGGTGGACAGCCGCGCGGTGTTGTCCAGCGCCTGCTTCAGCAGCTGCATGCCGAGTCGCCTGCGCGCCAGGGCCATGATCAGCGCGCCCAGCGCCCCCATCGCACCGCCCTCCGTGGGCGTGGCCACGCCCAGGAAGATCGTGCCGAGCACGAGGAAGATCAGGATCAGCGGCGGGATCAGCACGAAGGTGACCTGTTGTGCGAGGCGCGAGAGCAGCCCCAGGCCGGTGAACTTGTTGATGAGCGCCAGCAGCAGCGCCAGCAGCGACGACACCGTCATCG
Source organism: Pseudomonadota bacterium (assembly GCA_039798945.1). Classification (GTDB taxonomy): domain Bacteria; phylum Pseudomonadota; class Gammaproteobacteria; order Burkholderiales; family Burkholderiaceae_C; genus Rubrivivax. The sequence continues at coordinate 1,428 of JBDKFA010000126.1, forward strand.
ACAGGATCACGATCTCGTCACCGTGCGCGGCGGTCGTGCGCCCCGTCCAGCTCTTCATCAGCCCGTCGTGCACCTGGGCCCAGCCCCATCCGGCCAGCGCGCATACCGCCAGCAGCACGAGCAGCGACATGTGTCCGCTGGCCCCGTTGGCTTCACGGTAGATGCGGGCCTCGGGGGGCAGGGCAGGCACCCACGCCGGCTTGACGATCGCCACCGCGGCGATGAACAGAAGGTACAGCCCCACCAGCAGCAGGCCCGGGATCAGGGCGCCCGCGTACATGTCACCCACGGACTTGCCGAGCTGGTCGGCCAGCACGATCAGCACGAGCGAGGGCGGGATGGCCTGGGCCAGCGTCCCCGAGGCGGTGATGGTGCCGGTCGCAATCGTTCGGTTGTAGCCATAACGCAGCATGATGGGCAGCGAGATCAGGCCCATCGAGATCACCGCTGCGGCGACCACGCCGGTGGTGGCGGCCAGCAGTGCGCCCACGAGGATCACCGCCACCGCCAGGCCACCGCGCAGCGGCCCGAAGACCTGGCCCACCGTCTCGAGCAGGTCCTCGGCCATACCCGAGCGTTCCAGGATGATCCCCATGAAGGTGAAGAAGGGAATCGCCAGCAGCGTGTCGTTCGACATGATCGCGAACACACGCTGAGGCAGGGCCTGGAACAGGTTGGCACTGAACAGGTCGGCCGACATGCCGATGTAGCCGAACAGCAGCCCGGTGGCCGCCAGCCCGAAGGCCACGGGGATGCCGGTGAGCAGGAAGAAGAGCAGCCCCGCGAACATCAGCGGGACGAAGTTCTGGGCGATGAAGGCGGTCATGTCAGGCTCGCACGGCGGATTCGGCAGCTTCGCGTTCGGCCCGTGCGGCGAGCTCCTCGGCGAGAAGTTCCTCGTCCGACTTCTGGCCGTCAGGGGTGAAGGGCTCGCTGAGCACGCCGCGCAGGAAGGCAACGCGCTTGATCAGCTCCGACACCGCCTGGGCCAGCAGGATCGCGAAGCCGAGCGGCACCAGCATCAGCACCGGCCAGCGGATCAGGCCGCCCGCGTTGTGGCTGACCTCGCCAGAAGTCCAGGCTCGGTAGAAGAGCGGCCAGCCGAGGTCGATCATGATGACCGACAGGGGAATGGTGAAGACCACGATGCCGATCGCATCGATCCACGCGTTCGTGCGCTTGGAGAGCTTGGAGGAGATGAAGTCGATGCGCACGTGTGCGTTCTTCAGCATCACGTAGCCCACCCCCAGCATGAAAACCGCCGCGAAGATGTACCACTGGATCTCGAGGAAGGCATTCGAGCCGACGTTGAAGGCCTTGCGCACGATGGCGTTGCCCGCGCTGATCAGCACGGCAGCCAGCACCAGCCACATGATCAGGCGGCCGATCCATTCGTTGAACCGGTCGATCAGGCCGGACAGTCTCAACAGGGCACCCATGGCAAGCCTCCGGGTTGGGCGGGACGGTCGTAAGGGTTGTCCGATGCGGCATCGGAAGCCTGCGGGCACCCGACGAACGACCGCGCGATTGTCAGGGTTTTGACAAGGCTGCGCGGTGCCGGGGTTTCCCGCAGGCACCCTCCAGCGGGCACCGTATCAGCGAGGGGTGGGCAGCGCGTCGGACGAGCCGGGCGGCACCTCGCCGCCCGCTTCGCCTCAGACCTGCTGCGCCAGCATGTACAGGCGCGTGGAACGCGCGCCGGAGCGGCAGAACATCAACAGCGGCCGCGGCAGTTCGCGCAGCAGGCGGGCCATCTGCTCGGCGTCCTCCGGGGTCTGGTAGGCCCCCGAGACCGGCAGGTGCCGGTACGCCAGGCCGGCCGCCTGGGCGGCCTCCTCGATCTGGGCGCTGGTGGGCTGGTCGAGGCCGCCCTCGTAGTCGGGGCGGTTGTTCACGACGGCCCGAAAACCCATGCGGGCAGCCTCGCGCATCGCGGCCGCGTCGAGTTGCCCGGCGACGCTGACATCCGGAGCAATGGCAAGTGGGGTCAAGGTCATGCGGACTCCTCCAGCGTGCAGTCTCAGCGGGCCAGGGCCTGCTTCACGGCTGCCGAGACGAGCCCCATCTCGGCCTGGCCCGCGAGCCGTGCCTTGGCCGCCGCCATCACCCGGCCCATGTCAGCCGCGCCGCTTGCACCCAGTTCAGCCACGAGGGCGGCCACCTGCTCGGCGATCTCCTGCGCCGACAGCCGCCGCGGCAGGTAGGCTTCCAGCACCTGAACCTCGGCCGACTCCTTGGCGACGAGGTCGCTGCGGCCAGCCTGTTCGAAGGCGGCGATCGAGTCGCGCCGCTGCTTGATCAGCTTGTCGACGATCCCGACGATGGCGGCGTCGTCCAACGTGATCCGCTCGTCCACCTCACGCTGCTTGCAGGCGGCCAGCAGCATGCGGATCGTCGAGAGGCGCTCGCTGTCGCGGGCGCGCATCGCCACCTTCATGTCGTCCTGGATCCTGTCCTTGAGCGTCATCGTTTGTACAGTCGCAAGCAACGAAGCCCGCCGCGGCTGCCCGCGCGGGCTTCTGGGATCGTACGCACCCGCATACGGTATGCGGGCAGGGCCTGAAGACCGGGAGGCGGGCTCAGTACAACTTCTTCGGAAGCTGCATGCTGCGCACGCGCTTGAAATGGCGCTTCACCGCCGCCGCCTTCTTGCGCTTGCGCTCGGCCGTGGGCTTCTCGTAGAACTCGCGGGCGCGCAGCTCGGTGAGCAGCCCCAGCTTCTCGATGGTGCGCTTGAAACGGCGCAGGGCAACATCGAAGGGCTCGTTTTCCTTGACGCGGATCGTGGTCATGCGGGCGAGATGCAGTGATTGCAGGAATAGGCAAAGACCGCGATTCTAGCCTGATTTCGGCGCTGCGGGAACCGGGCAGAATCGACGCATGACGCCTGCGCCATCCCACCCCCCTGCCGAGACCCCGGTTGCCGCCGGAAGTGCGGCCCCCGCGCAGGCCGCGCCCGGCGCGGTCTGGGAAGAGGCGGCGGCCGGCTGGCCCGGGTTGCTGGCTGCTGGCACGCAGCTGCTGGCCGTGAAGGACGGGCAGGGCGGGCGGTACCTCGCCGTCGGCCCGGCGGCGCAGGCCCTGTTCGGCTTGGAGCCCGAGGCCTGGGTGGGGCGCACGGACGCCGAGCTCTTCGGCGGCGCGCTGGCCACCGCCTGGCGCGCGGCCGACGAGCTGGCTCTCGGCCGGGCCGAGCCCGTGGTCAGCGAGCACGCGTTCCAGTGGCGCGAGCAGTGGCGGGAGTTCGTGGTGACGCGCCAGGCACTGCCCGCGGGCCCGGGTGGGCGCCGGATCCTCAGCCACTGGGCCGATGTTCGTGCCGATCGCCAGCAGGCACGGCAGCTCGCCGAGGCGCTGGCAGCCCTGCGCCAGGCCCGCGACGAGGCCGATGCGCTGCGGCGCGCGCAACCGTCGACGGGGGAGTTGCGCGACCCGGTGTCGGGCCTGCCGGGCCCCCAGCCTTTCCTGGAGCAGTTGCGGCGCGAGGCCGACTTGTCCATGCGTGAGGGTCGCGAGATGGCGTTGGTGCTGCTGGACATCGACCCGGGCGTGGCGCCAGGCGGCCCGCAACCGTTCTCGCCCCTGGAGGGCGACACCCTCGACCACGCTGCCCGGACCGTGGGAGCGTGGCTGCGCGCCGGGACCCGGGCGATGGATGCCACCGCGCGTCTGGGGCCGACGCGCTTCGGCATCCGGTTGTCGGGGGCCGGGCTGTCGATCGCGGCACGCCGCGCCGAAGCCATCCGCGCCGCCCACGCGCCCGCAGTCGCCGCCCCGGCCGATGGCCGGGTCTCGCAGCCGGCTCCGTTCGGCCTCAGCCTGGGTGTGGCGAGCTACCCGCTGAGCGCGGAGACGCCCGATGCCCTCATGCAGGCGGCCGATCAGGCTGTGCGG
>JBDKFA010000127.1:0-6367 GCA_039798945.1 Pseudomonadota bacterium
ACGATGGAAGAATCGCAGAAGAAGCAGGAAGTCGAGACCGCGAGCATCCGCGCCCTGTTCATGGAAAAGCTGGACGTGGACGAGGAAGTGGCAAACATCCTGATCGAGGAAGGCTTCTCGACCCTGGAAGAAGTCGCCTACGTGCCGCTGCAGGAGATGCTCGAGATCGAGTCCTTCGACGAGGACACCGTCACCGAACTGCGCAACCGGGCCAAGGACGCGCTGTTGACGATGGAGATCCAGAAGGAAGAGGACGTCGGAGAGGTGTCGCAGGACCTGCGCGACCTGGACGGCGTCACGGCCGAGCTCATCGCCAGGCTGGCGCAGGGTGGCGTGCACACGCGCGACGACCTGGCCGACCTGGCCGTGGACGAGCTGGTGGAGATGACGGGCGTGGACGAGAACGCCGCACGCGACCTCATCATGCGTGCCCGCGAGCACTGGTTCACCGCCTGATCCTGCGCCAGCCACGCTTTCGCCCCCTTTTCGCCAGATCCCCCGACCCGGCCCCTACACCCGACCGTCCCGGTACCCCGAAGGACCCGCACACATGGCCGTCACCACCGTCGCCCAGTTCGCCGCGCAGTTGAATCGCCCGACCTCGGCATTGATCGAGCAGTTGCAGTCGGCCGGCGTCGCCAAGCAGGCCCCCGACGATGCGCTGACCGACAGCGACAAGGAACGCCTGCTCGAGTACCTGCGCTCCGCGCACGGCACGGCGTCGCCCGACCGCAAGAAGATCGTCCTCACGCGCAAGAGCACGAGCGAGATCAAGCAGGCCGATGCCTCGGGCAAGGCGCGCACGATCCAGGTGGAAGTGCGCAAGAAGCGCACCTTCGTCAAGCGTGACGAGGTGGGTGCGCCCGAGGAGGCTCCTGCTGCGGCTGCACCTGTGATCGATGCGGCCGAGCAGGCCCGGCGGGAGGCGGAGTCGGCTGCCCAGGCGGCCCTGATCCAGCGCCAGATGGAGGACGCGGCCGAGCGTCAGCGCCAGGCGGCCGCGCAGGCTGAACGCGAGCGTCTGGCTGCCGAAGCGGCTGCGGCCGAGGCCGCGGAGGCGGCGCGCCAGGCTGCCGAAGAGGCTGCTCGCGCGGCTGCGGAAGCAGCGGCTTCTGCGTCGGAAGCTGCCTCAGTGGCGCCGGCCCCGGGTGCGGTCGAAGCGCCTGCTGCTGCCGGTGCGCCTATCCCCTTGCCAGCCGAGCCGCCCGCCGTGGCAGCGCCTACCCAACCCGTTGTGGCTGCACCCGTCGCGCCCGCCGCTGCGGAGGCGGCGGCAGCGCCTGGCGCTGCCGCCGCGCCGAAGCCCGAGGCGCCACGCGCCGGCCTGCGCGTGGTGAAGGCTGCCGACGCCGATGCCCAGGCCCGCCAGGCCGCAGCGGACTCCGAGGCCCGCCGTCGCAAGGCCGAACAGGAAGCCGCGGCGATCCGCGAGATGATGGCCAGGCCCAAGCAGGTGCTCACCGCACGCAAGCCCGAGCCTCCCAAGCCCGCCGAGGGCGCGGGCATCAAGGGCACGATCCACAAGCCGGCGGCCAAGCCGGGCGCGCCGGGCGCAGCCCCCGCGGCTGCCCCGAAGCCGGGCGACAAGAAGCAGGTCAAGAGCGAGAAGCTTTCCTCGAGCTGGGCCGACGACGCCGCCAAGAAGCGCGCGCTCAAGACCCGTGGTGACAGCGGCGGCGGGGCGCGTGCCGGATGGCGTTCGCCGCGTGGCGGCCGCCGCGGCGAGCGCGACGACGGTTCGGAGGGCTTCAACGCACCGGCCACGCAACAGGTGCAGGAAGTGCACGTGCCCGAGACCATCAGCGTGGCCGACCTGGCTCACAAGATGAGCGTGAAGGCGAGCGAGGTCATCAAGCAGCTGATGAAGCTCGGCCAGATGGTGACCATCAACCAGCAGCTCGACCAGGAGACGGCGATGATCGTCGTCGAGGAGATGGGCCACAAGGCGCTGGCGGCTAAGCTCGATGACCCCGAGGCCTTCACCGAGGAGGAGCAGGCGGCGCAGACGGCCGAAGCGCTGCCCCGCGCACCCGTGGTCACGGTCATGGGCCACGTCGACCACGGCAAGACCTCGCTGCTCGACTACATCCGCCGCTCGCGTGTGGCCGCGGGCGAGGCCGGGGGCATCACCCAGCACATCGGCGCCTACCACGTGGAAACCCCGCGCGGCATGGTCACCTTCCTGGACACCCCGGGCCACGAGGCCTTCACGGCGATGCGTGCACGCGGGGCAAAGGCCACCGACATCGTGATCCTGGTGGTGGCGGCCGACGACGGCGTGATGCCGCAGACCAAGGAAGCCATCCACCACGCCAAGGCGGCCGAGGTGCCGCTGGTGGTCGCGATGAACAAGATCGACAAGCCCGAGTCCAACCCCGAGCGCGTGAAGAGCGAGCTCGTGGCCGAAGGGGTGGTGCCGGAGGATTTCGGCGGCGACTCTCCGTTTGTGCCTGTCTCGGCCAAGACCGGCCAGGGCATCGACGACCTGCTCGAGCAGGTGCTGCTGCAAGCCGAGGTGCTCGAGCTCAAGGCGCCTGCCGAGGCCGCGGCCAAGGGCATCGTGATCGAGGCACGCCTGGACAAGGGCCGTGGCCCGGTGGCCACCGTGCTCGTGCAAAGCGGCACGCTCAAGCGTGGCGACGTCGTGCTCGCGGGCTCGAGCTACGGCCGTGTGCGCGCGATGCTGGACGAAGACGGCAAGCCCACGCAGGCCGCCGGCCCCTCGATCCCGGTGGAGATCCAGGGCCTGACCGAGGTACCGCTGGCCGGTGACGACTTCATGGTGCTGGCCGACGAGCGCCGCGCCCGCGAGATCGCGACCTTCCGCCAGGGCAAGTACCGTGAGGTCACGCTCAGCAAGCGCCAGGCCGCCAAGCTCGAGAACATGTTCGAGAACATGGGCGAGGGTCAGGCGCAGACGCTGGCGCTCATCGTTAAGGCCGATGTGCAGGGTTCGCAGGAGGCGCTGTCGCAGTCCCTGGTGAAGCTCTCCACCTCCGAGGTCAAGGTGCAGATCGTGCACGCGGCCGTGGGCGGCATCAGCGAGAGCGACGTGAACCTGGCCATCGCGTCGAAGGCGGTGATCATCGGCTTCAACACGCGCGCCGATGCCGGTGCGCGCAAGCTGGCCGAGAACAACGGCGTGGACATCCGCTACTACGACATCATCTACGACGCCGTGGACGACGTGAAGGCGGCGATGGCCGGCATGCTCGCCCCGGAGCAGCGCGAGGAAGTCATCGGCACCGCCGAGATCCGCACCGTGTTCGTGGCCTCCAAGATCGGCACGGTGGCGGGCTGCATGGTCACCGCCGGCATCGTCAACCGCAACGCGCGCTTCCGCCTGCTGCGCGACAACGTGGTGGTGTACACGGGCGAGCTCGAGTCGCTCAAGCGCATGAAGGACGATGTGCGCGAAGTCAAGGAAGGCTTCGAGTGCGGCATCAAGCTGAAGAACTACAGCGACATCAAGGAAGGCGACCAGCTCGAGTTCTTCGAGATCCGGGAGATCGCCCGCACGCTCTAGGGCGGCAAAGGTCTTGCCTGCCAGGCCCCGCCCACCGCACGGTTGGCGGGGCTTGCGCTTGAAGGGGCACTCACATGACACGGCACAAGAAGGCGATTCCTAACCGCGGCTACCGCGTGGCCGACCAGATCCAGCGCGACGTGGCCGAGCTCGTGCGCGAGCTGAAGGACCCGCGCGTCGGAATGGTCACGATCAATGCCGTGGAGGTGACGCCCGACTACGCGCATGCGAAGGTCTACTTCTCGGTGCTGGTGGGCGACCCGGCCGAGTGCGAGGCCGGCCTCAACGACGCCGCGGGCTGGCTGCGCAACGGCCTCTTCAAGCGCCTGCAGCTGCACACAGTGCCCACGCTGCACTTCCAGTTCGACCGCACGACCGAGCGCGCGGCGGACCTGAACACCCTGATTCGACGTGCCAACGCCACCCGTGCCCGCGATGACTGAGCCGCGTGCGCGCCAGGTGCGCCGGGACGTCCACGGCGTGCTGCTGCTCGACAAGCCGGTGGGCCTGACGAGCCAGCAGGCGCTTGCGCGCGCGCAGCGGCTGCTGCGCGCGAACAAGGCGGGCCACACGGGCACGCTCGACCCGCTGGCGAGCGGGCTGCTGCCGGTGTGCTTCGGCGCCTCGACGAAGTTTGCGCAGGCAAGCCTCGATGCGGACAAGGCCTACCGCGCCACCTTGCGCCTGGGCCAGACCCGCGTGGGGGGTGACCTCGAGGGCGAGGTGCTGCGTGAGCGGCCGGTGGCGTTCGACGAAGTGGCGCTGCACGCGGCCCTGGCCGCGTTCACCGGGCCGATCGACCAGGTGCCGCCGATGCACTCGGCGCTCAAGCACGAGGGCCGGGCGCTCTACACCTATGCGCGCCAGGGTGTGGAGGTGGAGCGTGCGCCGCGACGCGTCACGATCCACGCGCTCGAGCTCGTGCGCTGGCAGGCCGATGAGCTCGTGCTCGACGTGCGCTGCAGCAAGGGCACCTACGTGCGCACGCTGGCCGAGGACCTCGGCGAGAGCCTGGGTTGCGGGGCCCACCTGGCGGGCCTGCGCCGCACGGCCAGCGGTGCGCTGCGCGTGGCCGATGCGCTCACGCTCGAGCAGCTCGAGGCGATCACCGAACCCGCGCGCGAGGCCCGGCTGTTGCCCGCCGATGCGCTGCTGCAGGCTTGGCCTGCGGTGCAGCTGCCTGCCGACGAGGCAGGCCGCTTCCTGAGCGGCCTGCGCCGGCGCTTGGCACGGCCCGACGCGCCGGCCGTGCGCGTGTACGGCCCCGACCCGCGTGCCTTCCTCGGCAGCGCCCACATCACCGCCGGCGAGCTCATTGCCGACCGGCTTCTCAGCCCCCTCGAGGTGCAGGCCCTGGTGGCCGAGCCCGCCCGAACATGAACAAGCAGATCCGCAACATCGCCATCATCGCGCACGTCGACCACGGCAAGACCACGCTCGTGGACCAGCTGCTGCGCCAGAGCGGCACCTTCCGCGAGAACGAGAAGATCGCCGAGCGCGTGATGGACAGCAACGACCTCGAGCGCGAGCGCGGCATCACGATCCTCGCCAAGAACTGTGCGGTGTCCTGGCAGGGCACGCACATCAACATCGTGGACACGCCCGGCCACGCCGACTTCGGCGGCGAGGTGGAGCGCGTGCTGTCGATGGTGGACGGCGTGCTCTTGCTGGTGGACGCGGTGGAAGGCCCGATGCCGCAGACCCGCTTCGTCACGAAGAAGGCGCTGGCCCTCGGCCTGAAGCCGATCGTCGTCGTCAACAAGGTCGACCGCCCCGGCTCGCGCATCGACTATGTGATCAACGCCACCTTCGACCTCTTCGACAAGCTTGGCGCAAGCGAGGAGCAGCTCGACTTTCCCGTGGTGTACGCCTCGGGCCTGAACGGCTGGGCGACCCTGGAGCCGGGTGAGACGGGTACGGACCTCGCGCCCCTCTTCGAGTGCATCCTGCAGTACGTGCCGCCGCACGAAGGCAGCGAGGACGACCCGTTGCAGCTGCAGATTTGCTCGCTCGACTACTCGAGCTACGTCGGACGCATCGGCATCGGCCGCATCCACAGCGGCGTGCTGCGCCCGGGCATGGACGTCGCCGTGTATGAAGGGCCGGACAGCACCCCGCGCAAGGCGCGCGTGAACCAGGTGCTGAAGTTCGAGGGGCTGGAGCGGCGCCAGGCGGAGAGCGCCGGGCCCGGGGACATCGTGCTCGTGAACGGCATCGAGGACATCGGCATCGGTGTGACGCTGACCAGCCTGGAGGACCCGCGCCCGCTGCCGATGCTGCGCATCGACGAACCCACGCTGACGATGAACTTCTGCGTCAACACCTCGCCGCTGGCCGGGCGCGAGGGCAAGTTCGTGACGAGCCGTCAGATTCGCGACCGGCTCGACCGCGAGCTGCAGAGCAACGTGGCCCTGCGCGTGAGCGACACCGACGAGGACGGCGTGTTCGAGGTGGCGGGCCGCGGCGAACTGCACCTGACGATCCTGCTGGAGAACATGCGCCGCGAGGGCTACGAGCTCGCGGTGTCGCGCCCGAAGGTGGTGTTCCACGAGGTGCAGGGGCCCGAGGGGCCCGAGCGCCACGAGCCGATGGAGCTGCTGACGGTGGACGTCGAGGACTCGCACCAGGGCGGTGTGATGCAGGAGCTCGGGCTGCGCAAGGGCGAGCTGCTGGACATGCAGCCCGACGGCCGCGGGCGCGTGCGGCTTGAATACCGCATTCCGGCGCGCGGCCTCATCGGCTTCCAGGGCGAGTTCCTGAACCTCACGCGCGGCACCGGCCTGATGAGCCACATCTTCGACGGCTACGAGGCGTTCAAGGGCGAGATCGGCGGGCGCAAGA
>JBDKFA010000128.1:0-8519 GCA_039798945.1 Pseudomonadota bacterium
AACCCGGCCTACGGCGCGACGATGCGCCGGCTCGCCGCAGGCGGGCCGGCGGCCTTCCTCGCCGATGGCGCGGCCGCGCGGCTGGTGGCGGCCGCCCAGGGCGGCTTTCGGCCGAGCCTGATGACCGAGGCCGACCTGCAGGCCTACCGCCCCGTGGTGCGCGAGCCCCTGTGCGCGCCCTTCCTCGCCTACCGCGTGTGCACGATGGCCCCGCCCTCCTTCGGCGGGCTCACGGTGCTGCAGACGCTGCAGATGCTCGAGGCGCGCTCCGGCGGACGCTTCGACCTCGACGATCCGCAGGTGGCGCACCTGTACGCCGAGGCCTCGCGGCTCGCGATGGCAGACCGCCGCCTGCACGTGGGCGACCCCGATTTCGTGCCTGTTCCCGCGGCTGCGCTCGCAAGCCCCGAGTACGTGCGGGACCGCGCCGCGCTGATCGACCCCGAGCGGTCACGCCCGGCACCGGCAGCCGGGCATCCGCGCGCGGCCGTGGCTGGCCTCGTGCCCGACGCCGACAGCCCCAGCCACGCCCAGACGAGCCAGCTCGTCGTGGCCGACCGGCACGGCCACGTGGTCGCGGTGACGACGACGAACAACCTGAACTTCGGGGCGCGGCTCGTCGCCGACGGCTTCGTGCTGAACAACGCGCTGACGAACTTCAGCGCCGCGCCGCGCCCGGGCGAACGGCTGGCCAACCAGATGGAGCCCGGAAAGCGTCCCGTGACCTCGATGGCCCCGACGATCGTCTTCGACGCCACAGGCGAGCCGGTGGTGGCGGGCGGCTCGGCCGGCGGCGGGCCGATCGTCGACTACGTGGCACGCGCGCTCGTGGAGATGCTCGCCCAGGGGCGCACGCCGGCGCAGGCTCTCGCGCGCGGGCACCAGAGCCTCACGCTAGGCGGCACGGTGCAGCTCGAGGCGGGCACGCGCACTGCGGCCACGCTCGCCGGCCCGCTGCGCGCGCGCGGGCACACGGTGGAGGAGGCGACGCTGCTCAGTGGCGCAGCCTTCATCCGGCGCAGTCCCGCGGGTTGGGAAGGCGCCGCCGACCCAAGGCGCGACGGGGTGGCGGCCGGTCGTGCCACCGACGTGGCCGTGTCTGGCCACACACGATGAGCACGCCGCCAGGCGTGCGCCGCCTGTGCCTGCTGGGCGGCGAGTCGGCCGGCAAGACCACCTTGGCCCTGGCGCTGGCCGCCCGGCTGCGCGCGCCCTGCGTGGCCGAGTACGGCCGCGAGCTGTGGCTGCGCATCGGGGGCACCTTCGACGAGGCGCTGCTGCTGGAGGTGGCGCGCGAGCAGGTGCGCCGGGAAGAGAAAACCGCTGCACGGGCTGGCGCGGCGGCGGCACGCAGCGGTGCGCCTCGACCCTGGGTCGTCTGCGACACCTCGGCGCTGACCACGCTCGTCTACAGCCTGCTCGACCACGGCCACGCGTTGCCGGAGCTGTGCACGCTGGCACGGCGCCCCTATGACCTGATCGTGCTGTGCACGCGCGACTTCGCCTTCGTGCAGGACGGCGCGCGGCGCGATGCGGGCTTCAGCGCGCGGCAGCAGGCGCTCACGGCGCAGCTTCTGCACGAATTCGGGCTGCCGTGGCTGGAGGTCAGCGGCGGCGCCGAGGACAGGCTCGAGGCGGTGCTGAAGCGGCTCGGGGACTAGGGTCGGGATCAGGACCGGAATCAGGCTCGGGAACGCGCCCCGGCCCCTCACTTGACCGCGAGCCAGATCTCGTTGCGGCGCAGGAACCAGGGCTTCCACGGCGCGTCGTAGCGCGACCACATCGGCTCGCCCTCCACCTGCAGGCCGGCCGCCGCCACGGCCTCGCGCAGCCGTGCAAGGTGGCGTTCGTAGTTCTCCTGCGACCAGAAGCCCGAGAAGCGCACCGTGGCCCAGCGCGCGGCGGGCACCTCGCGCACCTTCACGCGCGCGTCCAGCGGTTCGGGCGCACGGTCGATCGTGACCTCGCGCGGCAGCACGAACTGCACCACGTAGCCGCCCTCGCCAGCCGTCTGCGTGACCGGGGCCGTCATCGCCATCTTCATCGGCGCGGCCGTCTGCGTGACGGGTGCCGTCATCGCCATCTTCCGCTCGCCCTTGTTCCTGCCGAAGATGTAGCCGGCCAGCAGCGGGAAGGCGCGGCTGCCCGCACTCTCGGCGGGGCCGGGCACCACCACCTCGGCCACCACGTAGGGGGCGTACTCGCGCAGCTCCAGGTCGGCCTCGCCGAGCTCGCGCACGACCGTGAAGGCGGGCTCCTCGATGGCTTGCGCAGCGGGGCTCATCAGGGGCAGCAAGCAGGCGGCCAGCAGCGCGGCGAGCGCGGCGCGGGCGCGCGGCAGACGGGCGGTGAGGGACGACATGAGCCCATTGTGGCGCGAACGCTCCACCCTCATGCCCCGTAGGCCGAAGCGGCCTGGCGCAGCTGGCGGGCCACGCTGCGTGCCAGCGCGGCAGGCGCGGCCACCCGCACCTGCGCGCCGTGACGCAGCACGTCCATCACGAGTTCGGTCTCCTCGGTGTAGGGCACGCGCAGCTCGTACAGGCCGCCGTCGAGCCAGCGCCCCTGCTGCTCGGGGTGCCACTCCTCGCGGCTCACCCACTGCGCGGCCTGGGACTCGAACACGAGCGTGGCCCACTGCCGCTTGCCGCCGGCGTAGATGCCATAGCCGGCGTCCATCTGCTCGGCCACCTGGCGCACGGGCACGTCGCGGGCGCGCGCATCCAGCAACTCGGCGTCCTCGAAGGCGTCGAGTGCGAAGCGGCGCAGGCCGTCGGCCTTGTGGCACCAGGCGTCCAGGTACCAGGTATTGCGGTAGTGCACGAGCCGCTGCGGCGAGACTTCGCGCAGGCCCTTCTCGCCGCGGCCACGGGTGAGGTACAGCAGCCGGACGCGCCGGCGTCGCTGCAACGCCTCGCCCACGAGTTCGAACCAGCGGCTGGCCACCGGGCGCTTGGCCGGGCTGATGATCTTCACGCGCTTGAGCAGCAGCTTGGCGTCGGCTTCGTCGGTGCCCAGCATCTGGTGGATGCGCGCGAGCAGCGGCTGCAGGTGGCGGCTGATGACGCCGCCGGTGTCGAGCTCGCTGAGCAGCTGGTGCGCGGTGAGCAGGGAATGCAGCTCACGCTCGCTGAACCACAGGCCGGGCAGCTCGTGGCGCTCGCCGCGGTAGCCCGCACCAAGCCGGTAGCCGTTGCCGTCGCGGTCGTACTCGATGGGCGCGCCGAGCTGGTCACGCAGGTACTCGAGGTCGCGCTTGAGCGTGGCGGGGGAGACTTCCAGCTCCTCCAGCAGTTCGCGAAAACTCACGCAACCCCGGTTGCGGATCAGCAGTTCGATCTTGTAGACGCGGGCAGTCTTGCTCATCGCGGCGGCCTCCCTTGGCAGCCCTGCGCCTGGTGCGCAGGAACAACCCGCCACTGTAGCCGGGCGGGCGTTGCCCTGCCGTCTCTGCAGTCTCATTCAACGCCACTGCGGGTCCTGCCGCCCGCTCCGCGGCGTCAGCGGCGTCAGCGCCGCCAATGCACCCGCAGCAGCGTCTGGCCCTTCTCGTAGTGGAACGCCAGTTCGCCGCGCCAGGCCTCGCGCAACGCCTCGCCCAGGCCGCGGGCCAGGTGGATGTCGGTGGTGGTGACCAGGCAGCTGCCGTCCTCGCGGTCCTGCACGTCCATCAGCCTCTCGAGCGGATGCTCCTCGCGCACATGGCGCGCACGCGCCTGCACGAGGTTCATCACCTCGGTGCGGTGGCCGCGGAAGAACTCGCCCTCCAGCGTCAGGTAGCCCGCCGGCAAGCGGTCGCGCACCCGGCGGCAGGCCGGGCACATCTGCGCATGGGCGTCGGGTGGCGTGGCCAGCCACTGCCAGCGTCCGCCGTGGAACACGGCCTGGCAGTCCGGGCACACCGAGGGCTCCGGCGGCTTGCCGCGGTCACGGTAGGGGTCGTGCTCGCGTTCGACGAGGATCCCTTGGCCGCGCAGCGGCGAGCCGATCGGGTGCTGGCGGGTGCCTTTGGCGTGGTGCGACATGCCCCGAACCTTCGCACCGCGGGCCCCGGCAGCCTTGAGCGGACGCACCGGGCGTCCCCCTGCAAAGCTGCCGTGAATCCGGGGGTCAGCATTCGGCCGGCGCCGCTTCTGCTGCGGGAGCCGTGCTGCGCAGCACCTCGGGCAACCCGCCTTCCATCAGCGCGAGCACCACCGGCGCGAGTGCATCGTGCGTGAAGGCGCCACCCGGACGCAGCCAAGTGAAGGTCCAGTTGATCATGCCGAACAGCAGCATCGCCATCGGCCGGTGCAGCGCCTCGTCGAGCCCGGGCTGGACGCGTCCGATGGCCTCGGCGAAGGCAGCCACGACGCGCCGCTGCGCGCCTGTCACCCGTGCCTGCGCCTCGGGGTCGAGGAACTTCACGTCTTCCGTCAGCACACGGTGTGCGTGGCGCGCGCCGCCATAGGCGTGCAGGAAGCTCTCCACGAGCGCACGCAGGTGCTCGGCCGGCGCCAGCTGCCGCGCCTGCACCTGCGCCACCAGGGCCTCGAGCCAGGCCACGTGCGTGCTCGCCACCTGCTCGAGCAGCGCGTGCTTGTCGCCGTGGTAGTGGTAGAGCGTGGCCTTGGAAACCCCCGCCCCGGCGGCGACCTCGTTCATCGTCGCCGCCGTGTAGCCGCGTTCGGCGAACACGCGCGCGGCCGCCTCGAGGCTCTGCGCGCGGTGGGCCTCGTACTGGGCGCTGCGGGGGCGAGCCATCGGCGAGTGGGCAGGGGCGGCGGCGGTCAGCGGAGATCGGCGGCTCAGCGTTCGTCGAAGGAGACGACCACGCGCTCGGTCAGCGGGTGAGCCTGGCAGCTCAGCACGAAGCCCGCCGCGAGGTCGGCCGGCTCGAGCGCGAAGTTGCGGTCCATCCGCACCTCGCCTTCGAGCACCTTGCAGCGGCAAGTGGCGCACACGCCGGACTTGCACGAGTACGGCACGTCCAGCCCCGCGCGCGCGGCGGCGTCGAGGATGCTCGGGTCGCCCTTGGCGAAACCGAACTCGCGCGTGAGGCCATCGCGCACCATCACGATGCGCGCCTGGTCGGCGTCGCCCTCCCGGGCGGCATGCGGGTCGCCTGCGGGCTGCAGTTCGGGTGGAATGCCGAAGCGCTCGATGTGGATGCGCGCGGGCTCGATGCCCGCCTCGCGCAAGGCGGCTTCGGCCTCGTCGTTCAGCGCGTGCGGGCCGCACACGAAGGCGTGGTCAACGCTGCGCGGGTCCACCAGCGTGCGCAGGAAGAGCCCGATGCGCGTGCGGTCCAGCCGCCCGGCGGCCAGCGGCGAGCTGTCGGGCGCGTCCACCACCTCGCGCGAGAACACGGGGTACAGGGAGAGCCGCGACAGGTGCCGGTTCTTCAGGTCCTCGAGCTCTTCCTTGAACATCGTGGAGGCCTGCTGGCGGTTGCCGTACAGCAGCGTCACGCGCGTGTGCGGCGAGGCGGCCAGCAGCGTCTTGACGATCGACAGGATCGGCGTGATGCCGCTGCCCCCGGCAATCGCCAGCACATGGCGCGGTGCCTCGATACCGGCGGCCACGGCCGCCACCGCCTGCCCGAAGCGCCCCTGCGGCGGCAGCGCCTCGATCGTGTCGCCGGCCTTCAGCGTGGCGTGCAGCCAGCTCGAGAAGGCACCGCCCGGCACGCGCCGCACGCCCACGCGCGGGGCCTCGCCGGCGGCGGCGCAGATCGAGTACGAGCGCCGCAGGTCCTGGCCCGCGACCTCGTGGCGCAACGTCAGGTACTGCCCGGGCTCGAAGCGGAACGCCGCCGCCAGGGCCTCGGGCACGTCGAAGGAGACGACCACCGAGTCGTCGGTGTCGGCCTGCACGTCGCGCACGCGCAGGGGGTGGAAGTGCAGTCCGCTCATCGCAAACCTCGGCAGGACAAGGGGTTCATCGGGAAGGCCGGAACGTGAAGGCTCGCCTTCAGATCGGCTTGAAATGCTCGAAGGGCTCGCGGCAGGCCAGGCACCGATAAAGGGCCTTGCAGGCGGTGGAGCCGAAGGCGGAGAGCCGCTCGGTGCGGGGGCTGTCGCAACGCGGGCAGGCCACGGCCTCGGCCCGGCGCGGCAGGAAACGCACCGCCACCGGTGCGTCGGCGGCCACCGGCCCGGGCGGCGCGATGCCGTACTCGCGCAGCTTGCGTCGGCCGTCCTCGCTGATCCAGTCGGTGGTCCACGCCGGCGCGCGCTGCAGGCTCACGCGCACCGGGCCCAGGCCGGCGGCGTCGAGGGCCTCGCGCACGCTGTCGGAGATGACCTCGGTAGCCGGGCAGCCCGAGTACGTAGGCGTGAGCACCACCTCGAGCCCGCCAGGCACGATGGCATCCGCCCTCACCTCGCGCACGATGCCGAGCTCGCGCACCGAGATCACCGGCACCTCGGGGTCGGGCACGCTGTCGAGCACGCGCCAGGCGGCGGCGTGCCGGTCGACGACTTCAGCGCCGCACATGGCGCTACCAGCGCCCGCCCGGGTAGGCGCGCTGCAGGTGCTGCATCTCGGCGAGGATGAAGCCCATATGCTCGCTGTGCACGCCGCGGCTGCCGGTGGAGATGAAGGCCGACTCCTTGGGCATCGCCAGGCCTGCGGCCTCCAGCACGGCACCCACCTCGGCACGCCAGGCCTCGCGCAGCGCGCTGCGCCGCGGCGCCACGCCCTGCTCGGCCGCCCACTCGTCGCAGGCGTCGTCGACGAACATCTCGGCCGTGTAGGGCCAGGCGCGTGCGAGCGCGGCGCGCACGCGCGCGGCCGACTCCTCGGTGCCGTCGCCCAGGCGCACCACCCACTGGGCGGCATGCTCGACGTGGTAGCGCGCCTCCTTCAGCGCCTTGCCGGCGATGGCCCCCAGCTCGGCGTCGGTGGAGCCTTGCAGGTGCTGCCAGTGCAGCTTCAGCCACACCGCCAGCAGCAGGTTGCGCACCACCGTGTCGGCGAAATCACCGCCGGGCGCGTGCGCGCTGCTGCGGCGCATCGGCTGCTCCACGAGCGTGAGGTTCAGGTAGCCGCGCTCCTCGCGCAGGAAGGCGATCTGGTCTTCGTCCAGCCCCTGGCCATCCAGCGCGCCCACGTGCGCAAGCAGCGCGCGTGCCTGCCCGAGCACGTCCAGCGACAGGTTCGTGAGCGCGATGTCTTCTTCCAGGATCGGGCCGTGCCCGCACCACTCGGCCAGGCGCTGGGCGTGGATCAGGCAGGTGTCGGCCAGGCGCAGCACGACCTGTGCATGCGGGCCGGGCTTCAGGGTGATCGATGCCGCGGTCATGTTCGCCTCACATGTGGTTCACGGCTTCGGGCAGCACGTAGAACGTAGGGTGGCGGTAGACCTTGTCTTCCATCGGGTCGAAGTACATGTCCTTGTCGCCGGGGTCGGAAGCGGTGATCTGGTTGGAAGGCAGCACCCAGATGCTCGTGCCCTCCTGGCGCCGCGCATAGACCTCGCGGGCGAGCTGGATCGCCATCGCCGCATCGGGCGCGTGCAGGCTGCCGCAGTGCTTGTGCTCCAGGCCCGACTTGGGCCGCACGAAGACTTCCCACAGCGGCCACTCGGTGGACGCCGCGCCAGGGGTCGTGGAGCCGCCGGCTCCGGGGGTGTTGCTCGTCGTGCTCATCACGCAGCCTCCTGCTTAGTCGCTTGCTTGCGGGCGTGGGCGAGTGCAGCTTCGCGCACCCAGGCACCTTCCTCCCAGGCCTTCACGCGTGCGGCGAGGCGCTCCTGGTTGCACGGGCCGTCGCCGCCCACCACGCGCCAGAACTCGCTCCAGTCGATGGGGCCGAAGTCGTAGTGCCCGCGCGCCTCGTTCCACTTCAGCTCGGGGTCGGGCAGCGTCACGCCCAGCACCTTGGCCTGCTCGGCGGTGGCGTCGATGAACTTCTGGCGCAGGTCGTCGTTGCTGATGCGCTTGATGCCCCAGCGCATGTTCTGCGTGCCGTGCACGCTCTCGGCGTCGGGCGGGCCGAACATCATCAGGCTCGGCCACCACCAGCGGTTGGTGGCGTCCTGCACCATCTCGCGCTGCTCGGGCGTGCCCTCGCGCATCATCACGTTCAGCGCGTCGAAGCCCTGGCGCTGGTGGAAGCTCTCCTCGCGGCAGATGCGCACCATCGCACGGGCATAAGGGGCGTACGAGCAGCGGGTGAGCGGCACCTGGTTCATGATCGCCGCGCCGTCCACGAGCCAGCCGATCACGCCCACATCCGCCCAGGTGAGCGTCGGGTAGTTGAAGATCGAGCTGTACTTGGCCTTGCCGCTGTGCAGCGCGGCGAGCATCTCGTCGCGACTCGTGCCGAGGGTCTCGCCGGCCGAGTAGAGGTACAGGGCGTGGCCGGCCTCGTCCTGGATCTTGGCGAGCAGGATCGTCTTGCGCTTGAGCGTGGGCGCGCGCGTGACCCAGTTGCCCTCGGGCAGCATGCCCACGATTTCGGAGTGCGCGTGCTGGCTGATCTGGCGCACGAGGGTCTTGCGGTAGTGCTCGGGCATCCAGTCCTTGGGCTCGACG
>JBDKFA010000129.1:0-7231 GCA_039798945.1 Pseudomonadota bacterium
GAGTTCTCGCTCTTGTCCGACGTGCTGGGTCTGTCGAGCCTGGTGGACCTCCTCGCCAGCGCTCCCGGGACCACACCCGGCAGCGTGCTGGGCCCGTTCCATACCGTGGGTTCGCCCTGGTTCGACAACCCGGCCGATCTGACCGGCGACAACCCAGGCGAGGTGGTGCTTCTGCGCTGCCGCGTGCTCGACGCGCAGGGCCGGCCACTGCCGCGAGCCACCCTGGACTTCTGGCAGAACGCCGCCAACGGCCTGTACTGGCAGGTCGACCCCACGCAGCCGAGCGACAACCTGCGCGGCCAGCTGCGCGTGGATGCCGAGGGCGCCTTCGCGATCCGCACCATCCGCCCCGTGCCCTACCAGATCCCCACCGACGGCCCGGTGTGGAAAGACCTCGTCGAGCCCGCCGGCCGCACCGCGTGGCGACCGGCCCATTTCCACCTGATCGTCTCCGCCCCCGGCCACCGCACCCTCGTCACCGAGCTCTTCGACGAGGAGGACCCCTGGCTCGACCGCGACGCCGTCTTCGGCGTGCGCGAGGCGCTGGTGGGTCGCTACGAGGCCACGGCCGAGGGGTTGGTGATGCAGATGGCCTTCAGGCTCGCGCCAGGCTGAACACCCAGCCTGGCACTCCGCTGAGTGCTGCGCCGACGCCCACCACGCAGCCGCCTGCCCCACCGCGGCTCAACGGAGCTCAACGCGGCTCAAAGCGTCTCAGCGCACCTCCCGCACACCCTGCGCCAGCTCGCTGCGCCGCAGCCACGCGAACACCGAGTCCACCGTCACCGTCTCGATGCGGTCGGCGAAGCGCTTGTCGTTCGGGTGGTCGTCGAAGGCCACGTTGGCCTGCGTCATGCGCGCGCCGAGCCGGGTAAAGGGCCCGAGCTCCAGCACCGTGGGCTCGTAGCCCTTCCAGCGCAGCCAGGCCTGGCTGCGTTCGCGGGTGCCGGCGGTGGGCTCGAGCGCGAATGCCAGCGTCTCGATCGCCCACTGGTTGGACTGCTGGTAGGCCTGCGCCCACGGGTAGGCCACCATGCTGTAAGGCGCCGTGTGCAGCGTTGCGCTGCGCGCGTTGTCGCGCAGCAGCGGCAGCAGCCGCTCCTGCACCTGGGCCGACAGCACGGCATAGGCGGCCCGGTACTCGTGGGGATCGTCCAGGAAGAACTCGGCAAGCCCCTGGCGATAGAGATCGGCCCGGTCGCTGCCGCACTGGTTGAGCTTGTGCACGACGCGCCAGCCCTCCTCGCTGCGGTAGGCGAAGCCCAGATGCGACCAGCGCAACCGGTAGCGCGACAGGTCCTGCCCGGCCCGGGCGAGCACCACCACCTGCGCGCCGCTCGCGTCGAGCGCGTCGGCCACCCGGAGGGCGAGGCCCAGGCCCCGCTGCACCCGCGACACCTCGGGCGGCTGCTCCTCGCAGCTGCGGCCCGCGTGCGCCGCGCCGGCCAGCGCCAGCGCGACGGCGACACAGAAGGTGCGAAGCCCGGCCGCCAAGGCAGGGTGAGCGGTGGGACCGGTGGGACCGGTGCGACCGATGCGACCGGTACGGGCCACCTGCGCATCGACCGCGGCCACGACAGGGGCAGGTGCCGGGGCCGGGTCGGCGCTGACGCGCCTCACAGCGTCACCCGCTCGTGGTGGGTCAGCGCGCGCCCTCTTGCGTTGGGCACGAAGCACAGCGCCTGGCCGGCGCTCGAGAGCACCCACCCCGCCGCCACCGCCGTGACCGTGATGGCGACACCGCTGGCCATGACGGCGCCCTGGGCCAGCTCGCCGCTGAGCTGCAGGCTCAGCCGCGCACCATCGGAGGCGCGCTCGAGCACCCACACCGTTCCCGCGGCGCCGGCCTCGACAGCCACCACCGTCAGCGTGGCCGTGCCCGACAGCAGCATCGCCGGGGCCGCCACCGACACCGCCACCGGCAACACCGACATGGTCGAGAGCTGGGAGGCGGGCGCGGGCTTGTGGGCCCAGGCGGGGGCCATGGCGACTGCACCCGCCAGGAGCAGGCAGACAGCGGTCTTGTTCATCGAGGATCTCCGGTCGTGGTGAACACGAACGCGATCCTGCGCCGGGGTGCGGCCGGAATCCACTGCCGCGTACAGGGTGCCGCCGACCCGCACCGGCGGTATCGCGTGGCGATACCTCGTCAGCGGCCCTCGATGCGGCGCGGCAGTGCCATCCCTCGCCGTGCCATCTCCTCGCGCACCCGGTCCGGCCGGTCGCTGATGATCCCGTCCACGCCGAGCTCGAGCATGCGCGCGATGTCGGCCGGCTCGTTCACCGTCCACACCACCACCGGCAGCCCGAGCGCGCGCGCCTCCTCGCGCAGCGCCGGCGTGAGGTCGCCGAAGTGGGGCGACCACACCTTGCCGCCGGCGGCCTTCACCATCTTCGGCACCGAGCCGTGGTCGGCGTAGCGCAGGCCCGCCGTCCAGGGCGAGGGCGCTCCGGCCGCCGCACCCGAGGCCGGCTGCGGCCCGGCCCCGATGTTGTCCAGCCAGCGCTGCTGCGCGCTCAGGTACACGGTGTCGATCTCCGGCGCCTCGCGCTGCACCACCTGCAGCGTGCGCCAGTCGAAGGACTGGATCGTCGCGCGCCGCGCAAGCCCTGCCGCGCGGATCGCCGCGATCACCGCCCGCGCGAAGGGCTCGGGTGCCGCGGTGGCCTGCGGCTGGCGCGGGTCGAGCTTGGTCTCGATGTTGAAGCGCAGCTCACGCCCACCCGCACGCTCCACCCGTTCGAAGAGCGCCGTCAGCAGCGGAATGCGTGTGCCGTCCACCGGCTGCTGCGCCGAGAACGTCTGTGCATAACGGCTCGCCGGGTTGATGCGCCCCACGTCGTAGCGCTGCAAGGCCTCCACCGTCGATTCGAAGATCAACGGCCCGCGCGCCGCCAGGAACTGCCCATCGGGCCCGCGTGTGATGTCCGGGTTCAGCGCCGGGTCGTGCGAAATCACGAGCCGCCCGTCGCGCGTGAGCCCCACGTCGAGCTCGAGCGTGGTCACGCCGATGGCCATCGCACGCTCGAAGGCCGGCAGCGTGTTCTCGGGTGCGAGGCCGCGTGCCCCGCGGTGACCCTGGAGGTCGAAGGCGTGGGCGGCGGGTATGGCCCACAGCAGCGCCATCGCCACGGCCGTGGCCAGGGCCGCGGAGACCGTGAAGGCGCGCCGGCGAACGTTGGAATTCAGCATGTCGGGTTCCTCTCGACCGAGTGTCCCACAACCCCTCTCGAGGACACATCGGACTGCCCCAGGGTTCACCGCACCCCATGGGGGAGTCATAGTGTGATCCCCACCAGCACCCCCTGCTCGATCGCCCGCTTCGCATCGAGCTCGGCCGCCTCCTCGGCGCCACCAATGCGGTGCACCGCCACGCCTGCCGCGCGCAGCGGCGCCTCGAGCTCGCGCAGCGGCTGCTGGCCCGCGCACAGCACCACGGTGTCGCACTCCACCCACTGCTCGCGCGCATGGCGCTCACCCACGCGCACCAAGAGGCCGCGCGGCGTGATGCGCTCGTACTGCACGCCGCCGATCATCTGCACGCCCTTGGCCTGCAGCGAGGCACGGTGGATCCAGCCGGTGGTCTTGCCCAGCGTCGTGCCGAACTTGCCCGGCTTGCGCTGCAGCAGCGTCACCTCGCGCGCGGGCGGTGCCGGGTGGGCCGGCACCACGCCGCCACGCACCGCCTCGGGGTCGGCCACGCCCCACTCGGCCATCCAGGCCGCGAGGTCGGTGGCTGGCGAATGGCCGGGTGCCGTCACGAGGAACTCGGCCACGTCGAAGCCGATGCCGCCGGCCCCCACGATGGCCACGCGTGGGCCCACCTCGGCACCACCAGCCAGCACATCCAGGTAGCTCAGCACATGAGCCCCCGGCTCCACCGGAATCGCCGGATCGCGAGGCGTCACGCCGGTGGCCAGCACCACGGCGTCGAAGCCGCCCGCCACCAGCGCCTCGGCCGTCGCGCGCGTGGACAGGTGCAGCTGCACGCTGGTGGCCTCCAGGCGCCGCGCGTAGTAGCGCAGCGTCTCGCGGAACTCCTCCTTGCCCGGGATGCGGCAGGCCAGGTTGAACTGGCCCCCGATGCGGTCCGCGGCCTCCCACAGGTGCACCTCGTGCCCGCGTTCGGCGAGCGTCGTCGCGGCTGACAGGCCTGCAGGGCCGGCACCCACCACCGCGTAGCGGCGCCGCGGCGCAGCCGGCCGCACCACGAGCACCGTCTCGCGCCCCGCACGCGGGTTCACGAGGCAGCTCGCGAGCTGGTTGCGAAAGGTGTGGTCCAGGCACGCCTGGTTGCAGGCGATGCAGGTGTTGATGTCGTCAGCCCGGCCCTCACGCGCCTTGCGCACGAAATCGGGGTCGGCCAGGAGCGGCCGCGCCAGGCTCACGAGGTCCGCGCTGCCGTCGGCCAGCACCTGCTCGGCCACCTCGGGCGTGTTGATGCGGTTGCTCGCCACCAGCGGCACGCGCACGCCCGCAGCGTGCAGCGCCTCGCGCATCTTGCGCGTCACCCACGCGAATGCCGCGCGCGGCACGCGTGTGGCGATCGTCGGAATGCGCGCCTCGTGCCAGCCGATGCCGGTGTTCAGCAGCGTGGCGCCGGCGGCCGTCACGGCCTGCGCGAGCTCGACCGCCTCGGCCCAGCTGCTGCCCTGCGGAATCAGGTCGAGCATCGAGAGCCGGTAGATGACGATGAAGTCCGGCCCCACCGCCTCGCGCACGCGCTCGACGATCTCCACCGGCAGCCGCATCCGATGCGCATACGGGCCGCCCCAGTCGTCCTCGCGCCGGTTCGTGTGCGTGACGAGGAACTCGTTGATGAAATAGCCCTCGCTGCCCATGATCTCCACGCCGTCGTAGCCGGCCTCGCGGGCCAGCGCCGCGCAGCGCACGAAGGAGCGGATCTGGCGCTCGATGCCGCGCGCGCCCAGCTCGCGCGGCGCAAACGGCGAGATCGGGCTCTTGATGCGAGAGGGCGCCACGCAGAAGGGCTGGTAGCCGTAGCGCCCGGTGTGCAGGATCTGCAACGCGATGCGCCCGCCCTCGGCGTGCACCGCATCGGTCAGCCCGCGATGGCGGCGCGCCGCCCCCGAGGTGGCCAGCGTGCCGGCCAGCGGCTTGGCCCAGCCCTCCACGTTCGGCGCGAAGCCGCCCGTGACGATCAGCCCCACCCCGCCGCGCGCGCGCTCGGCGAAGTAGGCGGCCAGGGCCTCGAAGTGGCGGCGCCCGTCTTCCAGGCCGGTGTGCATGCTGCCCATCAGCACGCGGTTGGGCAACGTGGTGAAGCCCAGGTCGAGCGGGGCCAGCAGGTTGGGGTACAGGTGAGGGTAGGCGGTGTGCATCGCGGGCCAGCATAGCCGGCCGAAGCGCGGTCCCGAAACAACAAGCGGCGCTGATGCGCCGCCTGAGAAACACCGGGGCGCCGAAGCGCCGCCACAAACACAAACGGCGCCGAAGCGCCGTGTGTGTGCCATCGCTGGCGTCCCCTAGGGGATTCGAACCCCTGTTACAACCGTGAAAGGGTCGTGTCCTAGGCCTCTAGACGAAGGGGACTGAAACCTTCTTCACTTCGCACGTCCGGCGCTTGTTGGTGGAGGTAAGCGGGATCGAACCGCTGACCTCTTGCATGCCATGCAAGCGCTCTCCCAGCTGAGCTATACCCCCGCGCCGATCGAACGAAGCCTCGCATTATAGCCTGAGTCTTCACACATGCTGCAAGCGCTGCAACACGGCCTCGCGCGTGAAGAGTGCCAGCACGGCATCGATCGAGGGCGTCTGCGCCCGGCCGCACACCAGCACACGCACGGCAGGGGCCAGCTGCGGCATCTTCAGGCCGTGCGCCGCCAGCGTCTCCTTGAAGGCCTGCGCGAGGGTGGCACGGTCCCAGTCGACCAAGGCGAGCCGCTCGCGCAGTGCGCGCAGCGCGGGCTTCACGGCCTCGGTCACGTGGGCCTCGAGTTCCGTCGCCGAAGGCTGCACCGGCACCACGAGCATCTCGAGCCAGTCGGCCAGTTCCACCACCGTCGAGCAGCGGTCCTTGAAGAGCGCACACCCCGCCTGCAGCGTCTCGGGCGACAGCGTGCCGGCGCGAGGGACCTCACGCCGCTGCAACTGTGCCGCCACGAGTTGCGCGAGCCGCGCATCGTCAGCCTGCTTCAGGTACTGCGCATTCACCCACGCGAGCTTGGCCGGGTCCCACTGCGCGGGGCTCTTCGAGAGGTGCGAGCCGTCGAACCACGCCACCATCTGCTCGCGCGAGAAGAGCTCCTCGTCGCCGTGGCTCCAGCCCAGGCGCGCCAGGTAGTTGAGCATCGCCTCGGGCAGGTAGCCGGCGTCCTCGTAGGCGGTCACGCTCACCGCGCCGCGCCGCTTGGAGAGCTTCAGCCCGTCGTCGCCGAGGATGATCGGCAGGTGGCCGAACTGCGGCAGGCCGCGGCCCCCACGCACCTCGGCCGCGTAGGCAGGCAGGCCCGTCAGCGCGCGGAAGATGTTGATCTGCCAAGGCGTATTGTTCACATGCTCGTCGCCGCGGAACACGTGCGTGATGCGCATGTCCCAGTCGTCCACCACCACCGCGAAGTTGTAGGTGGGCACGCCCAGCGTGCGCGCAGCCTCGGGCAGCTCGGCGGTGGCGTCCTCAGGCGGGTGGCGCAGGATGATCAGGTCGTCGATCTCGCGGTTGGCGATCGTGATCGGGCCCTTGACGAGGTCGTTCCAGCTCACCTCGCCGTCTTGCGGGTTGCGAAAGCGCACCACGGGCTTCACGCCGGCGGGCACGGGCGGCAGCGTCTTGCCCGGCTCGGGGCGCCAGCGCCCGTCGTAGTGCGTCTTTTCGCCGCGCGCGCGCTGCCCCTCGCGCATCGCCTCGAGCTCCTCGGGCGTGCACCAGCAGCGATAGGCCAGGCCCGCGGCGATGAGCTGCTCGGCCACCTCGTGGTAGCGCGCCAGGCGCTGCATCTGGTAGATCGGGCCCTCGTCATAGTCCAGGCCCAGCCAGCGCATGGAGGCGATGATCTGGTCCACCGAATCCTGGCTGGAGCGGGCCACGTCGGTGTCTTCGATGCGCAGCACGAACTGCCCGCCATGGTGGCGCGCGTAGGCCCAGGAGTACAGCGCGGTGCGGGCCGTGCCCAGGTGCAGGAAGCCGGTGGGCGATGGCGCGATGCGGGTGCGGACGGTCGTCGTCATGGATTCAGGTCGAGAGTGTGGTCAGGCCACGCAAGAGATCGT
>JBDKFA010000130.1:0-3467 GCA_039798945.1 Pseudomonadota bacterium
CAAGGTGGCTGAAGCAGCGGGGAGGATCGCTGGCAAGTTCAAGGTCCACCGCATCGAGATCTCCAGCCAGATGTCGCTGAGGGACATCATCACCCAGGAGCTTGAACTCTTCTTGGAAAAGAACGGGGTCAGCTACTCGTTCCCGGCCGCCGACAAGGTGGTCAACAACAAGGCGGCGTTCGAGGAAATGATGGCCGCGTTCGCGGAGGTTCACCCCAACCACGGCGTGCTCTTGGTGGTCGACGAGTTTCTCGACTACCTGCGCTCCCGCAAGGACCACGACCTGGTGCTGGACCTGTCGTTCCTGCGCGAGATCGGCGAAGTCACCAAGCACCTGCGTTTCCGCTTCGTTGCCGGCGTGCAGGAAGCTATCTTCGACAGCAACCGTTTCCAGCACGTCGCCGACAGCCTGCGCCGCGTGAAGGACCGCTTCACGCAAGTGCTGCTGGCTAGGCAAGACGTGAGCTTTGTGGTTGCCGAGCGCCTGCTGAAGAAGACGGCAGACCAGCAGAACAAGATCCGGACCTACCTCACCAAGTTCGCCAAGTTCTACAGCTCGATGAACGAGCGCATGGACGAGTACGTGCGGCTGTTCCCCGTTCACCCGGAGTACATCGGCACCTTCGAGCGGCTGATCTTCACCGAGAAGCGCGGCGCCCTGGTCACCCTGCGCGACCAGATCCAGGCCGTCCTGAACGACGAGGTTCCCAGCGATCGCCCTGGGCTCATCGGGTACGACAAGTTTTGGGAGACCGTGACCTCCAACTCGGTGCTGCGCTCCGACCCCAGTATTGGCCCCGTCCTGAAGGTGTCCGAGGTCCTGGCTGAGCGCGTGCTGAAGGCGTTCACCCGCCCGGCCTACAAGCCGATGGCGCAGCGCGTGATCGCTGGCCTGTCGGTGCATCGACTCACCACTGGCGGCGACATCTACGTGCCAGTCGGGCCGACCGCTGCCGAGCTTCGTGACACGCTGTGTCTGTACCAGCCAGGCATCGAGGACATGGGAGGCGACCCGGCCGACGACCTGCTCACCGCCGTGCAGACCACCCTGCGGGAGATCGTCAAGACGGTCAACGGCCAGTTCATCTCCAAGGCGCCGGACACCGAGCAGTACTACCTCGACCTCAAGAAGGACGTCGACTACGACGCGCAGATCGAAAAGCGTGCCGAGGCGCTGTCGGATGACGCGCTGGACCGCGCCTACTACGGCGCCATCAAGCAGCTGATGGAGCGCACCGACGAGAGCACCTACGTGACGGGCCATCAGATCTGGCAGTACCAGATCGAGTGGCAAGACCGCCGCGTCGACCGCAATGGCTACCTGTTCTTCGGAGCCCCGAACGACCGGCCCACCGCCCAGCCTGAGCGCGATTTCTACGTCTACTTCATCCAGCCCTTCGAGCCGCCGCGTTTCCGTGACGAGAACAAGTCCGATGAGGTGTTCATCCGGCTCAAAGGCCTGGACGACGCCATCAAGCGCCACCTGGCCTTCTACGCGGCGGCACAGGACCTTGCCTCCACCGCCAGCGGCGGCGCGAAGGCCGTCTACCTGGACAAAGCCAAAGACGCGCTGCGCGACATGAGCAAGTGGCTCCAGGAAAAGCAGATGACCGCCTTCGAGGTCACCTACCAAGGCAAGACCAAGACCCTCCAGGGCTGGGCCACGGGTGTCAACATCCGTGACAGGTTGCGCCTCGGCTCCGATGAGCGGGCCAACTTCCGCGACATCATCAACGTCGTTTCCGGCCTGGCGCTCAACCAGCAGTTTGCCGAGGTCTCCCCTGAGTACCCGACCTTCCCGGTGCTGGTCACCGAGTCCAATCGCAAGCAGTTGGTGGGCAATGCGCTGAAGGCACTGGCCGGCGGCACCCGCACCAAGGACGCCAACGCCATCCTCGACGCGTTGGAGATGCTGGATGGTGACCGCATCGAACCGGGACGCTCGCGCTACTCGCAAGAAGTGCTGAGCCGCCTGAAGGCCAAGGGGCATGGCCAGGTGCTGAACCGCAGCGAGCTGCTGAACGGACAGACCGACGTGGAGTACTTTCACCCGGTGAAATTCCGCTTGGAGCCTGACCTGCTGGTGGCCGTGCTGGGCGGGCTCGTCTACTCCGGCGACATCGTCTTGGCCATCACTGGCGACAGGATCGACTCCGGCAAGATCACGCTGCTGGCCGAGCGCGGCCTCGAAGACCTCAAACAGTTCAAGCACGTCGAGGCGCCGAAGGAGATCAACGTCTCCGTCCTGCGGTCCTTGTTCGAACTGTTGGGCCTGTCACCCGGCTTGGCGCAACTGGCCACGCAGGGATCCGAGGAACCCGTCAAGCAGCTTCTCGAAGCCGTCTCCAAGCTGGTCGCCCGCGTCTTGACCGCGGGCACGGATCTGCAAGGCAAGCTCACCTTCTGGGGCAAGCCGCTGCTCACGGACGACGAAATCCGCGACTGGCGTACCCGGCTGGAAGCGCTCAAGACCTTCACCGAAGGACTGACGCCCTACAACACGGTCGGCAAGCTGAAGAACCTGCGCATCGGGTCCGACGACATCGATGCTCAGAAGAAGAACCTCGAGGTTCTGGCCGCCGTCGAAAAGCTGCTCGAACTGGTGACAGAGCTGGGCAGCACGGCCGCTTACCTGTCGCAGGCCGAGATGGTGCTGTCCAGCGACCACGCGTGGGTCAAGCAGGCGCAGAGCGCACGCAAGGACATCCTGGACAAGCTCGCGCTGGACCGCAACGCGCAGCATGCTGCCGAATACCGGCAGACCCTGGCCCAGCTCAGGAAGGACTATCTCACCGCCTACATCGCCCAGCACAGCAAGGCTCGCCTGGGCGTGGCGGAGGACAAGACCAAGTCCGCGTTGCGCAAAGACTCGCGCCTGGTGGCCATGCGGGCCCTGGCCGGCATCTCGCTGATGCCCACCAGCCAGCTCACCACCTTCGACGACAAGCTCGACAAGCTCAAGAGTTGCGCGTCGCTGGTGGAGTCGGAGCTGTCGGCCAGCCCCTATTGCCCGCACTGCAGCTTCCGCCCGGCCAACGAGCAAGGCGACTTCCTGCCGGCCGCCAACGTGCTCAAGCAACTGGATGAGGAACTGGACAAGTTGCTCGACGGCTGGCAGCAAACGCTGCTCGACAACCTGGACGACCCGATCATCCAGGCCAACCTTGACCTGCTGAAGGCGTCCGCCCGCGAGCTGATCAAGAAGTTCGTTGCGTCGAAGAAGCTGGCCGACCCCGTCACCCCGGACTTTGTCAGTGCTGTGCAGGAGGCCCTGTCAGGGCTGGAGAAGATCGGCGTCAGCGGCGAGGACATCAAGAAGGCCCTGCTGCACGGCGGCTCACCCGCCACGCCGGACGACCTGCGCAAGCGCTTCGAGACCTTCCTTAACGACCGCTGCAAGGGCAAGGACGCCAGCAAACTCCGGTTCGTGGTGGAGTGACGTATGGCTTTGACAACCCACGGAGTCA
>JBDKFA010000131.1:0-10105 GCA_039798945.1 Pseudomonadota bacterium
CGAGCACGGGGTCGGCCCCACCCTCGAGAGCGGCGAGTGCCGCCAGCGTGAGGGCGGGTGCGGTGTTGCGCCCGGCCGGCTCGAGCACGAGGGCCGAGGGCTCGAGCCGCGATTCGCGCAGCTGGTCGAGCACGAGGAAGCGGTGCTCCTCGTTGCCCACGATGAGCGGGGGTTGCACCTGCAGGCCTTCGCCGGCGAGCGAGGCCAGACGCTCGGCTGCCTGCTGGAAGAGGCTCGTCGTGCCCGACAGCACCAGGAACTGCTTGGGGTAGCCCGCGCGTGACAGCGGCCACAGCCGGGTACCCGAGCCGCCGGCCATCACCACCGGCAGCACGGAGGGGGAAGAAACACTCATGCGTCGAATCCGTTCGGGTTGAGCGACTGCCAGCGCCAGCTGTCCTCGCACATGCGGGCCAGATCGCAGCGGGCGCGCCAGCCGAGGAGTTCCCGGGCCAGCGTCGGGTCGGCCCAGCAGGCGGCGACGTCGCCCGGACGCCGCGGCACGATCCGGTAGGGCACCTCGCGGCCACTGGCGCGCGCGTACGCCGCCACCACCTCGAGCACGCTCGAACCGTTGCCGGTGCCAAGGTTCACGGTGAGCGAGCCCGGGTGGTCGAGCAGGCGCCGCAGCGCGGCGACGTGGCCCTCGGCGAGATCGACCACATGGATGTAGTCGCGCACGCCGGTGCCGTCCGGGGTGGGGTAGTCGTTGCCGTAGACCTGCAGGTGCGGGCGGCGGCCCACCGCCACCTGCGCCACGTAGGGCATGAGGTTGTTGGGAATGCCGCGCGGGTCCTCGCCTATGCGGCCGCTCTCGTGCGCGCCCACCGGGTTGAAGTAGCGCAGGGTGGCCGTCTGCCACTGCGGCTCGGCGGTGCCGAGGTCATGCAGGATCTGCTCGCCCATGAGCTTGGTCCGGCCATAGGGGCTGGTGACCGCCAGGCGCGCGTCTTCACGGATCGGCAGGCTCTGGGGATCGCCGTAGACCGTGGCGCTGGAGCTGAAGACGAAGCGGTGCACGCCGTGGCGGCGCAGCGCCTGGCACACCGTGACGAGCCCGCCGACGTTGTTCGCCACGTACTCGAGCGGGCGGGCCACCGACTCGCCGACGGCCTTGAAGGCGGCGAAGTGGACCACCGCGTCGATGCGGTGGCGTGCGAGCAGGGCGTCCATGGCGTGTGCGTCGCACACGCTGGCCCGTTCGAAGACGGGGGGCCGCCCGGTGAGGGCGCGCAGCCGGTCCAGTACCGCAGGTGAACTGTTGGAGAAGTTGTCGAGGCCGACGACTTCGAAGCCCGCTGCGTGCAGCGCGAGCCAGGTGTGCGAGCCGATGTAGCCGGTCGCGCCGGTGAGCAGGATCGTGGGCATGAGGCTGCGAAGGGCGTCGGCAGGTGCTCAGCGCCCTTCGAGCCGACGTCCCTCCAGCAGGACTTGCAACGAGCAGCCTAGGCTGGAGGACGTGACGTCCGCCGACAGGGGAGGCTGCCCGCGCCGGACTTCGTGCCCGATGTCACAGCCGAGCGTGAGCAGCCGGCCGGGCTGCCAGCTCGCGCCGAGCCCCGCCACGACCGTGCGGTCGGTGCCGTTGAGCACGATCAAGCCGCCTGTCCCGGCGGGCAGTGTCTGCGTCAGCTCGCGGTGGGTGCCCGCGACGGAGGCGCGCACCCGCACGCGTTCGGTGAGCGCGTAGTCCGCCGCGACGCGCAGCGCCGTGGACACGCGGCTGAACTCGAGCGGCACCGTGCCGACCGCGGACGCCAGGAAGTAGGCGTCCTGGCTCGGCTCGCGCGTGAGCGTGGTGGTGAAGGCAAGCTTGCCGGTGGGGCGCCAGCGCCAGTCCACGCTGCCGGTGAGGCCGGAGAAGTCGCTCTGCACGGCGTTCTCGTGACGGGTGCGCCCGCTGCTGAGCCGGGCACGCAGCTCCGACTTGCCCGTGACGGAATAGGTGGCCGTGAGGTCGACGAAGCGGCCGGTGTAGTCGTCGGCCTGGAAGAGACCGCCGCCGAGGTCGCGGTAGCGCGGGTAGCTGCCGCGCGTGCCGCGCACGCCCACCCCGATGCTGCTGCGATCGCTGGGCCGGTAGCGCAGCCCTGCCGAGGCCGAGCCCTCATGGAACTCACGGCTGTCGTAGAAGGCGGCGCTGTAGTCCACCTCGCGCCAGCCGAATGCGGTCTCGGCGTTCAAGCCGACGTTGCGGCCGATGCGAAACACGGCATCGGCCTGGGACAGCGTGACCAGGTTCGCCTGGCCCAGCACGTCGGCCGTCCCGGTGTCGAAGGCCGCCAGGCCGCGATCCGTGAGCACGCGCAGTTCGCCCGAGACGATGCCGGCGGTGCGCCAGTCGAGCCCCGCCACGGCGCGCCAGCCCTGGTTGTCGAAGAGCGTGTTGTTGAGCACCCGGTTGGCGCGCAGTTCGGCGTTGGCATAGGCACGCTGCCCCGCGCCGAAGAGCTGGTTGAAGCCCGCCGCCAGCGTGCCCGAGACCACGGTGTCCGCCTTCGAATAACCGGCGGGCGCAGCCGCCCCGTCAGCCAGGCGCAGGTAGTTGGTGTCGTGCAGCATCGCGACCGTGGCGCGTGCAAACCAGGGGGCGGCCGACTGCGCCTGCGCGGCTGGAGCCATCGCCGCCATGCAGCATGAAACGGTGGCCAGCAACAGGGGTGCGACAGGGCGGCGGATACGGGTCATCGCGGCGGGCTCCCGAGGAGGCCTGGGCATTTCGACAGAGTATGCCGCAGGCGCATGTTTGATCGTGGAAGAGGGGCTCAGTAGGCGTTGCGGTCGAAGAACACGAGCTTGACCGTGCGCGCGATGATCTGCAGGTCCAGCCGCAGCGACCAGTTGCGCAGGTACTGCAAGTCGTATTCGACGCGTGCCTTCATCTTGTCGATTGTGTCGGTCTCGCCGCGGTGGCCATTGATCTGAGCCCATCCGGTGATGCCCGGGCGCACCTTGTGGCGCACCATGTAGGCCTTCACGAGCTCGCGGTACTGCTCGTTGTGGGCCAGCGCGTGCGGGCGCGGGCCGACGATGCTCATGCGGCCCTGCAGCACGTTGATGAACTGGGGCAGCTCGTCCAGCGAGGTGCGGCGCAGGAAGGCGCCGAACGGCGTGATGCGGGGGTCGTCGCGCGTGGCCTGACGCACCTTGGCGCCGTCCTCCATCGTGCGCATGCTGCGGAACTTGTAGACCACGATCTCCTCGCCGTCCAGGCCGCTGCGGCGCTGGCGGAAGATCGCCGGGCCGGGCGAGGAGAGCTTCACGCCCACGGCCAGCACGGCCAGCAGCGGCGCGATCAGCACGACGATGAGCGAGCCTAGCAGGAGGTCGGAGGCGCGCTTGACGAAGGCGTTGGTACCGGTGAAGGGGCTTTCGCAGATGCCCACCACCGGCACGCCGTTGATGTCCAGCATCCGGCCCTGGATGATGCTGATGCCGAAGACATCGGGCACGAAGAAGATCGAGGCGGTCGTGCCCTGCAGCTCCTCGAGCAGCTGCACGATGCGAGGCTGCGAACCCAGCGGCAGCGTGATGTACACCTCCTTGATGCCGTGCGCGAGGATGTAGACCTGCGCCTGGGCAAGGCGACCCAGCAGCTGGCCCTTGGCCTGCGGGTCGACCCGCTCATCGGTCCGGTCGTCGAAGAAGCCGACGAAGTCGATGCCGCGGTCCGCCGAGCCCGACAGGGCCTCGGCCACCTTCAGGCCGAGCGGGCCGGCACCGAGCACCACGGCGCGGCGGCGGTTCTCGGGCTGGGCGTCGTGCAGGCGCAGCGCATGGTGGCCCACCAACACGGCGACGAACTGCGCCATCGGCGTGCCCAGCACCCAGGCGAGCATGACGTCACGGCTGAACAGGTGCAGGCTCTGCGTGGCCCAGCCGCAAATGAAGAGCAGCGCAAGCAGCCCGAACCACGACGCCAGGATGTCCACCGCCGCAGCCAGGGGGCGTTGGCGGAAGCGGTTGCGGCCCGGGAACATGAGCGTGAAGACGAGCAGGCACAGCACGAGGTCGGAGCGGCCGAGCGGCTCGTCGAGCCACTGCATCGCCACCAGGTAGGCGGCCACCATCACCGCCGGCTCGAGGAAGGCGGCGACCATCGACCCGACCGGCTGCGGGGCGTTGAAGAAGGTCTTGGGCGAGTGTGGGCGGTGCTCGAACATGCGTGTGGGCAAGACGGCGGCCAGGCCACGATCCCAGGATCGGCCTGGCGGCACCTGCGCGGCCGGATTGTGCCTAAACCTGACCGGCAGGCAGCCCGACCAGACGCGCTGGCGCGTGGCCGCACGCGACCGGCGTGAACTATTCCCGTCCGGCGGGTCTGGGTCCCGGGCCTGGACAGGCGTGCGCAAGCTCCGCCGCGGCGGGCGCCCCGCTCCCTACAATCGGCTGCCATGCTGCAAACGCTTCAGGTGCTGTTCACCCCGGCCGTGCTCGACCGCGTGGTGCTGTGCGCCAACCATGTGCTCAGCCGCGACGGCGTGGCGACCCAGCGGCTGCAGGCTCACGTCGGCCGCAGCCTGCGTGTGAACGTGGAAGGCTGGCCGGACTTCCTGCCGCCGTGGCCGGCGCTCGCCCTGCGGATCACCCCCGCCGGGCTCTTCGAGCGTGCCGAGGGGCCCGCCGCCCCGGATGGCGCGGGTGCACCGGTCGTGGCTGACCTGCAACTGTGGCTGGACGCCTCGCAGCCGCTGGAGCTGGCGCGGCGGCTCGCCGCAGGCGAGGGGCCGGCGGTGCGCGTGGAGGGCGATGCGCAGCTGGCATCGGAAGTGAACTGGCTCGTCACCCACGTGCGCTGGGACGCTGCGGCGGACCTCGAGCGGCTCGTCGGCCCCGGGGCGGCGCATGCGCTGGCCAGCTTGGCGGCAGCCGTGCTGGCCGCCGTGTCGCCGCGCGGGGGTGCGCGGTGAGCAGGTTCGGCCGCCTGCTCACCATTGTCCTGACTCTGCTGCGTTTCGGCGTGGACGAGGTGGCGCTGCGCGGCTTGCGCCAGCCGTGGGTGCGCCTGCTGGTGCGGGTGGTGACGGTGGGGCGCCGCCTGGAGGCGCCGCGCGGCGTGCGGCTGCGCCTGGCGCTGGAGCGGCTCGGCCCGCTGTTCATCAAGTTCGGCCAGGTGCTCTCCACGCGCCGCGACCTGCTGCCGGCGGACATCGCCGACGAACTGGCGCTCCTGCAGGACCGTGTGCCCCCCTTTCCGGCGGCGGTGGCGCGCGCCACGGTCGAGCGCGCGCTCGGGCGCCCGATAGGCGACATCTTCGAGCACTTCGAGGCCGAGCCGGTGGCCAGCGCCTCGATCGCACAGGTACATTTCGCACGCCTGCACGGCGGGCGCGACGTGGCGGTGAAGGTGTTGCGCCCGGGCATGCTCGAGGTGATCGAGCGCGACCTCGCGCTGCTGCACACGCTCGCACGGGGAGTCGAGCGCCTGAGCACCGACGGCCGCCGGCTGCGCCCGCGCGAGGTGGTGGCCGAGTTCGACACCTACTTGCACGACGAGCTCGACCTCGTGCGGGAAGCCGCCAATGCGGCGCAATTGCGGCGCAACATGGACGGGCTCGACCTGGTGCTGGTGCCCGAAATGCTGTGGGAGCTTTGCACCCCGAGCGTGATCGTGATGGAGCGCATGAAGGGCGTGCCCATCGCGCAGCTGGACACGCTGCGCGCGGCGGGGGTGGATTTCAAGAAGCTCTCGCGCGATGGCGTGACGATCTTCTTCACGCAGGTCTTTCGCGACGGCTTCTTCCACGCCGACATGCACCCGGGCAACATCCAGGTCAGCCTGGAGCCGGCCACCTTCGGCCGCTACGTGGCCCTCGACTTCGGCATCGTGGGCACGCTGACCGACCGCGACAAGCAGTACCTGGCGCAGAACTTCGTGGCCTTCTTCCGGCGCGACTACCGGCGCGTGGCCGAGCTGCACGTGGAGTCGGGCTGGGTGCCGCCGGCGACGCGTGTGGACGCGCTGGAGAGCGCCATTCGCGCCGTGTGCGAGCCGCAGTTCCAGCGCCCGCTCAAGGACATCTCGCTCGGCCAGGTGCTGCTGCGCCTGTTCCAGACCTCGCGCCGCTTCAACGTCGAGATCCAGCCGCAGCTCGTGCTGCTGCAAAAGACGCTGCTCAACGTGGAAGGGCTCGGCCGCCAGCTCGACCCCGAGCTCGACCTGTGGACCACTGCCAAGCCCTTCCTGGAGCGCTGGATGAACGAGCAGGTGGGCTGGCGCCAGCTGGTGGAGCGGCTCAAGGTGGAGGCGCCGCGCTACGCGCACCTGCTGCCCGAGCTGCCGCGGCTGGTGCACGCTGCGCTGCAGCCGGCCACCGGCCCGACGCTCGCGCAGCGGCAGCTCGCGGCGCTGGTGGAGCAGCAGCGCCGCACGCACCGGCTGCTCCAGTCCATCGCGCTCGTGGCCGCGGGCTTCGTGGTGGGCATGATGCTTGCAAGGGCAATCTTCAGCGGCTGAAGCGGTGCCTGGCGCGCCGCTACACTGCGCGCGCCGCGGATTCGCCCGGTCCGCTGGCGCACCTTCGACCCCCCTCCAGACGCCCCCCGGGAGTTCGCCGTGCTGATCACTTTCGTCGTCCTCTATCTGGCCCTGACCATCGCCATCGGCCTGTTGGCTGCGCGCAAGGTGCACGGCGCCAAGGACTATCTCGTGGCGGGGCGCAGCCTGCCGCTGTACATGAACGTGGCGTGCGTCTTCGCCACCTGGTTTGGTGCCGAGACGGTGCTCTCGGTGTCGGCCACGTTCGCCAAGGACGGGCTGTCGGGGATCCCGGGGGACCCCTTCGGCGCATCGGTGTGCCTGGTTCTGGCGGCGCTGTTCTTCGCGCGGCTCTTCTACCGCATGAACCTGTTGACGATCGGCGACTTCTACAAGGAGCGCTACGGCAAAGGGGTGGAGGTGATGACGAGCGTGGCCATCGTCCTCAGCTACCTCGGCTGGACGTCGGCCCAGCTCACCGCGCTCGGGCTGGTGATTCACGTGCTGTCCGGCGGCATGGTGGATTTCCAGACCGCGATCCTGATCGGTGCCGGCATCGTCGTCGTCTACACGATCTTCGGCGGCATGTGGTCGGTGGCCTTCACCGACCTGTTCCAGACGATCGTGATCCTCATCGGGCTGACGGCCGTGGCCTGGCTCGTGGGTGACCTGGCGGGTGGGGCGACCAAGGTGATCTCGCAGGCCGCCTCCGAAGGCAAGCTGATCCTCTTCGACCTGAACATGGACGCGGCCGGCTGGTGGGCGATGGCCGGCGCGTTCTTCGCGTTCGCCTTCGGCTCGATTCCGAAGCAGGACGTGTTCCAGCGCATGACCAGCGCGAAGGACGAGAAGACGGCCGTGCGTGGCACGGTCATCGGCGGGCTCGTCTACTTCGTGTTCGCCTTCGTGCCGATCTACATCGCCTACGCGGCCATCGTGCACGCCCCCGAGCTTGCCAAGCTCTTCGCCTCCGACGATGCGCGCGAGATCCAGCGCATCCTGCCGGACCTGGTGCTGGGCCAGATGCCGATGTGGGCGCAGATCCTGTTCTTCGGTGCGCTGCTGTCGGCCATCCTGTCCACCGCGAGCGGCGCGCTTCTCGCGCCCACGGCGATCTTCACCGAGAACGTGCTGCGCCCCTTCGTGCCGAACATGAGCGACCGGCAGATGCTGCTGACGCTTCGCATCATCCTCGTGACCTTCACCACCTGTGCGCTGCTGTTCGCGCTGAACAGCAAGAGCACGATGTACGAGATGGTGCAGAACGCCTACAACGTGACGCTGTGCGGGGCCTTCGTGCCGCTCGTGGCAGGCGCCTACTGGAAGCGGGCGAACACGCAGGGCGCGCTGTTGTCGTTCGTGCTCGGCATCGGCACCTGGCTCGCGGCCACGGTCGTCGCCCCCGAGGCGATGATCCCGGCGAACCTCCTGGGACTGTTCGCGGCGATCGTGGGCATGTTGCTGGGTTCGCTCGCCCCGACCCTGGTGGCCAGCAAGGGGCACTCGATCGAGCACGTGCTGCGGCACGCGGCGTCGGCCGCACACTCCGGCCACAAGGTGCACTGAGCGCGGCGAGCAGGCGGGGCCGCTCTATAATGCGCGGTTTCGCCTGCTTCAGGTTGCTGCCATGCCGATCTACGCCTACCGCTGTGGCGCTTGCGGCCACAGCCGCGATGTCCTGCAAAAGCTCTCCGACCCGCTGTTGACCGTCTGTCCGGCCTGTGGTGCCGAGGCCTTCTCCAAGCAGGTCACGGCCGCAGGCTTCCAGCTCAAGGGGTCGGGCTGGTACGTGACGGACTTCCGCGACAACGGCTCGGCCAAGAAGTCCGGCGCGGACAAGGCCGAGACCTCCGACTCGGGTGCCGCCCCGGACAAGGCGGCGGCGTCCGCCGAAGGCGCGGCGGGCACGGCCGCGCCGGCTGCACCGGCGCCTGCCTCCGCTCCGGCACCGGCTCAGGCGGCCGCGGCGCCTTCGGCGCCTGCGCCGCAGTCGTGAGCGCGCGGCCCCGTCTTCTGTCCGGAGCCTTTCCGTGCCCAAGGCCCACTTGAAGCGCTACCTCGTCGCGGGGCTGCTGGCCTGGCTGCCACTGGCGGTGACGATCGCGGTGCTGGTGTGGCTGCTGGGGGCCATCGACGGCCTGTTTTCGGCGCTGCTCAACGGTGCCCAGGCCGTGATGCCGAATACCCAGCATGCCTGGCTCGAGGGCCTGCGCCACGTGCCGGGATTGAGTGTGGTCGTGCTGGCCGCGCTCCTCGTGCTCACGGGCGTGCTGGTGACCAACATCTTCGGTGAGTGGGTGATGCACCGCTGGGATGCGCTCTTGCAGCGCATCCCGATCGTCAAGTCGATCTACAGCTCGGTCAAGCAGGTCTCGGACACGCTGTTCTCGACCAACGGCAACGCCTTTCGCGAGGCGGTCTTGGTGCAGTATCCGCGTGCAGGCTCGTGGACGATCGCCTTCGTCACCGGGCGGCCGGGCGGCGAGGTGGCCGCGCAACTCGAAGGCGAGCACGTGAGCGTGTACGTACCGACCACACCCAACCCCACCTCGGGATTCTTCCTGATGATGCCGCGCTCGGACGTGCGGCCTCTGGCGATGAGCGTGGACCAGGCGCTCAAGTACATCATTTCCATGGGCGTCGTGGCGCCGGGCGCCGCCGCCGAAGCGGCCGACGCCGCGGGCCGAAACCGCACCGGCTGAACGCGCGGCGAGCGTTCGGCCCTCATGGCACCCAGGGTGTCCCCCGCCGAATCCGAATCGACGCGGCGCTGCTTTCCAGGCGGCCCGCACGTGCCTCCCTCGAAGCGAGACTGCAACCCATGCGTACCACCTATTGCGGCCTTGTCAGCGACACGCTGATGGGCCAGACCGTGACCCTGATGGGCTGGGCCCACCGCCGTCGTGACCACGGCGGCGTGATCTTCATCGACCTGCGCGACCGCGAGGGTCTGGTGCAGGTCGTCTGCGACCCGGACCGCCCCGACATGTTCCGCACCGCCGAGGGCGTGCGCAACGAGTTCTGCCTGAAGGTGGTGGGCAAGGTGCGCCCGCGCCCGGCCGGCACCGAGAACGCCAACCTCACCAGCGGCAAGGTGGAGGTGCTGTGCCATGAGCTCGAGGTGCTCAACCCGAGCGTGACGCCGCCCTTCCAGCTCGACGACGACAACCTGTCCGAGACGGTACGCCTCACGCACCGCGTGCTCGACCTGCGCCGCCCGGCGATGCAGAAGAACCTGATGCTGCGCTACCGCGTGGCCATCGAGGTGCGCAAGTTCCTGGATGAGCAGGGCTTTGTCGACATCGAGACCCCCATGCTCACCAAGAGCACGCCCGAAGGCGCGCGTGACTACCTGGTGCCCAGCCGCGTGCACGATGGCCAGTTTTTCGCGCTGCCTCAGTCGCCTCAGTTGTTCAAGCAGCTGCTCATGGTGGCCGGTTATGACCGTTACTACCAAATCACCAAGTGCTTCCGCGACGAAGACTTGCGTGCGGACCGTCAGCCCGAATTCACCCAGATCGATATCGAAACCTCGTTCCTGAGCGAGGAGGAAATTCGCGACATGTTCCAGGGCATGATCAAACGCGTGTTCCAAAACACCATCGGTGTGGACCTCGGCGAGTTCCC
>JBDKFA010000132.1:0-9307 GCA_039798945.1 Pseudomonadota bacterium
GCCAGTTCGGCCAGGTCGTAGTTGGAACTCGCGGCGGCCGATGAAGCTGGGCTTCGGCGGTTCGTAAGCTTGCCAG
Organism: Pseudomonadota bacterium; assembly: GCA_039798945.1. Classification (GTDB taxonomy): domain Bacteria; phylum Pseudomonadota; class Gammaproteobacteria; order Burkholderiales; family Burkholderiaceae_C; genus Rubrivivax. Next base: position 77 of record JBDKFA010000132.1, read on the forward strand.
TCGATCGGCGTCTTGTTGGCACGCGCCGCCGCCAGGCTGACCAGCGGCACGACCTTCTTGTTGGCATGCTGCTCGCGCACCTTGGCATAGTCGGCGTTCAGGTCGGCCACGTAGCGGGCAGCGCGCTCGTCGCTGAGCAATTCACTGCACACGCTCACGCTGCGCGAGGCATCGGGCACATACACCACCGGACCGTCGTAATGCGGCGCAATCTTCACGGCGGTGTGCACGCGGCTGGTGGTGGCCCCACCGATCAGCAGCGGGATCTTCTTCACGCGGAACCAGTCGTCGCGCTGCATCTCGGCGGCGACATGCTGCATCTCTTCGAGGCTGGGCGTGATCAGGCCGGACAGGCCGATGATGTCGGCGCCTTCGACCCGCGCCTTGGCGAGGATGTCCTGGCACGGGACCATCACGCCCATGTTGACGACCTCGAAGTTGTTGCACTGGAGCACGACGGTGACGATGTTCTTGCCGATGTCGTGCACATCGCCCTTGACGGTGGCGATGACGATCTTGCCCTTGGGCTTGACGTCGCCGCCCGCGGCCTGCGTGGCCAGCTTCTCGGCCTCGATGTAGGGCAGCAGGTGCGCCACCGCCTGCTTCATCACGCGCGCGCTCTTGACCACCTGCGGCAGGAACATCTTGCCCGCCCCGAAGAGGTCGCCCACCACGTTCATGCCCGCCATCAGCGGGCCCTCGATCACGTGCAGCGGGCGCCCGCCGCGCGCACGCACGGCCTGCCACGCCTCCTCGGTGTCGATGGTGATGAACTCGGTGATGCCGTGCACGAGCGAGTGCGTGAGGCGCTCCTCCACCGTGCCCGCGCGCCAGGCCAGGCGCGCCGTGTCGTCGCGCGCAGCGCCCTTGGCGCGCTCGGCGATCTCCACCAGGCGCTCGCCCGCATCGGGCCGGCGGTTCAGCACGACATCTTCCACACGCTCGCGCAGCTCGGGCTCGAGCTCGTCGTAGACGCCGATCATCCCGGCGTTGACGATGCCCATGTCCAGTCCCGCGCGGATCGCGTGGTACAGGAACACGGTGTGGATCGCCTCGCGCACGGGCTCGTTGCCGCGGAAGCTGAAGCTCACGTTGCTGACCCCGCCGGAGACCTTCGCCCCCGGCAGGTTCGCCTTGATCCAGCGCGTGGCCTCGATGAAGTCCACCGCGTAGTTGTCGTGCTCCTCGATGCCGGTGGCAATCGCGAAGATGTTGGGGTCGAAGATGATGTCCTCGGGCGCGAAGCCCACCTCCTCGACGAGGATGCGGTAGGCGCGCGCGCAGATCTCAGTCTTCCTCGCGAAGGTGTCGGCCTGCCCCTTTTCGTCGAAGGCCATGACGACGGTGGCCGCGCCGTAGCGGCGGATGAGCCGTGCCTGGCGGCGGAACTCGTCTTCGCCCTCCTTGAGCGAGATGGAGTTGACGATGCCCTTGCCCTGCAGGCACTTCAGCCCCGCCTCGATCACCTCCCACTTGGAGGAGTCGATCATCACCGGCACGCGCGCGATCTCGGGCTCGCCGGCCACGAGGTTGAGGAAGCGCACCATCGCGGCCTTGCTGTCGAGCATGGCCTCGTCCATGTTGACGTCGATGATCTGCGCGCCGTTTTCCACCTGCTGGCGCGCCACCGCGAGCGCCTGCTCGAAGTCACCGGCGAGGATCATCCGGGCGAAGGCCTTGGAGCCGGTGACGTTGGTGCGCTCGCCGATGTTGACGAAGAGCGTGCCCGCGCCCACGGTGAAGGGCTCCAGGCCCGCGAGGCGCATCGGCGGCGGGGTGGTGGGGTGGCCCGTGTCGTCGGCACCGCCTGAGCCGGCCTCCAAGGGCTCGGCAACCGGGTCGACGTCGGAGTGGGACGGCAGGCTCATGCTCATTCACGCACAAAGGGTGGATGAGCGCCGTTGCCCTTCGCTGCGGCCCCGGGCCCGGCAAAGGGGACCGGCACGCGGCGACGTCCCGAGCCTGGTGGCCGCGGCACCCGGTGCCGGCCATCGCAACGCTCCTCGGGAAAACACCCGGATTCTATCGGCTGTGCGAGGTCAGCGCTGCCAGCGGCGCGGCCGTGCTGATGCCCGGGCCGCCGCGCCGGGCCCGAGGCGAAGCGGCAGTGGCCGGCACCTCGGCTTCGGCCTCGTCCAGCCCTGGCACGGCCTGCCCGGCCAGAGCTGCCGCTGCGGCGTCACCGCGGCGCATCGCCAGCCCCACCGCCAGGATGTCGATGACGAGCAGGTGCAGGATGCGGCTGACCATCGGCACGTGCGTGGCCACGTCCTCCACATGGTCGACGACGAGCGCGACGTCGGCGCGGCGCGCCAGCGGCGAGTGGCCCGCGGTGATGGCGATCACCGCCGCGCCGCGCCCGCGTGCGAGGTCGACCACCTCCAGCAGGTCGTCGATGCGCCCGCTGTGGCTGATCACCACCGCCACGTCGCCCGGGCCGAGCACGCCCGCGGCCAGCCGCTGCAGCCGCGCCTCGGTGTAGGCCGCGCTCGGCACCCCCAGGCGCAGGAACTTGAACTGCGCATCGTCGGCCACCACGCCGTAGTGCCCCACGGCGTGGAAGTCCACGCGGCGGGCCGCGGTGAGCAGATCGATCGCGCGATCGATGGTGTCGCGGTTGAGGTGGTCGCGCAGCTGCAGGATCGAGCCGGCCGTGTTGCCGAGCACCTTCACGCCCAGCTCGAGCATCGAGTCCTCGCCCGTGACCTGGGTGTGGGTGACGGGCACCGTGCCCGTCAGCCCGGAGGCCAGGCGCAGCTTGAAGTCCGACAGGCCCTCGCAGCCCAGCGAGCGGCAAAAGCGGATCACCGTGGGCTGGCTCACGCGCGCGGCCTTGGCGATGGCGGCAATGGGGTCGTTCAGCGTGGAGCGCGGCTGCGCCAGCACGAGGTCGGCCACGCGGCGCTCGGCGGGCGACAGGTTGGCGCGTGCGCGCTGGATCTGGCCGAGGATGGCCGAACCCTCGGCCGAGGCAAGCCCGCGCAGCTGCGCGGCCAGGATCGCGGCCGCACCTTCGAGTGTCGCGTGCTCGGCCGTGATCACGTACGTGGGAATCGCCCGGAGGTAGCCGCCGAAGCGTCCCTTGTCCTCGAAGCGCGCGCGAAACGGGCTCTGGTCGAACCACGCGCCCATTCGCGGGACGATACCCCCGCCGATGAAGATGCCGCCGAACGCACCCTGCGTGACGGCAAGATTGGACGCCGCGGTGCCGAGCATGAGGCAGAACACCTCCAGCGTCTCCAGGCAGCGCGGGTCCCCCTCCTCGAGGGCCAGGCGCGTGATCTCGGGTGCATCCAGCACCGGGGCCGGCAGTCCGTCGCGGTGCGCGAGCGCCCGGTGGATCAGGGCCAGCCCGGGTCCGGACAACAAGCGCTCGAAGGAGACGTGGCCGTGCTCGCTCAGCGCGTAGCGCAGGATGCCGATCTCGCGCTCGTCGCGCGGCGCGAAGCTGGTGTGCCCGCCCTCGGTGCCGAGCGCCACCCAGCCGTCGTCGGCCGGGATCAGGCCCGACACCCCGAGGCCCGTGCCGGCACCGATCACGCCCATCACGCTGCGCTCGCGCGGCGCCCCGCCCCCCACCTGCCGGCGCTGCGAGGGCTGCAGCCTGGGCAGCGCCATCGCCAAGGCGGTGAAGTCGTTGACCACCACCAGCGTGTCCAGGCCGAGCCTCTCGCGCATCTGCTCGATCGAGAACGCCCAGTGGTAGTTCGTCATGCGGACCTGGTCGCCTTCCACCGGGTTGGCAATGGCCACTGCCGCGTGCCGGATCGGCCGCGGGTCCACCGAACCCAGGTATGCGCTGACCGCCGCATGGAAATCGGCGTGGTCGGCGCTGCGCAGCAGCGCCGTGCGCTCGAGACGGCCAGGCGCGGTCTCCAGCGCGAACCGCGACCAGGTTCCACCGATGTCGGCAATCAGGCGCGGGCTGTCGTGGGGCGTCATGAGCGGCACCTCCCGGGTCGGGGCTGGCGTAACTTCACTACATCAAGGCGGGAAAGTCGGGGCCTTGGCCTTGAAATGGCGCAACAGCCCGGGGAAACTGCATTGCCGCCACATTGTAGTTTTGCTACCTTCAGGCCGTACACGACAGGAGGAGGGGCCGGCTCGCGTCGCGCGGGTCGGCCGAGATGACTCGATGAATGCCCCACAGCAGGGCCAGCCGCCGGGCTCGGCCAGGCCCCACGACGACGCCCTCGGCTTGCCGTGGCTGGTGGCCGACGTCGGCGGCACCAACGCACGCTTTGGCTGGGTGGAAGACCCGGCCCTCGGCGTGCGGCATGTGCGACAGCTGGCGGTCGCGCAGCACGCGAGCCCGGCCGACGCGGCGGCCGCCTATCTGGATTCGCTGCGCCAGCCGGGCGCCCACGTTCGGCCCGCGCCGCGCCGCGCCGCGCTGGCGGTGGCCACCGCCGTAGGCGGCGACCAGGTGAGCTTCACCAACAGCCCCTGGGGCTTCTCGCGCACGGCGCTGCGCGAGGCGCTGGGCGTGGGCGAGCTGCAGGTGCTCAACGACTTCGAGGCGCTGGCGCTGTCCCTGCCTCGGCTGGGTCCACACCAGATGCGCACCCACGGCGCGGCGCCGCACCCCCGGGGCATGCTGGCCGTGATCGGACCGGGAACGGGGCTCGGCGTGGCAGCGGTGGTGCAGACGCCGCTTGGCTGGCAGGCGCTCGCCGGCGAGGGCGGCCACGCCACGCTGGCGGCCGCCGACGACTTCGAGGCCGCGCTGCTGCGCCACGTTCGCCAGCGCCATGCCCACGTGTCGGCCGAGCGGCTGCTGTCGGGCATCGGGCTGCCCGTGCTGCACGAGGCCGTGGCCGCCGTGCGGGGAGAGGCGGCGCAGGCGCTGGAAGCACCCCAGATCGTGGAGCGCGCGGTCGCCGGCACGGATGCGGCCTGCGCGCACACGATCGAGGCCTTCTGCGCGCTGCTGGGCAGCTTTGCCGGCAACGTGGCGCTGACCTACGGAGCGCGCGGGGGCGTCTACATCGGCGGGGGCATCGTGCCGCGCCTGGGCGAGCTCTTCTTCGGTTCGCGCTTTCGGGAGCGCTTCGAGGCCAAGGGCCGTTTCCAGCCCTACCTGCAGGCGATCCCGACGGCGCTCATCACCGACACGCAGGTTGCCCTCACCGGAGCGGCGGCCGCGCTGGAGCAGTCCGCAACCTAGCGCTGTCGCAGCCGGCGCCGTGCGGCGCGGGCATGCGGCACCCAGCCCAGGCGCGCCCAGCGCCGCCACATCAGCAAGCCGCGCAGCCACTCGTCGGCGGCGTAGGCGATCCACACGCCCACGAGCCCCAGGCCGAGCACCTGCCCGAGCAGCCAGCTGCCCCCGGCCAGCACGAGGGCCATGGAGGCGGCGCCGGCCAGCACCGGGTAGCGCGTATCGCCCGCCGCGCGCAGCGCATTGATGACGACGAGATTGAAGGTGCGTCCCGGTTCGAGCAGCACGGTCCACCACAGCAGCACCGCACCGGCGGCCACGATCCGCGCATCGGCGGTGAAGGCGCCCAGCAGCAGCGGCCCGGCCAGCGCCACGGCGAGGGTGGCGGCCACGCTGATGAGCAGACCGGTGGCGAGTGCCCGGCGCACCAGCGCATGCGCCTCGTGCAGCTTCGCGGCGCCCACCAGGCGCCCCACCACCACTTCCACCGACAGCCCGATGGCCAGCCCGCACATGACCGCCGCGTAGCTGATCTGCAGTGCGTAGGCCTGGGTGGCCAGCGCCGATGCCCCGAGCCCGCCGGCCACCGCCACCGACACCATGAAGCTCAGCCGGTAGGCGATGTTCTCGGCAGCCGCCGGCAGCCCGATGTGCAGCACCGCCGCGAGTTCCCGCCGCGGCAGCCGCCAGGCATCGGGCAGCCGCACGCGCAGGCCCAGCCGCGCGCGCCACAGCCACAGGTGCAGCGCGAGCGCGAAGGCCCGGCTGGCCAGCAGCGCGAAGGCGTAGCCCGGCAGGCCGAACAGGGGCATCCACGCCAGCGCGAGCAGCAGCTGCAGCGCCTGCATGGCCACGATCACCGCCAGCGACTCGCGCGCCCGCAGGTGCGCGCGCAGCACGCTGCCCATCGAGGCGTTCCAGGCGTCCAGCACCATCGACAGCGCCAGCGCCTGCAGCAGCGGGACGGCCAGCGGCAGCACCTGCGCCGGGGCGCTCAGGGCGCGCAGCAGCGGCTCGGCCCCGAGCGCGGCCGCAAGCGCGGTGGCCCCGCCGATCCAGCTGCCCGCGCCCAGCGTGGCACGCGCCACCGCATCCGCGGCCTCGCGCTGGCCCGCGCCGAGGTTGTGCGCCACCACCACCCCGACGCCGGCGCCGACGATGCGAAAGAGGATGAAGAGCATGGCCGCCACGTGGTTGGCCAGCGCAAAGGCCGCGCCTGCGTCGTCCGACAGCCGCGCCGCCAGCGCCGTGCCCGCCACGCCCACGGCGATGCTCAGGCCGAGCTCGAGGAAGAGCGGCCCGGCCAGCGCCCGCAGCGCGGCGCGGGCCTCCCGGCCCGTGGAGCCGCGGGGGCGCGGGGCGCTCGCGCCGCTCGCGCCGCCGCTGGATCCAGATGGCGGCGGCACGCTCACCGCGCAACGATCATGGCAACACGATCACCCGCGAGTCGTCCATCACCCGCGCGTCGCGCGCGGGGTCGCCTCCGCCCATCGCGAAGGGCGCGGCCTCGGGCTGCAGCGCCCGGTAGCCGCCGTCGTAGTCCCAGGTCGTCACGTACACGCGGGCGCCGGCCAGCGAGGGCAGGCCGCCCAGCGCAGCGGCGGGCAACGTCAGCGTCACGGTGTGTCGCTCGCGGTCGGCGCTCACGTGCGCGCCGGGCGTCACGGGCGTGCCCTCGGCGTCGGCGCTGGCGCCGTCGGCGGAGAAGAGCGCGTTGGACCAGCCGTGCACGCGCAGCCGCCGGTGCCAGCGCATGCCCTCGGGCAGCGTGGCGCGCTGCAGCGGCATCACGGTGCTGCCCGCGCCCTGGCCGGGCAGCTCGACGTAGACGGTGAACGCCACGTGGTCGAAGCCGTTGGCCGGGCTCCACGAGGTGCTCACGCGGTGCATGCCCAGCGTGAGCCGCAGCGCCCCGCCGGCCACCTCCGCGCGGACGCGGCGCAGGTCCATCTGGCGGTTGTCGCCCCAGCTCGGGTCGGTCGGGTAGCGGTAGGTGCCGCGCGGTCCGTGGTCGTCGCCGGCGGGGTCCTCGACCTCGGCGGCAAGCGTCCACGCGCGCTGCACGGTGAAGGTGCTCGCCTCGGAGGAGGTCGCGCTGGCCGGATCCCACAGCACGAGGCGGTGGCGCACGGCGGGGTCGATCATGCGCGAGGTGTCCACGCGCTGCGCAAAGCGCCCGTCGGGGCCGGGCGTCACGGGCACGGACGCCGCGAGGTCGCCATCGATGACGAGCCGGGGCGCGCGCGCGCCGGCCACCTGCCCGCGCACCTCGAAGTCGCCGGCCACGCGCTCGCCACCCAGGGGCTCGAGGGTGAGTGACGAAGCGGGCGTGGGTGCAGCAGGCGTCGCCCGAGCCCGCGCATCGTGCGGCCCGGTCCGGACCGTCCAGACCCACCCGGCACGGGGCGGCAACTCCAGGTTCACGAACCCGCCCTTGCCCACCACGAGCTCGGGCGGGTGCTGCGCCGGCCCGGCGCCGCCCAGGCGCTCCACCGCGAGCTCGCCGCGCAACCGGGTGCCGGGAGGCAGCCCGGTTTCCAACCGGTCCAGCAGCACCGGGTGCTCGGCGCTGTTCAGCACCACGAGCGCCGTGCGCGCGCCCTTCATGGTCCTTTCGGCGGGGCCAGTTGCCGCCTGCATCCGCCAGGCCAGCACCCCCGGCCCCGCCTCGTTCGCGCGCAGCACCTCGGGGGTGCCGCGCGAGAACACCCGGTGCGTGTGCCGCAGTTGCGCGAGTGCCGCGATCGTGCGGTACAGCGGCGCCGTGGTGTCGTAGCGGTCACGCCCGCCGGAGGCCCAGCCGGCGGCGAACATCGCCGCGCGCGGCTCGGTGAAGCCCTGCTCAGTGCCGTAGTAGACCACCGGGATGCCCGGCAGCGTGAAGAGCGCGAGCAGCGCCTGGCGCAGCGCGCCGGCGCTGCCCCCGGCCAGGAAGCGGTCCACGTCGTGGTTGTCCACGAAGGTGGGCATCAGGTGCGGCCGTGCGTGCAGCCGCATCGTGGCCGTGATGCGGTGCGCGAGCTGCGCCGTGGGGGCCCCGCGCGCGAGCACCTCGCCCAGCGCGCCGTACAGCGGGAAGTTCAGCATCCCCGGCAGCAGCGGCCGCCCGTCCGGGCCGGCCATGTAGGACTCGATCTTGCGGGCCTGCACGTCGGCAAAGGGCCGGTCGATCGCGAAACCTTCGCCGAAGACATGAAAGCCATGCCGGCCCGTGGCGGCAGCCGCCCTCAGCACGCCCGGGGCGGCGGGGTCGCGGGCGCGCAGGAAGTCCTCAAAGAAGGCCTCGGGCACGTAGAAGGCCGTGTCGACGCGAAACGCGTCCACCCCGGCTTCGCGGATCCAGAAGGCGTAGCTCTCGCGCAGCGCGCGGCGCACGAGCGGGTTCTCGGTGTTCAGGTCGTCCAGGCCCGCCATCTGGAAGTTCAGTTCCTGCTGCCGGTCGGTGTAGTCGGCGACATCCGGGGTCCAGTGGTAGACGCCGAGCGCGCGCTGCGCGGGGTCGCGCGGGTCGTTGCGGTCGAAGGGCGGCTGCGAGGGCCGCGGCACGGGCGGGCTGCGGTCGTGCGGCTCGAAGCCGTGCGCGGGCTCGCCCGCGCGCCAGCGGTCGCGGTAGGTGTAGAAGTTGCCCGTGTGGTTGACCACGATGTCCTGCACCAGGTACATGCCGCGCGCATGCAGCGCGCGCGACAGCGCCCGGTAGTCGGACAGCGTGCCCAGGTGCGGGTCCACGCGCTTGAAGTGCTCGGCCCAGTAGCCGTGGTAGCCGGCGTAGTCGCCGCTCGGGTTGAGCCACTGGTTGGCCACCGGCGGCGTCACCCACACCGCAGTGGCCCCGAGGCCGCGGATGTAGTCCAGGCGCTGGGCGAGGCCCTTGAAGTCGCCGCCGTTGTAGCGGTTGCGCTGGCCGGGCCCGTATTCGCCCGCGCCCTGATCGTTGTTGCGGGGGTCGCCGTCGGCGAAGCGGTCGGTGACGACGAAGTAGATGACTTGGTCGCGCCAGTCGGGCGAGGGCACATGCAGGGCCCCCGCGCGCGCATGGGCCCTGGCCGCCGCCGGACTGCCCGGCCGTG
>JBDKFA010000133.1:0-6376 GCA_039798945.1 Pseudomonadota bacterium
CGGTGTGCGCAAGGGCCGAGAGGTCGGGCTTCACCGCGCGGTACAGCGTGCCCACCAGCCGCTCATGGCCAAAGAAATCGCGGCGCAGCGCGTCGGGCGAGATCAGCTCATTCACGCCATCATCGATCTTCTTCAGCCGCTGGAAGTCGCCCACCGGCAGCGCTTCGATGCCGGCGAGGTCCACGCCCTTGCTTGCGCAGTAGGCGCTGGCGTCTTCCACCGCGCGGGCCAGGGCCTGCGCGAGCTCTGCCTTGTCACGAACCGGGTTGGCGCTGCCGCCGCCCTTGCCGTAGATGGCGAGCGCCTTCTCCAGCGACGCGAAGACGTTCGCATAGTCCACGATCACGCCGCTGTGCTTGCCGGGGAACACCCGGTTGGCCCGGGCAATGGTCTGCATCAGCGTGTGGTTGCGCATCGGCTTGTCGAGGTACACCGTGGAACAGCTCGGCGCATCGAAGCCGGTGAGCCACATGGCGCAGACGAAGACCAGCCGCAAGGGGTCTGTGGTGTCCTTGAACTTCTCGTCGAGCCCGGGCTGCGAGTCGTTCATGCGCTTGCGGTGCGACTCGATGTCCAGGCCAAGCGCAGCCATCTGCGCGATCTCGTTCTGGCCCGGCGACACGATCACCGCCATGTCAGTGGTGTTCAGCGCACCGAGGCGGCGCAGGAGCTCGGCCTTGCGCACATCGCGCCGGGCCTGCTCGGCTGATCGCTCGTCCCCCAGCGGGCGCATCGCCAGCTCGCCCAGCTCGGTCTGCACGCGCTTGGTCTCGTCCGCCCAGTGCTTACGCACCTTGTCATGCATGCGCAGCGCGGTCGCCTTGTCGATGGACACCACCATCGCCTTGCCGAAGAAGCCGCGGTCGAGGAAGTGGCGCACGATGTCGCGCGCCACGGCTTCGAGCCGGTCGTCGCGGGTGATCAGGTGGTACTGCCGGCCCAGCTCGCGCTCTAAGCGGGCCTCCTGGTCGGGGTCGAGCGAGGCGTTCTCGATGAGCTCGTAGATCTCGTCGTTGAGGTCGGCGTTGACCAGCTGCAGCTCGGGCGTGCGGTTCTCGTAGAACAGCGGCACCGTGGCGCCATCCTCGATGGACTGCTGGAAGTCGTAGACCGATACATAGTCGCCAAAGACCTCGCGCGTGCGCTCCTCGCCCGCGATCAGCGGCGTGCCGGTGAAGGCCAGGAAGGTGGCGCGCGGCAGCGCCGCGCGCATGTTCAGCGCCAGCGTGTCGTACTGGCTGCGGTGCGCCTCGTCGGTCAGCACGATCACATCAGAGCGGTCGCACAGCACCTCGGTGGACTGGAACTTGTGCACCAGCGTGAAGACGTAGCGCTGATTGCCCGCGAGCAGTTCACGCAAGTGCGCGCCGCTCACGGCATGGCTGTCAGCCGCCTCGCCCACCGCGCCCGTGGCCTTGAAGGTCTTGGCGATCTGCTCGTCGAGCTCCACCCGGTCGGTCACGATCACGAAGGTCCAGTTGCCCGGCAGGGTGCGCAGCACCTTCTGCGCGAAGAACACCATCGAGAAGCTCTTGCCGCTGCCCTGCGTCTGCCAGAACACGCCGCCGCGGCCATGGCCCATGGAGCGCGCCTGCAGCATCGAGGCGATGGCGTTGTTCACGCCCAGGAACTGGTGGTTCTGCGCCAGCACCTTCACCAGCGACGCCTTGTGCTCCGAGAACAGGGTGAAGTTCTCCACCAGATCGAGCAGCCGGGCGGGCTCGCAGGTGCCGCGCAGCATCACCTCTAGCGACACCCGGCGCGGCTCGTCCTCGCGTTCGATGCGCTTCCACTCCACCCAGCGCTCCCAATCGGCGGTGAGCGAGCCCACCCGGCTGTCGGTGCCGTTGCTCGCGATCATCAGCCCGTTGAAGACGAAGAGCGCCGGGATCTGCTCCTTGTAGTGGGTGAGGTTCTCGTCAAAGGCCGCGCGTGCCGGCACGCCGGGCTTCTTCAGCTCGATCACCACCCACGGCAGGCCGTTCACAAAGCCCACCAGATCGGGCCGGCAGGTGTAGAGCGCGCCCGTCACGCTGAACTGGCTGACCAGCAGGAAGTCGTTGCCCGCCGGGTTCGTCCAGTCGATCACGCGCAAGCGCTCGGTCTTCTGCCCACCGTGCACCGGGTCGGGCACCGAGACAGCCACGCCGTCCTTGAGCAGCGCATAGACCTCGCGGTTGGCGGCGGCCAGGCTCATGGCCGAGCGGTCGCGGCTGAGCTCGTCGACGGCACGGGTGAGCGCCTCGGCTGCCGCGCCCGGGTTGAGCCGTTCGAGTGCCGCGCGCAGCCGGCCCGCCAGCACCACCTCGCCCTTGGTCTCGCGGCCCAGACTGCCTGGGGTGCTGGTCTGGCCGAAGACCTCCTCCAGCGCCGACACCGTCTGCCAGCCGAGCGCGCCGAACAGCCCGATGGCGGGCTGCTCAACGAGCTGGTCTTCGGTGTAGGCGTGGGTGGTCATCGGGAGTGTTCGGCAGTGCGATCCGGAAGGCTCTTTTCTGCAAACGCGGCCACGACGCCGCCCGCAGAAAAGCGTAAGCGGTTGACCTGCAACGCTTTTTTGGTCGGCCTTTCCTTCATCGGCGGCCTTTTATCCTGCATCCGTACCGACCAGCACCCAGCGAGGCGCCTTGCGTGATCCGGCATTGCGGATCCGGCGCGCACGGCGCAGTCGCGTCAAGAGAAGCGCCACCTTGTTGCGCTTCTGCGATTCATCGAGCCGATCCCCGAGCTTTTCCAGGAGCAGGTTGTCGATATCGCGCCGAGTGGCCGAGCCGAAACGGGAGAGCAAGTCCAGAACCAGCTGCTCATAGAACGCGTCGTCCTGCCCGCGCATCAGGATGTAGTCAGCCTTGGCGGCCGTGGCCTGCGCCACGGCCGCCGACACGTGCACGTTCGGCCTGCGGCCCTCTACAAGGCCGGCGCGGCGCAATCGCCGCACGCTGGCCTCATCCACATCCAGACGCTTCTGGATCCGGTCCAGAGCGAGGATGTCGTCGAGCGCAAGCGTCGTGTTCTGGATCAGCATGCGCGTGTAGGCCGGGTCGATCACACGACCATGCACCGTAAGGCGGACGACGCCAGGCTCGCTGAGGTCGTAATCGGGCAGCGGGAAGAAGCGCCTGGCCTGGCCCTCGAACATCCTGTGGATGCCGTAGCCCATCGTGTCGATCATGTTGAGCTCGGCCATCGCCTGCGCAAGGAACGGATTCCGGTAGCGCCGCGGCGTCACCGTGCCGCGCAGGTAGTCGGTCGGCTCACCTTCGTAGAAGCTCCCCTCGCTCTCGAACACCAGCCGATCCGCCTGCTCGGTCACAACGACTCGCGCGTGCCGGTCGTAATCCTGGTGCGCGATGCAGTTGTGAAGCGCTTCGAGGATGATGTTCTGGTCGTACTTCGCGAGCTCGACGGGAAGAAGACTGCCGTCAGGCAGTACGCGAAGCTGGATGTTGCGGATCTTGCGGTACAGCTGCGTCGTCGCCAGCAGAAAGGGCGGGCCCAGGTGCTCGTAGGCGCGTTCCTCACCCTCAAGCCGCCAGGTGATCTGGGCAGGGTGCGGTGACAGCAGGTGCGCCGATTCAGCCCGCCCGAGCAGCAGGAGCGCAGCCCGGGTCACTTGCCCCTTCCGGGTCAGTCGAGCGCGATCGAGCAGGGTCTCCAAAGGCCAGTTGGCGATCTCTTCGGGACGAAACCGGTTTGCATGCTTGTCGGCAAACGCTCGGCGGGCCTGCGCGATCGCATCGGGATCGAGATCACCAAGGCTTGCCCCCGCGACCACCTGAGCCGACCAATCCGTCAAAGCCGTCTGGGCCCGGATGGCGTCGAGCTTGTCGAGCCCCAGCGGCACCAGGCTCTCGCCGGCTCGGGCGTAGTAGTGCCCTTGCCAAGAGATGGGCATGCCCATCGGGGCAGGCGGAATCTCGAACATCAGCACCCGCCCCTGGGCATGGCTCACCACGTGGATGTCGCGAAAGCTCACGCTCGGCGCCGTTCCTTGCGCCATCTGAAGCTTGGTTCCCTGTAGCCGGTCGGGTTCCACTCGGTAGTCGGTGCCACAGACCGATCGGCTGCGGTTGTCCACGCCCAGAATCAACCAGGCGCCGCCGAGCCCGCGCAGGTTCGCCTCGTTGGCGAGCGCCGAAAAGTACTTGCCCATGTCCGAGGTCGAAAAACTCTCGCCGGCACGCTTGAACTCCACGACCTCGCTCTCCCATTTCGAGATCAAGAGATCGAGCATGGCCTCGAGCTGATGCGAAGCGGCGGATGGCGGGTGAGCAGTCGACATGTCGCCCTCAGATCCGCCCTGGCAGCGACCCGCAAAGCGCCGTCAGGTAGCCGGCACTTAAATGAAAAGATGAAGCCGGACAGGCACTTGGGTGCAAGGGACGGATTCGACTTAAATAAGCCTCCGCCCTCGCGGAGGGGCAACCTGGGCAATACTCCCTCACGGCAACCCCTTCACCACCGGCCGCAGCACCTGATCCATCCTCACCAGCCGCTGCGTGAGCCAGGCCAGGTACTCATCCCAGCGGCTTTCGTCCTCGATCGACGCGCCCGGGTACCAGGCCGCGATGCGGCAGGCCTTGGCATCGGGCAGCTCCTGCCAGTCCAGCGGGAAGCCCAGCGCGGATTCGATAGCCTGCTTCTGCGACGACAGGTGGGCAAAGTGCTGCTTGGCCTGCGGGCCCGGCATCCACAGCTCCACGCCCAGGCGTTCATCGCGGGTGTTGGCGGTGATGTTCAGGCCGAAGCCGGAGCGGCCGATCGAATTGTTCAGCCAGTGCTGCGGGCGCGGCTTCTGCGGGCGGATCTGCGGGGCGTCCCTGGCCAGCCGCTCGATCAGCGCCGTCCAGAACTTCAGCTGCAACTGCTTGGTGGGCGAGGCGCTGGCGGCGGCGCGCGCCTGCTCGCGGCCTGCCTTGGCCCAGTCGTTGGGCTTGACCACCACCTCGAACTTGGGCGCCAGGGGCGAGTCGCCGATGCGCCAGAGCTCGATCTGCACGCCGAAGAAGCTCAGGTCGTCGGTGGTGTTGTCGTTCAGGAACTGCAGCGCGGTCACATGCTCGGGGCGGAAGGACTCCGCCACCCAGATCACCTTGCGCGCGCCCACGCCCGCCGCATAGGCCAGGATCTGGCCGAGGTGCTTGTGGTCGGTCTCGGCGAGTTGGTTCTCGATGACCACCTGCTGGTCGCCATCGGTGCACAGGATGTCGAGCTTGAAGTCGCCCACCCAGTGTTCGGTGGCCACCGCTTCCAGCTCGCTCAGGCCCAGGGCCTGCGCCAGCGCATCGAGGTTGGCGGCCTCGGCCAGCCAGGGCGTGAAGTCGCCGGCCTCATGCTTCCAGGCTTCGCGCAGCGGCACGCGTTCGAGCTTGCTCAGGGGCTTGGCGGGCGGCATGGCTCAGGCGGCCTCAAGTTCGTCCGGCGCGATCTGGCCGGAGAGGAGGCGGGGGAGGAGGAGGTCGCGGGTGCGGCGGAGGTTATCCACCTTGGCTGTCAGGCGCTTCGTCAGAGCAAAGATGGGTTCGACCTGCGAACCGAACCTTCTAAGAAGATCTTCTGGGGCTTGAAGAGCTTCAAGCAATGCAAGGTCTTTCGGATAGACGTGTGGTTGCGCAGAACCTCTCTGCAAGTGTGTGATGGCAGCACGCCGATGATCCAACCAGAAGTAGTAGTAATAGACATGCGGCGTTGCGACCATATCGATGTATGAGCAGTCGGATGCCCACACATCGGCATGGTAGAGATTCACAAATCCCGCATTCGCACCTGATGCGCTGATTGTGACGACTGGGCTTTGCGTATTCGGCGTGTCGTGGAAGTAGGCCGGAGTGATTCCTCCCGCGACAACAGGAACGTTGCCAGCGCGAATGGTGTCCTTGGTGATGTTCTTGCCTTTTCTAATCTCGACCAAACGACCCAAGGCAGTCACCTCCCAACCCTCCGGAATCTCCCCCAGCGGCGACGCGACGCGCGGATGGTTCTCGTGGCCGGGGAAGCGGAAGTGGACGAACCACTCGCGGTAGAGGGCGCGGGCCATCGACTCCAGGATCTTGATGCGCCGCTGGCTGTTTTCGATCAGGTCGTCGTAGGCGGAGAGGATGCTGGCGATGCGACGCTGGATGGGGAGGGGGGGAACCAGGAAATCGAACGACAGGAGCTTATCCAAGCTCAGGTTGTCCTGAGTTGCACCGTGCGAAATGCTCTGCATTCGGAGCTTCAGGATTTCCAGGTAGTACTTAATGAATCGAACATCCGGAGCCTGTCCGTAATTTTGTGTGTGAGGCATACCATGACCATCAGGAGCATGTATGCCGAGCAGGACGAAGTTGAAGAACGCAGCCATTGCCGAGCGATCGGCGGCGCTGCCCAAGATCCC
>JBDKFA010000134.1:0-10201 GCA_039798945.1 Pseudomonadota bacterium
CGAACGTTATATTATCTGCCGCATCCCGATCCGACAAGCTGCCCAGGAGTTGCACCGCATGCTCACCGTCAACAAGCTCATCCCCGGCGCCCGCGGCCTGGCCGCCGTGCTGCTGAAGCGCGCCGCCACCGTCGAACTCGACTGGGACGTCCGCCAGAAGAGCCGCTTCGACGCCACCGACTCCGCCGGCCGCACGCTCGGCGTCTTCCTGCCGCGCGGCACCGTGGCCCGCGGCGGCGACGTGCTCGTGGCCGAGGACGGCTCGCTCGTGCGCGTTCAGGCCGCTCCACAGCCGGTGATGGTGGTGCGCCACTGCCCGCAGCACGGCACTCCCTTCGACCTCACCCGCGCCGCCTACCACCTCGGCAACCGGCACGTCGCCCTCGAGCTGCAGCCCGACCACCTGAAGATCGAGCCCGACCACGTGCTTGGCGAGATGCTCACGCGGATGCACCTGATCGTGACCACCGAACAGGCCTCTTTCGAGCCCGAGGGGGGTGCGTATGCGGCGGGGGCCGGGCATGGCCACAGCCATGAGCATGGCCATGGTCATGGCCATGACGATGGCCACGCGCACGGGGCGCATCACGATCACGGGCACGATCACAGCCCCCGCCACGATCACGCCCATGATCACGGCCACGTGCACGGCCCGGGCTGTGGCCACGACCATGGGCACGACCATGCGCACGACCATAAGCACGATGATCAGCACGACCATGGTCACGTACACGGCCCCGGCTGCAGCCACGACCACGACCACGGCCATGCCCATTCCCACGCCCAGCCCGTGACGATCACCCGCCGCCCCCACGGCGCCTGACGTCTCCACCCGACCCGTATGCCCAACGCCCCCACCCTGCTGCAGCTGATGTGGCTCGCCTCGCCGGCCCTGCCGGTAGGCGGCTTCAGCTACTCCGAGGGCCTGGAGGCCGCCGTCGAGTCGGGCCGGGTGACGAACGAGGCCGAGGCCGGCGCCTGGCTGCTCGACCAGCTGCACCTCACGTTGGCCCGCGCCGACGGTGCCGCCACCGCCCAGGCCGTGGCCGCGTGGGAGCAGGCCGACCTGCCACGCGCCGCGGCGCTGAACGCCTGGGTGCTGGCCACCCGCGAAACCGCCGAGCTGCGGCTGCAGGCCGAGCAGATGGGCCGCTCGCTCGTCGAGTGGCTGAAGAACAGCCCGCGCGCCAACGACCCGCGCGTGGCCGCCTGCGCGGCCCTCGCCCCCGCCCCGACTTGGCCGATCGCCTTCGCGCTGGCCGCGAGCCTCGCGGGCGCCGATGCCCGCCACGCGCTGCTCGCCTTCGCCTTCGGCTGGGCCGAGAACATGGTGCAAGCCGCGATGAAGGCCGTGCCGCTCGGGCAAGCCTCGGCGCAGCGCATGCTGGCGCGGCTGGCTGAAGCGATACCCCTTGCGGTGGAAGAAGCGCTCGCGCGCACCGACGACACGCGCCAGGCCTTCACACCGATGCTCGCGATCCTTTCGGCGCAGCACGAGACGCAGTACTCCCGGCTCTTCCGCTCCTGAAACCCCACGTCCCGCCCCCCATGAAACTCCACCTCATCCCCGGCCGCACCAAGAAGCTCCCCCCGCTGCGCGTGGGCGTCGGCGGCCCCGTGGGCTCGGGCAAGACGACACTCGTCGAGATGCTGTGCAAGGCGATGCGCGAGAAGTGGGACCTCGTCGTCGTCACCAACGACATCTACACCAAGGAAGACCAGCGCCTGCTCACCGTGGCCGGCGCGCTCGAGCCCGAGCGCATCATGGGCGTGGAAACCGGCGGCTGCCCGCACACCGCCATCCGCGAGGACGCCTCGATCAACCTCGAGGCGGTGGACCGCATGCTCGGCAAGTTCCCCAACGCCGACATCGTCTTCATCGAGTCCGGCGGCGACAACCTCGCTGCCACCTTCAGCCCCGAGCTCAGCGACCTCACGATCTACGTCATCGACGTGGCCGCCGGCGAGAAGATCCCGCGCAAGGGCGGCCCGGGCATCACCAAGAGCGACCTGTTCGTCATCAACAAGACCGACCTCGCCCCCCACGTCGGCGCAGACCTCGCTGTGATGGAGGCCGACACCCGCCGCATGCGCCCCACGCGCCCCTACGTGATGACGAACCTGCGCACGCGCCAGGGCCTGGACGAGGTGATCGGCTTCATCGAGCGCAAGGGCCTGCTCGTCACGCAAACGTGACCCACCCGCGCCGCTCGGGGTGCTCCAGGTGCGGCAGGGTGTTGTAGGTGACGAGCGTGTGGCGCTTCGTGGTGAAGGCGAACTCGCTCAGCGCACTGTTGCGCATCCTCAGATTCAGTTCCACCATCGCCGCCGGCGGCGCGCCCAGCACGTGAGCCACGGCGGTGGAGATCGGCCCGCCGCTGGAGACCATCAGCACGTCGCCCTCGAACCGCGTGCGCACGTGGTCGAGCGCACCGGCCACGCCGTCGAGCCAACCCTGCCAGCTCGGCATGCCGCGCGGCTGGGTGCGGCCTTCCATCCATTCGGTCAAGGCCAGGCGCAGCGCCCGAAAGTGCGCGCGGTAGCCTTCAGGCGTGTGGGGCGAGGGCAAAGGCTCGGTCAGCATTGGCAGCACGCTCTCGAGCAGCGCCTCGCTGTCGTACTCGTTCAGGCCCGGCCACTCCAGCGCCTCGGGCAGGCCGGGCAGCTGCGAGCCGATCGCCTCGAGCGACTGGCGGTGGCGCACCAGCGTGCCGCGCAGCACGCCCTCGAAGGCGAGCCCGCGCTCGCGCATCCAGCCACCGAGCGCGTCGCACTGGCGCGTGCCGAGTTCGCTCAGCCGGTCGTAGTCGTCCGCGCCGAAGGAGGCCTGGCCATGGCGCACGAGATAGAGGGTTCCCATGCCGCCATTGTGCGCGGGCCGCCCCTCCCGAGCGCGCCGCCCGGCGCGACCGGCGTGCGGCCGCGCCCGCTGATTCGTCGCACACTTGCGCCATGGCCAAGCTCTACTTCCGCTACGCGGCGATGAACGCCGGCAAGTCCACCGCCTTGCTGCAGGCCGCGCACAACTACGAGGAACGCGGGATGCGCGTGGCCCTCTTCACCGCGGCGCTGGACGACCGCGGCGGCACGGGCGTGATCGGCTCGCGGCTGGGCCTGCACCGCAGCGCCGCCGCCTTCGGTCCCCACACCGCGTTCACGCGCGAGGCGCTGCCCGCCGAGCTCGCCTGCCTGCTCATCGACGAGGCCCAGTTCCTCACCCCCGCCCAGGTGCACCAGTTGCACCGCCTGGCCAGCCGCGACGGGCTGCCCGTCATCTGCTACGGGCTGCGCAGCGACTTCCAGGGCCAGGGCTTCCCGGGGGCCATCGCGCTGCTCACGCTGGCCGATGACCTGGAGGAGATGAAGACCATCTGCGCCTGCGGCCGCAAGGCCTCGATGAACATGCGGCTGGACGGCAACGGCCGGCGCGTGCGCGAAGGCGAGCAGGTGCTCATCGGCGGCAACGAGCGCTACCGCGCCGTGTGCCCGGCGTGCTTCTACGCCGAAGAGGAAGACGGGCCGGACAAGGCCCCCGGGCTCTTCGGCTGAGCCACCGCGGCGCGGCCGCGGGTGGCGAGCCAGATGCTTGGCAGGATCAACGCCGCCCCCACGCCGTGGTACCAGCGCGGCGGCTCACCCAGCACGGCCCACGCGCCGAAGGCCGCATACACGGGCCCCAGGTACATCATCAGCGCGGTGCGCGAGGCGCCGAGCTCGCGCTGCAGGTACGAGTACGCCCCATACGAGATGACTCCCGGCAGCAGGGCAGCCAGCACCACGAGCATCACGGCCTGCGCGCCCAGGGGCGGCGACGGCATCGCCCACGCTTCCAGCAGCGTGAAAGGCACGAGCACCAGCACCCCCCCGGCGGCGATCGCCACCAGCCGCGCCAGCGGCGGCAGCGCTGAAGGCCAGTGCTTGAGCAGCACGGAATACGCCGCCCAGCCCACCGCCGCCACGAGGATCCAGCCGTCGCCTGTCGTGAAGCGCACCTGAAGCAGCACGCGCGGGTCGCCGCCGGCGATCACGAACAGCACGCCGGCCAGCGCCAGCACCACCCCGCCCCATTGCGCTCGCGACATCGGCTCGTGCAGCAGCCGGGAGCCCGCGTAGACGATGGCCACCGGCGTCGCGGCATACAGCAGCGCGATGTTGGTCGAACTCGTCGTGTGCCCGCCCAGGTACACCAGGGCGCCGCAGATCCACATGCCGAGGCCACCCAGCACGAGCAGCTGCCGCCACTCGTGCCGCACCGCCTCGCGCCCGGCGGGGCTCGCCAGCACACGCCACGTGAAGGGCAGCAGCAGCGCGATGGCCAGCACCCAGCGGCCCAGCGCCAGCAGGTGCGGCGCGATCACGCCCTCGGAGGCGCGGGCGATCAGGTAGTTGGACGACCACAGCGCCGGCACCACCCACAGCAGCACACGGGCACGGCGCTCGCCAGGGGTCATCACGTCGCGCCGGTTCCGGCCGCGGCGCCTGCGGCGGCCGGGGCGGGCAGCCCCGCCACGCGCGCCATCTCCTCGCCCATGCGGATCGCCCCGCCCGCTGCCCACTTCGGGTTGAAGGCCAGCGGCCCGCGCGGAAACAGCAGCACCACGGTGGAGCCGAGCAGGAAGCGTCCCATCTCCTGCCCCTGCGCGAGCGTGACGGGCTCATCGTCATAGCGCCACTCGCGCACGGTGCCCGGCCGGGGCGGGTTGACCACGCCGTGCCAGCTGGTGGCCATGCTGCCCACGATCGTCGCGCCCACGAGCACCAGCACCCACGGCCCGGGCATCGCCGACCCGGGCGCCGCGTCGAACACGCACACCACGCGCTCGTTGCGCGCGAAAAGCCCCGGCACCCCACGCGCGGTGGTGGGGTTCACCGAGAACAGCGCCCCGGGCACGTGGATCATCCGCAGCAGCCGGCCCGCGCACGGCATGTGGATGCGGTGATAGTCCTTCGGGCTCAGATACAGCGTGGCGAAGTGGCCATGGTGGAAGTGTGCCGCCAGCGCGGTGTCCCCACCCACGAGCGCGCAGGCCGTGTAGGCGTGCCCCTTGGCCTGGAAGATGCGGCCTTCGTCGATGCGGCCGAACTGGCTGATGGCCCCGTCCACCGGGCAGATGAAGTCCGCACTCGCCAGCGGCCGCGCGCCCGCGCGCAGCGGCCGGGTGAAGAACTCGTTGAAGCTCGGGTAGGCCGAGATGTCGGGCTGCGCGGCCTCGGCCATGTTCACGCCGTAGCGCCGCACGAACCAGCCGATGGCCGACGTCGTCAGCGCGCCCCCGCGCGCGGAGGCCAGGCGCCCCATCAGCCGGGTGAGCGCCTGCTGGGGCAGCAGGTACTGGGGCAGCACGGCCAGGCGGTCGTTCACGGTGTTTCCCTTGCGTGCGGTCGGGTGCGGATACCGGGCAGCCGCCTTCAGCGCAGCGGCGGCAGCGTCTCGCGCGCCGCACGCACGATGCCGGTGGCCACGCCGGCGCCGAAGCGCTTGGCCAGGCGCTCGGCCACGTTCTCGCGCGGCGTGTAGTCGATGATGTCCTCGGCTTTCACCACCTCGCGCGCGACGAAGTCGAGGTTGCCGGTGCGGTCGGCCAGGCCGAGCTTGATCGCGTCCTCGCCGTTCCACACGAGCCCGGAGAAGAGCTCGGGCGTCTCCTTCAGCCGCTTGCCCCGGCCCTCGCGCACCACCTGGATGAACTGCTGGTGGATCTGCGCGAGCATCTCGCGCGCGAAGGCCTGCTGCTGCGCGTTCTGGGGGCTGAAGGGGTCGAGCATGCCCTTGTTCTCGCCGGCAGTGAGCAGCCGGCGCTCGATGCCGAGCTTCTCCATCGCACCGACGAAGCCGAAGCCGTCCATCAGCACCCCCACACTGCCCACCAGGCTGGCCTTGTCGACGAAGATCTCGTCGGCCGCGGCTGCCACGTAATAGGCGCCAGAGGCGCACACGTCCTCCACCACCGCGTACACCTTCTTGCCGTGCAGCGCCTTCAGGCGGCGGATCTCGTCGTTGATGATGCCCGCCTGAACCGGGCTGCCGCCGGGCGAGTTGATGCGCAGCACCACCGCCTGCGCGCCGGGGTCGAGGAAGGCCGCCTTCAGCGCGCCGAGCAGCGCCTCGGCACTCGCTTCGGTGTCCGGTGCGATCTCGCCACGCACCTCCACCAGCGCCGTGTGCGGCGCAGTGCTGGCCGTCACGTGCTTGGTGTCGGCCCACCACAGCCCGATGACCGCGACGGCCAGCATCAGCCAGCCCAGTCGCACGCCCGTGCGCCAACGCCGCTCGGTGCGGCGCTCGCGCAGCAGTTCGCCGGCCAGGCGCTCGAGCGCCGCCTCGGCCGCGGTGGGAGGCACGGGCCTGGAAGGTGTCGAGGCCGCGGCGGGTGATGCGGCAGGTGATGCAATAGGTGATGCGGCGAGCTCGGGCGCAGCCACAGCCGGCCCGAGCAAGCTCGGTTCTTGTCGATCGTCCATGGGGTGTCAGCCCGCGGCGGGCGCCGGGCCGGAAGAGTCGTCCGCGAAGGCGGGACGGATGTGCTCGGAAGGATACCAACTGACCTGCCCGTCGGCCTCGCGCACGCTCAGCGGCGTGAGCTTGCCGCGGCCACACGGGCCGCCCACGCAGCGGCCATCGGTGGGTTCATACATCGCGCCGTGGATCGCGCAGACGATGAAGCGCCGGTCGCCGTCCAGGAACTGGCCTTCCTGCCAGTCCATCTCGGTGGGCACGTGCACGCAGCGGTTCAGGTAGCCCACCACGCTGCCATCGAAGCGCAGCACGAAGGCGCGCGCCGGCTGGCCCCAGGCGAGCACGTCGAACACGAAGGCCTTGCCGCCGTCATCGAGCTCGGCCGACGCACACAAAGCCAGGCCGCTCATCCGTGCACCACCAGCCAGTCGTGCAGCTCGCGCGTGGAGTGGGCGACGAACACCGGCGCGTGCGCACCGAAGGCCTCATGATCGTGCGCGCCGTAGCTCACGCCGAGCCCCGCCACCCCGGCCCGCCCGGCCATCTCCAGGTCGTGCGTGGTGTCGCCAATCATCAGCGTGCGCTCGGGCCTCACCCCGAGCTCGGCCATCAGCTCGTGCAGCATCAGCGGGTCGGGCTTGGAGGCCGTCTCGTCGGCCGTGCGCGTGGCGTCGAACAGGCCCTTGAGCTGGGTCGTGCCCAGCGCCTCGTCCAGCCCGCGCCGGCTCTTGCCCGTGGCCACCGCGAGCAGGTGGCTGCGCTCGCGCAGCGCGTGCAGCATCTGCAGCGTGCCCTCGAACAGAACCACCTCGTGCTGCGCCGCGAAGTAGTGGCGCCGGTAGGCGTTGCCGAGCTCGGCGTAGCGCTCGGGCGGGAAGTCCGGGGCGGCGTGCAGCAGCGCGTCGCGCAGGCCCAGCCCGATCACGTAGGCCGCCTGCTCGTCGCTCGGCACGGCGGTGCCCACGTCGCGGCAGGCCGCCTGGATGCAACGCACGATCAGCGCCGTGCTGTCGAAGAGGGTGCCGTCCCAGTCGAAGGCAATGAGGTCGAAGCGGCGGGTGTTCATCGGGTCGGGGTGCTCGCGGGGCGCGATCATGCCGCAGATGCGCCCAGTGCATCGAGCACGCGGGCGAGCTCGGGCGGCAGCGGGGCCTGCAGGTCGAGGGCCTCGCCGGTGGCCGGATGCGCCAGGCGCAGGCGCTGGGCGTGCAGGAACATGCGTTCCAGCCGCACGACACCGATGGCACTCTTGGCCGCTGCGGCCCCGGCGGCCCCTGCCGCCCCCGTCGCGCCCATGGCCCCAGGACGCCCCGTGCCCACGGCACCCAGCCCCTCCCGCGCCAGGCGCCGGTTGAGCGCAAAGTCGCCGTACTTGTCGTCGCCGGCGATCGGGTGGCCGGCTCCGGCCAGGTGCACGCGGATCTGGTGCGTGCGGCCGGTGCGGATCGTCACCTCCAGCAGCGTGAAGCCCGGCAGCCTTCTGGCCACCCGCACCAGCGTGATCGCGCGCCGCCCGGACTCGTCGGCCGGCGAGACCGCCCGCACCCGGCGCTCGCCGCCTTCGGTCAGGTACTTGTGCAGCGGCACGTCGATCACCTTGAGCGACTCGGGCCAGGCTCCGGCCACGAGCGCGCAGTAGGTCTTGCCCACGGCCTTGTCCGCGCCATGCACGCGGAACTGCTCCTGCAGCCGCGTCAGCGCGCTGCGCTTCTTGGCCACCAGCAGCACGCCCGAGGTCTCGCGGTCCAGGCGGTGCACCAGTTCCAGCAGGCGCGCCTGCGGCCGGGCGCCGCGCAACTGCTCGATCACGCCCGAGCTCACACCGCTGCCGCCGTGCACCGCCACCCCAGCGGGCTTGTTCAGGGCAAGCAGGTGTTCGTCCTCGAACAGCACCGGGAACTCGCGTGCCGGGGCCGAGGCGGCTGCTGCAGCGGCCGCCGAAACGGCGACGGAAGCCCCGGGCCCGACCGGGGTGGCCTCGGCGCGCCCCACCGCCACGCGCACGGGCGGCACGCGCACTTCATCTCCGGCAGCCAGCCGTGTGTCCGCACCCGCCCGGCCGGCGTTCACGCGCACCTCGCCGCTGCGGATCACGCGGTAGACGTGGGTCTTGGGCACGCCCTTGAGCACGCGCAGCAGGAAGTTGTCCAGGCGTTGCCCGGCCGACTCCTCGTCGATGCGCAGGCGACGCACGGCAGGCGCCACGGGCGGCGGCGAGGTGGCCCGCGCGGCCGTCGAGGTGGGTGCGGAACCCGGCGCACTTCGCGCGCTCGGCCCGCCCCGGGGGCGTATACTCCGGCGCTCCACGTTCGTGCTGCAAGTGCTTGATTCCCGGCAGTTTACCCGGGCCTCGCGGTGCGAGAGGGAGCGGCCTCCCCAGGTCCGATTCGGGCAGGGGCGGCCAACAAGCGTTGATGCAACGCCCGGTCGGTCTGCCAGCGGTTCCGCGCGCCAAAGCGCACGGAGGGCTCGCAGGCCCGGGCGGCAGAGACACGACGGACGAGAACCGCCCTGCCTTCAACAGGGCAACGACGAAAGATTCATGGGCGCAGCAGCCCGGCCGCCATCGGCCTGCCGCTGCACCCAGCCGCAAGGGCTTCGGCCAACGCCAGCGATGCACGCCCCTTCCCTGTCCTCCTGCCCCGCCCCGTGCCCCGGCATCCCGCCGGCGAGCCGCGTGCGGTGTGCAGCCCGATCGGCGCGCCGCGCCGCAGGGCCGGGCTCGGGCGCGTCGTTGCCGCCACGTCAGGCCCGCGCGCACGCGCCAACGCAGCCCCGCTGAGCCGCGGCGAGCGGCGGGCCCTATGCGAGCCCCGCCACCGTCCGCAGCCGGTACCGGCTGTCCAGGGCGATTCGCTTCATCGGTTCTCCTCGTGTGTCCCGTGCATCGGGAAAGCGCAGCCTGCCCGTTCGGGCGGGCCGCGCGGTGATGCCCGGGCGCCCGGCCGCATGGCGGCACAGGCTCCGGGCCGACGAGGAGTGCACACACGATGAAGCGCATGCTGATCAACGCCACGCAGCCCGAAGAGCGGCGCCTGGCGATCGTCGACGGCCAGAAGCTGCTCGACTTCGAGACCGAGATCGAGGGGCGCGAGCAGCGAAAGGGCAACATCTACAAGGCCGTGGTCACGCGCGTGGAGCCCGCGCTCGAGGCCTGCTTCGTCGACTACGGCGAAGACCGCCACGGCTTCCTGCCCTTCAAGGAAATCTCGCGCAACTACTTCCGCGAGGGCGCCGACCCGCGCACCGCCAAGATCGGCGAGGCGATCAAGGAAGGCCAGGAACTGCTGGTGCAGGTGGAAAAGGAGGAGCGCGGCAACAAGGGCGCCGCACTCACCACCTTCGTCAGCCTGGCCGGCCGCTACCTCGTGCTGATGCCCAACAACCCGCGCGGCGGCGGCGTGAGCCGGCGCATCGAGGGCGAGGACCGCGAAGAACTCAAGGAAAACCTCGAGCAGCTCGAGTACCCCAAGGGCATGAGCCTGATCGCGCGCACCGCCGGCATCGGCCGCACCGCGCCCGAGCTGCAGTGGGACCTGAACTACATGCTCAAGCTGTGGGACGCGATCGACAGCGCGTCCAAGGCCGGCAAGGGCGCCTTCCTGATCTACCAGGAGAGCAGCCTCGTCATCCGCGCCATCCGCGACTACTTCACCGCTGACATTGGCGAGATCCTCATCGACACCGATGACATCTACGACCAGGCGCTGCAGTTCATGACGCACGTGATGCCCGAGACGGCCA
>JBDKFA010000135.1:0-6611 GCA_039798945.1 Pseudomonadota bacterium
GTTCCGTTACCTGGAGGATGAAGTCAGCAGATCCGCGCTGGAGGCTTTCGGCGCAGGGCATCCCGTGATCGAGTGGCTGCGCGGACAGCAGTTCCCGTGGCCTGAGTGGCGCGCCAGTGAAGAGCTTCCGCCGACCGATGTCGAGCAGCAGGTGAGCGCCTCTCCTCTGGTCAAGCTGGAGTACCGGGTTGGGAAGACCTACGGGCTGCCGGTGGCGCAGCGGCGCCGAATCCTGAGCAATGCGTTTGATGCAGACCAGCTGCCGATGGCTGACTTTGTCCAAGGGGTCCGGCCAGCCAAGCAGAGGGAGTACATGGAGTCCTGGGGCGGGCCGTCGACCCGAACTCGGCTGCGCCGCATCGCCTGGCACTTGGCCATGCTCATCTCAATGCATGCGAGGCTGCGCAACCACGAGGTTGCGGTGGCGGAGTGGGGGGCCGATCTGGCATGGCTCAAGACGAGCTACTACTCGCCGTTCATGCGGTTCCAGTGGCCATGATCCTTCGCCGGCTTCCTCGTTTCGCCAACTGGGTGGCACACGGCGGTCCGGGGAGGCTTTCACTGTGCGTCCGTCCAGGTCACTCGCTGAGCCACCCCGGTGACATGATCCCGCGATACCTCGAGCTGGCAGCTCCGATGTAGAGCGGCGACGATGAGGAAACTACACAGGGAGAAGAGTTCATGCCGATCCTGATTCCTCGAACGATCCGTGCGCCGTCGGTCAGGGCCTTCCGCTGGCTGCTTGCCTGAGCCTGGGCGATGAAACTGGATGGCGAGGAGGTTCCTGAGGTCGTCCTCAGGGTATGGAAGGCTGGAATCGACGGTCTTTCTTCCGCCGACGTACGCCTGCTTGCAGTCAAGCGGTCGGACGTCATTCGGGGCTTCAGGCCGGCGTCAATCGACATCCGGATCGCCCGGGAGCGCCTCAAGGACGCCCTGTCGAAGTCTTCCGAGCTTCCGGCCGACATCCGGGCGCAGCTCCGGGCGACGGGCCTTGCCAACTCCTTGCTGCTCGTGCTCTCGCAGGAGGCGCTGGAGCGAATCGCGTCACCTCTTGCCGCGTACTTCGGCACAAAGGAAACGGCGGCAGCGTTGCTCCTGGATGACCGGCTTGCCGTGCGCGACATGGGCAGGGCGGCGCTGGCAAGCTGGGATGGTGAGGAGCCCACTGCCAGCCGGAAGGAGGCTGCGGCGAAGCAGGTTCTGGCTGAGATCGGTCCCTTCGTCGGCCACTTGCAGGAGCTGATGGCCGCCTCGGGCGTGATGGCTCCGGAGGTCGCACCCACCCCCGTAGCGGCTGCTGCGCCGGCAAGAGCCCCCCGGCTGCGACGCGAGGCCGAGCTGGTAGTCGCCCTGCGCGGAAAGCGCCAGGAAGTGGCGCGGCTCGCGAAGGAGAACACTCGGGTCTCCAACCTGCTATCCGCAGCTGCCAACCAGGCTTCAACCGCCGCTGCCGACCTGACCGTTACCGGGTCTCGCCTGAACGCTGCGTTGCAGGAACTCGGCTCTCTGAAGGCGCAGTTCGATGCGCGCCTGGAAGAAGCTGTGAGCGCGAGGCTGAACGACAGGCTCCTTCCCTGGCTCGAGCCGGCGGAATCGCTCGAGCGGGGGGCGGGCGCGCTGGGTATCCCGGCGCCGAGCCAGCGTGCTGGCGCATCAGGTCTGGCCGCGGAGGAGTCCGATGCCATCCGGGCGGCCGAACTCTTGCTGGATCGACAGGCGGCGGCCGACCGGCAGTTCGGCCTTCGCAGTGCGATCCGTGCCGAGCGCGAAAGGTGTGCCGCCCTCCTCGAGCGGCTGCGCCAGGCGCAGGCCGATTCGATCCGGCCACTGGCCGAGCTCGGTTCGGGCGCGAAGGCATTGGAGGCTCGCATCCGGCAGATCGACGGAGTGCTCGGCGCTGGCCCTGCCGGACCTCCGGCGCAGAGTCCGGCGCTTCGAAGATTCGAGTCGGCCCTGGCCGGAGCCGGTTCTCTGGACAAGGTTGCCGCGCTGCGCCAGCACCTGATCGCCAGTGAGCCGCTCGGCCTGCTCGGCGAGGAGGAACTGGACGAGGCTTTCCGGCTGCTCGACAACGCCTCCTCACGGATGTATGCCCTCGCGGGCGTCGGGCGCGGGTGGACAGTGGGTAGAAGCGACCTGAGCGGCTTGCCGCTCTATGCGCTGCAGGCCACCCTCGCCCAGGGTAGGCCCTGCACCCTCGTGGTGGATGGCCACAACGTCCTGTGGAAGGTGCCCACCCTCTTCAGGCCGCACTACGAGAAAGGGCAACCGGGCGGCCGAGCGCGCCGCGCACTCGAGGCGGCGCTGCAGGCGCTCGCCGAGCGGCAGCCGGACTTGACCATTCACCTCTGGTTCGATGGTGGGGTGATGGAAGACCGTGTCCTCGCACCGAACCTGCGCGTGCACTTCTCAGGAGGGGTGGGCGCAAACCGGGCGGACCGCCAGATGCTGGCCTACCTCGCGCACCTGAACGCTTCCCGCACCGACGAGGTGCGGGCCGTCACGACCGCAGACGGAGAGGTTGCGGCTACTGCCCAGGCTTCAGGGGCGCTGGCCATGACGCCGCAGGAGCTGGCGATTTGGATGGCGTGAGGGGCTGCCAAGTCCAGAGACGAGGCCGGTCGACTGGAACGACAACAACCTGATCACCTGGTAGGACATGAAGCGTGAGCGCATCCCCAAATCAGCCACCCGCCCGCACGAAGTAGCCACAAGGGGGTACTGTGACTGACGATCCACTGACCAAGACCATCATTCATCTTGTGTTCGAGGCGGCCAAGGGAAAGCGAAAGGCGCAGGCTCAGTTGGACAGGTTCGCTGCAGATCCCAAAACGACGCAACTCGTGGAGCGCTGTCGCGCAGCGGCGCTCAAGGTTATGACACCACGAGCCGCGAAGCCACGAGCGAAAAAGCTGGGAGCGTCGGCGCCGCGTCGGTCTGGAGCGGCAGAGATTAAATCGTCAATGCCCTCCAACGTGCACGTCCCACGCTCCTCGGACAAGAGGTTTGGCGAACTGACAAGAAGGTGCTCGGTTTGCGGTGCACCAGCAATACCTGGAGACAGCGTCTGCTACCGCCATGGCGAGTAGCGATGCCACGGCCCCGCGGCTGTACGAGGCACACTATCCGGCCAAGGCAGAACGCTCACTAAATCTGGCCGCTCACTGCCCAGCCCAGATGTATGCGTTGGTTCGAACCTCACCTCACCACCACCTGCCCCCGCAAATCCTTCACCAGCACCGGCCTGAACTCTAGCCATGCGAGATCGTCCTTGGGCTCACAGATCGGCCCGGGCCACTTGGCCACGTAGGTGCGCGTGGCGGTGAGCGTGCGGCCCTTGAGCTCGTACCGCGAGCGATAGGTGATCCCGGCCTTCTGAAAGTCCACCGCCGGCGGCAAAGCCACGACGGTGATGCCCTCGGGGAAGTCGAGCGTCACCACTTCCTCGTGCCGGGCAGATTCGCAGACGAAGGGCTGCTGGCGGTTGGCGTAGGCACGGCGCTCGGTGAGGGCCAGGATGCGCCCGGGTGCCAGGGCCAGCGGGATGCGCAGGGCGCCAGGCCCGGGCAGGTTGAGCAGTGGTTCGAGCTCGAATGTGGTTTCGACTTCCCAGGCTTGCTCGAGGTCGTTCGGGCTGGCGCGGATCGAGCCGCTTCCGGGCTCGAACTGCCGCGCGAGCAGGCTCTCGACGAACTTGCTCTCGCCCTCTTCCTCCAGGGCCTGTGCCACCAGCCAGCGGGAATCCACCTCCAGTGCCCCGCGCAACTGGGCGCGGGTGTGCCCGAGGATGGCGCCCGAGGCGACCATGCCGGCCGTTGTCTGGCTGCGGCTGAAATCGATGGCCGGGTTCATGTGCGGCGTGCGCGCCACGCGCCCCTCACGCACCAGGAGCACGGGCTTGCCCATCAGGTAGTCGGGCAGGGTTCCGGTGCGGGCGTGGATGTGGGTGGGGTCCAGGTACAGGCTCAGCGCGGGCACATGCACGATGGCGTGGTTGAAGGCAAACGGGTTGGGCTGCGGGGGTAGTTCGTAGACCGCGTCGGTGTTCACGAGGACGGGCCCGGCCTCGATGCCCACGGCGGCCAGCAGCGCCTCGAGCAGCATCGCCTTGTCCTTGCAGTCGCCGTAGAGGTTGTCGAGCACGCGCTGCGCGTCGTGGGGGACGAAGCCGCCGTCGTTCACCGTCACGGCCACATAGCGCACATTGCGAGCCACCCAGTGGTGCAGCCGCTCCACGCGCTGCGCAAGCGAGCGCGCGCCCTGCACGATCTCCAGCGCGGTGGTGCGGATCTCGGGCGTCACCTTGGGCGTGGCGCGCACCCGGTAGGCTGAAGCCACATCTGCCCAGCTGCCGAAGGTGCCGAGCACGAGCGTCGTGGCGTGGTGCATGGTGTCCACCTGGTCCGCAAACTTCGGCGCCGCGCCCGTGTGGGCGTAGGTGTAGCGAAAGCGGCTGGAGCCGGTCGGGTCACCAGGTTGAGAGGCCACGCGCCCGCCGCGCAGCTGGCCGCTTGCGTCGCGCGTGGCCATCTTGATTTCCACGCCGGCGTCGAGCAGCACATCCACCGCCACTTCCTCATGCGGCATGTGCGGGCTCCACCACAGCAGGCGCGAGAAGTGCCCCGGAAAGATCGGCTGCGCCCGCGTGCGCACGGCCCGCACATGCAGCTGCGAGCCCACCCCCACCTTGGGAAAGATCACGATGAGGGCCTGCCGGTCAGTGAACTTCGACTCGCTCTCCGAGCGGGCGTTGCTCTGGGTGAGGATGCGGTCGGCCGGAACGACGTGGCGCGTGCCCTCGCGCGTGATCGTCCAGGCCTCCACGATGCGCAGGCTCTCGCGCGAGGGGGTGAAGGTCAGGCGCCGCTTGCCCAGCGGCTCGATGGCCTGCGCATCGTTGACTCGCAGTACCTGGGTGTGGTCTTCGGTGACGCTGAGATCGCGGCCGATGTGCAGGGTGCGGGTGTCGCGGACGACGGAGTATTCGGAGTAGGCCGCGTGGGTGGGGGGCGCCCAAGGCACCAATGCCAGGAGCAGCGCCAGGGTGGCGGTAAGACGTGCAGTCATGACTGGGCTCCCTGCGGCTCACCCGTATCCGCAGCGGACGGCCGCTCCCTGTGTTCGATCGAGGCGACCATGAACGCCACCACCTTGCCGCGGCGCACGAACGCGTAGCCGGTGCGCTCGTCCAGCAGGCCCCAGTCGCCGTCTCGAACCGCCCGGAACGACCACACCGCATCGGCAGGGGTAGCCTGGGCCAGGAACGCCTGCCACTGCGGGTTCAGGAAACCGAAGGGCACGGCCGGGGCGGCACCCAGCGGGTCGAAGACGGTTTCCCGGGCTTCGACGGCCGCCACCTCCACCTTCTCCACCAGGTCGCCCCGCTTGACGGAGAAGACGCGGCTTGCCTCGGAGGCGGCGATGCGCCTGTCCTGCTGCCAGCGCTCGAACTTGATCTTGGCTGTCCAGAGGAGCGCCCCGGGCCAGGCGAGCACCACCAGGAGCCCCGTGAGGCCCGGGGCGAGGATGTCGCTGCGCACGCGGTACCAGCGGCTCTTGCGAGCAGGGTCCATCGCCTTTGCAAGCTCGACAAGGCTCGGATTTCCCCGCTCGCGGGGCTTGCGCTCGGCCAGCAGCCCGATGAGCAGGAGCACGCCGAGACTCAGGTAGGCGAGCGTGATGGGTACCCAGACTGCGCTCACGATGCCGCCTCCAGGTCACTCCGGTCTGCCTGGGGTGGGGTGTTCTTGCGCAGGCGCGTCTTGACGACCACGCCGGATGCGACGGTGAAGAGCAGGTCGTAGGCGTAGGTGCTGGCGTAGCCGCCGTGCACGTAGCGCAGACGGGGGCCGCGCGGAACGCGCATCTCGCCGCGGTACCAGTGGGCGAACACGCGCTCGCCGCAGCCCGGGAAGAGGGCCTGCAGGGTCAGCGGATGGCCGGTGATGAGCTTGGCCTCGATGCCGATGAGGTAGAGCCGACCGTCGGTGATCTCCCAGCTGCCTTCGTAGCAGCGCCACAGGCCGGTGTGGGCGATCTGAAGCTGGGGACGGTCACCGGTGAGGATGAAGAAGTCCTCCAGCGGCTCCGTGCAAAGGGGCACTTCCTGGCCTTCGTAGAGGAGGCGTTCGGGGGTCTGAGCGGTCATGCGGGGCCCCTACTCGAACTTCGCCGACTCGATGGCCTTCGTGAGCAGCGAGGCGAACTTCCGCACGAAGCGCTCGTTGCGGTAGTAGCCGTGGCCCATCTCGTAGAGGATGCCGTGCGTCACCTCGTGCCAGAAGGTGTCGTGCACCTCGTGGGGCGAGTAGGCCAGGCCCGTGCGGCCGCTGTGGGTGGCGACTTCGATGAGCTTGGGGCCGTAGTGGATGCTGCCCATGATGCTGCGGCCCGCCACGCGGCGCTGCACGGCGACCTGGTAGCGGTGGTCGCCGATCTTGAGGGTCGACGGGTAGGCGCTGGGGCGGGGCTTGGGGCTCCTGGGCAAGGTGGGGTCCTCCTGAGCTGTGCCCCACAGAGGGGGGGGCCTTGGGGGCATGGTCGCAGCCGGGTCGCTCAGGGGTTGATCTGGATGGGTGTACAGGTCTGGGCCTCCGTTGGGGCCTCAG
>JBDKFA010000136.1:0-12221 GCA_039798945.1 Pseudomonadota bacterium
ACACCTGCAGCTGGTCTTCGGCGACCTTCACGAGCGCCGCACCGGTGAAGGCGCCCCAGACGCTGCCTACGCCGCCGAGCACCGCCATGAACAGGTACTCGATGCCGAACTTGATGCCGAAGGGCGAGGGGTTGACGCTGCGCTGCATGTGCGCGAAAAGCCAGCCCGAGACCGAGGCGAGCAGCGCGGCGAGCAGGAACATCACGAGCTTGTAGCGGAACGTGGAGGCGCCCATGGCCTCGGGCATCGTCGAGCCGCCGCCACGGTTCAGGTTGAGGGCACGCATCACGCGCCCGGGCCGTGAGTCGAGCAGGTGCGTCACCGCCACCGCCGCCAGCAGTGCGGCGCCCCAGATCAGGAAGTAGATGCGCCGTTCCTCGCGAAAGCCGAACTCCCCGATCGTGATCGGCGGCACGCCCAGCAGCCCGTCGTACTTGCCCAGCGCATCGAGGTTGCCCATCGTGTAGTAGAGGGCGAGGCTCCAGGCGATGGTGGCCAGCGGCAGGTAGTGGCCCGACATGCGCAGCGTGATCCACCCGAGCACGAGCGCCACCGCCGCGGTGAGCGCAAGCCCCACCAGCAGGCCCACCCACGGCGAGAGCCCCGCCTTCGTGCTCAGGTAGGCGGTGGCGTAGGCGCCGATGCCGGCAAACGCCGCCTGGCCGAAGGAGGTGAGCCCGCCCACGCCCGTGAGCAGAACCAGGCCGAGCGCCACGAGCGCGAAGAGCCCGATGTAGTTGAGCTGCGTGATCCAGAAGTCGGGCACCGGCAGCAGCGGCAGCGCCGCCACCGCCAGCGCGAAGGCGGCGAGCCCGAGGGTGCGGCGGTTCAGCCCGCTGGGGGAGGAGGTGGAGAGGGAGGAGGCCATCTCAATGCTCCTCGCCATGGGGGTCGATGAAGGAGCGCCACAGCAGCACGGGCAGGATCGCCGTGAAGACGATCACCTCCTTGAAGGCACTGGCCCAGAACGAGCCAAAGGCCTCCACCAGCCCCACGCCCACCGCGCCCACGAGCGCCAGCGGGTAGCTCGTCAGGCCGGCAAACACCGCAGCGACGAAGCCCTTGAGGCCGATGAGAAAGCCGCTGTCGTAGAAGATCGTGGTGCTCGGGCCGATGAGCAGCCCCGACAGCGTGCCGATGAAGGCGGCCAGCGTGAAGCTCAGCGAGCCCGCACCGTCGGAGGAGATGCCCATGAGCCGCGCGCCGTTGCGGTTCACCGCGGTGGCGCGCAGCGCCTTGCCCGGCAGGCTGCGCTCGAAGAAGAGGAAGAGCGCGACGATCAGCACCACCGAGGCGACAAGGATGATCGAGGCCTGGCCCGAGAGCGAGACGGGCCCGAGCGTGAAGCGCACGTCCCAGAACGATGGCGTGCGAAACCCTTCCGCCCCGAAGAAGAGCAGCCCCAGGCCCGTGAGGGCGAAGTGCACGCCCACCGAGACGATCAGCAAGACGAGCACGCTCGAATGGGCGAGCGAGCGGTAGGCGAGCCGGTAGACGAGCGGGCCCATCGGCGTGACCACGAGCAGCGTGAGCAGCACCTGCACGAGAAGAGACGGCCGCGTGGGGGCGAGCACGATCGTGAGCGCGGCCGCCACCGCGGGCAAGGCGAGCGTGCGCAGCAGCCGGGCTGCAGCGCGACGCACCGGCCAGCGCTCCCGCCACGCCTGCCACGCGTCGAGCGCGGCGGCCGCCAGCGCCATCAGCATCAGCAGCCACACCGTGCCGGGCACCGCGCCCGTCTGCAGCAGCGCCAGCGTCAGCGCCCCGAAGGCGACGAACTCGCCTTGCGGGATGAAGACGATGCGCGTGACGGCGAAGACCAGCACCAGGCAGATGGCCACCAGCGCATAGATGGCGCCGTTGGTCAGCCCGTCCAGGCCGAGGATGGCCGCGATCGAGAAGTCCATGTCCGCTCCCTCGTACCCGTCGCACGCCGGCCCGTGTGCAGGCCGCGCCTGGCGTGCGCAGGCGGGTTGCGCGGCTGGCCGGCGGCGCCGGCTCAGCGCGCGTGGTGGCTCAGCGCTCGAGCTTCCAGTCGCCGTTGACGACCTTCATGACCACGCCCGTGTCCGGACGGTAGCCCCAGTGGTCGGTGGCGGAGTAGTCGAGCACGCCATGGGTGACGGCCAGCGCGGGGGTGGTCTCCAGCGCCTCCTTCAGCGCGGCGCGGAACTCGGGCGTGCCGGGCTTGCCCTTCTTCAGGGCCACCGGCACCACCTTCTCGAGCATCAGGAAGGCGTCGTAGGAGTGCGCGGCGAACTGGTTGCGCAGGCCCGCGCCGTGGATCTTCTCGTACTCGGCGTTGAACCTCACGCCGAGCGCCTTGCTCGGGTGGTTGTCGGGCAGCTGCTCGGCCACGACCACCGGCCCGGAAGTCACGAAGGTGCCTTCGACGGCCTTGCCACCCACGCGCATCAGGTCACGCGTGGCCGCGGCGTGCGTCTGGTAGAACTTGCCCTTGTAGCCGCGCTCCACCAGGCCGAGCTGGGGCATGGCCGCACCGCTGCCCGAGGCCACGATGATCATCGCGTCGGGGTTGGCGGCGTTGAGCTTGAGGGCCTGGGCGGTGACGCTCGTGTCGGCGCGCGCGAAGCGCTCCACGCCCACGAGCTTGATGCCGGCCTTGTCCAGCAGCGGCTTGACGGCCTCGAGCCACTGCTCACCGTAAGCGTCGGTGTAGCCGAGGAAGCCCACGGTCTTCACGCCGTTCTTCTGCATGTGGTTGACCATCGCGATGGCCATCACGCCGTTGCTCTGCGGCATGCGGAAGGTCCAGGCGTCCTTGCCCGGGGGCAGCCCGATGGGCGAGAGGGCGAGCTGCACCGTCTTCGCCTCGGCGGCCACGTCGGCCATCGCGATGGCCACCGGCGTCACACCCGAGCCCAGGATCAGGTCGGCCTTGTCCTCGTTGACGAAACGCCGCACGTTCTGCACGCCCTTGGTCGGGTCGGTGGCGTCGTCCAGGATCACGACCTTGAGCTTCTCGCCCGCCACGCTGGCCGGCCACATCTTCACGCCGTTGCTCATCGGGATGC
This sequence comes from Pseudomonadota bacterium, assembly GCA_039798945.1. GTDB lineage: Bacteria > Pseudomonadota > Gammaproteobacteria > Burkholderiales > Burkholderiaceae_C > Rubrivivax. The sequence continues at coordinate 3,036 of JBDKFA010000136.1, forward strand.
CCAGGCCCGAGCCCGGCCCCGTGAGCGGCACGCTCACGCCGACGGTGATCTCGGCCCACGCGGCGGTGGCCAGCACGGTGGCGGCCGCGGCGGCGACGGCCTTCTTCAGGATGCGCTTCATCGTCTGTCTCCTCGTTCAGGGGTGTCGTCAGGGGAAAGGAACCATGGGGATTCGGGGGGAATGCAGGGGTGATGCGAAGGCGAATGCCCGGTTCAGCCGGGCAGCGTGCAGGCCGCCTTGATGTCTTCGGGCACGGGGATCGCCTTGATGCGGTCGGGGTTCTCGGGGTCGCGGATGCAGAAGGCCCGCACCTCGATGCCTTCGCACAGCACGGTTTCGCCGCGCTTGACGACATGGTGCTGACGCAGCGTCTTGGCGGCCCAGCTCTGCACCGTCGTGTGGATCTCGATCGTCTCGCCGTAGGTGGCGGGGCGGTAGAACTTGGTCTGGATCTCCAACAGCGGCGTGCCGATGATCCCGCGCGTCTTCACGAGCTCGCGCCAGGGCGGGATGCCGCAGGACATGAAGAAGGCGAGCGAGGCCTCGTCCATCCAGCGGTTGAAGTTCGGGAAGAAGACGATGCCCGCGGGGTCGCAGTCGCCGAACTGCACGGCCACGCGGTAGATGTTCTCGCGCGAGCGCGGCTGGGCAGCCAGCTGGCTGTCCGGGGCGGCCGCAGCGGCCGAACCGGCCGTATCGGGCTTGGATTCCTGGTTCTTCACGCCGCCTCCGTGTTCTCGACCAAGAGCGCGATGCCCTGGCCACCCCCCACGCACGCCGAGGCGATGCCCCAGCGCGCACCGATTTCCTTCAACTGGCGCGCCACCGTCACCGTCAGGCGCACGCCGGTGGCGGCCAGCGGGTGGCCGAGCGCGATCGCACCGCCCTTGACGTTGAGCCGATCGAGCTCGAGCCCGAGCTCGCGCGCCACGGCGAGCGTCTGCGCACCCTGGGCCTCGTTGATCTCGAAGCGCGCGATGTCGGCCAACTGCAACCCGCTGCGCGCGAGCAGCAGCCGGATCGCCGGGGCCGGGCCAATGCCCATGATCTCGGGCGGCACGCCCACCACGGCCGCCGCGGCGATGCGCGCCAGCGGCGCGCGCCCGAAGGCCTGCAGCGCCGCCGCGTCGCCAACCAGCGCCGCCGCGGCGGCGTCGGTCAGCGCCGAGCTGTTGCCGCCGGTCTGCACGCCGCCGGGGAAGACGGTGCGCAGCTTGGCCAGCACCTCAGGCGGCGTGGGCCGTGGGTGGGTGTCGCGGTCGGCGAGCTTGGTCTTGCCCGACAGGCGAATGCCGCGCGGCCTGTAGCCCGCGAGCTCGAAGGTGGCGTCGGCCACCGGGCTGATCTCGCCCTCGAACCAGCCGGCTTCCTGCGCTGCGACGGCCTTGGCGAAGGAGGCGGCGGCGAAGGCGTCCACGTCCTCGCGCGTGATCGCGTAGCGCTTCGCGAGGTTCTCGGCCGTCTGGATCATCGAGATGTCGGCGGCGTGGTCGGTCAGCGCCTCCCACATGTAGTCCTTGAAGGCCACGGGTGCGCCGAGGCGAAAGCCCCCGCGGTGGTCGAAGGCAGCGATCGGGTTGCGCGTCATCGACTCGGTACCCACCAGCAGCGCGAGCGTGGCCGCACCGGTGGCGATCTGCTCGCCAGCCTGCCGGAAGAGCTCGAAGCCGGTGCCGCAGATGCGCTGCACGCCGAGTGCCGGCACCTCCACCGGCACGCCGCTGTACAGGCCGATGTGGCGCGCCACGTAGAACTGGTCGAAGCCGCCCGGGGCCATGTTGCCGGCGAGCACCGAATCCACGCGCGCGGGGTCGGTGCCGGTGCGCGCGAGCAGCGCGCGCGCGGCGTGGATGCCGAGATCGATCGGGTTGGCGTCGGCGAACGCGCCCATGTAATCGACCATCGGCGTGCGCACGCCGTCGAGCAGGTACACGCCTTCGAAGCGCTGGAAGAGGCCTTTGTTCATCGGGAAGCTCGGGTGTCGGGCAAGAGGGGAGAGAGAGCGCTCAGGCGGGCGACTTGGCCACCTTGGCCGCGCGCTTTTCGAGGAACGCGCGCACGCGCTCCTTGGCAGCCTCGTCGCCCTGGGCGATCGAGGAGATGAGCGACTCCATGAAGAGGCCGTCGCTGGCCGAGAGGTCCGCGATGCGCGGCAGCGCCTGCGTGATCGCGTAGTTCGACAGCGGCGCGTTGCCCGCGATCTTCTGTGCGAGGGCCAGTGCCCGCGCCAGGCCCTCGCCCTCGCCCACCAGGTAGTTGGACACCCCAAAGGCCTGGCCTTCGTCGGCGTCGAACACGCGCCCGGTGAGCATCATGTCGGTCATGCGCGAGACCCCCAGCAGGCGTGAGATGCGCACCGAACCGCCGCCGCCCACGAAGATGCCGCGCGTGCCCTCGGGCAGCCCGTAGAAGCTGCTCTGCTCGGCCACGCGCAGGTGCGCGCTGCTCGCGAGCTCCAGGCCGCCACCCACCACCGCGCCGTGCAGCACGGCGATGACCGGCACCGGGCCGAACTGGATCGCGTCGAAGCAGGCGTGCCAGGCGCGCGAGTGCTGCATGCCCTCGGCCACCGTGCGCTCGCTGACCTCGGTCAGGTCGAGCCCAGCGCAGAAGTGCTCGCCTTCGCCGCTGAGCACGGCCACCTTGATGGACGACGGGATGTTGACCCACACGGTGTGCAGCTGCGCGAGCAGCTCGTCGCTGACCGAGTTGCGCTTGGATGGGCGGTTCAGCCGCACGTGCAGAACCGAGCCGGCCGTCTCCAGGCGCAGCAGCGGCAGGCTTGCGAGCGGGCCGCTCGTGGGGGTCAAGGGTTGGAGGTCCATCGTTGGGTCTTTCACGGGCGGTCGGGACACTTCGGGGCGTGTCGGGTGGAGCCTTCAGGCGCGGATCACCCGCGGATCGTCCGGCACCGCGTACAGCGCCTCCACGTCGGCGGCGCGCCGCTGCAGCGTCAGGCGCTGGTTCAGGTAGCCCTTGTCGGTGATCTCGCCGGCGGCCATGCTCGGGCCGTCGGGCAGCACGAGGGCGCGCGTCGGGGTCTGCGAGGAGCCGCCGTGTTCGGCCTTCAGGCTCGCAAACGCTGCGCGCACGTGCGCGGCCATCTCGGTGGCCGGCAGCGCGCGACCCGCCTCGCTCAGGAACACGAGCACGCCGATCTCATTGCGGTCGTGACCCGTGACGACCACGTCCATCGCGTGGGGGGCGAGCGCCGTCACCACCTTTAGCCGCAGCGTGCCCACGGACACCCAGGTGCCACTCGTGAGCTTGAAGTCCTCGGCCACGCGGCCGTTGAAGACGATGCCGGAGGCCGGGTCGCTCGAATCCTGCAGGTAGCCCGCGTCGCCGATGCAATAGAAGCCTTCTTCGTCGAAGGCGCTGCGCGTGGCCTCGTCGTTGCCGCGGTAGCCAGGAAAGATGTTCGGGCCGCGCACGCGCAGCTCGAGCTTGCCGCCGTTAGGCACGAACTTGATCTCCGCGCCGGGCATCGGGTTGCCGATGACCCCCGGGCCGTCGAGCTTCCAGTGGGCGAAGGTGATGGCCGGGGAGGTCTCGGTGGAGCCCCACGACGTGGTGAACCACACCGGCTCGTCGCGCACCTTCGCAGCCACCGCCTCCAGCCGCTTCCAGGTGGCCACGGGCATGCCTGCACCGGCGTAGAACACCATGCGCAGCCGCTCGAAGAAGCGCCGCGCGAGCGCTTCGTCCGCCTCGAGCGCCGGCAGCATCATGTCGTAGCCCTTGGGCACGTTGAAGTAGACGGTGGGCTGGACCTCGCGCAGGTGGGCGATGGTGCGCTGGATGGCACCGGGCACCGGCCGGCCATCGTCGATGTACATCGTGCCGCCGTACTTCAGCACCAGGTTCGTGTTGTGGTTGCCGCCGAAGGTCTGGCTCCACGGCAGCCAGTCCAGCAGCACCGGCTTCTCGTGCGCGAGGAAGCGCAGCGTCTGGCCGATCATCTGCTGGTTCGCGCACAGCATGCGGTGCGTGTTGACCACCACCTTCGGGTGACCCGTGGAACCCGAAGTGAGCAGGTACTTCGCGTGCGTGTCCGGCGTGATGGCGGCGAAGGCCTGCATCACTGCGGGCGTCTCAGCCGTCGCTCGCAGCGCAGCGAAGTCCAGCGCCCCGAGGTGCGTCTGCGCGCCCCGGCCGAAGACGGCCACTGGCCGCACGGGCGCTTCGCGCAGCGGGGCGCCATAGGTGTCCGCGTCGGCGCCGTAAACGAGCGCCGGCTGCAGCGCTTGCAGGATGCCGTGGATGCGCGTGAAGTCGCCGGCAGCCAGCCGGCTGTAGCCGCTGCTGACCGTGCACACGGCACGGCCGATGTGCATGCCCGCCAGCAGCAGCACCAGGTGCTCGAGCGAGTTGTCCGAGAGCACGACGATGGGCGCGCCGGGCGCCAGGTGCAGGTTCAGCAAGGCCTGCGCGACGCTGCCCACCTCGCGACGCAGCGCCGACCAGCTCAGCACCGCCCAGCCGCCGCCGGCCGCAGGCTCAGCGAAGGCGGGGGCATCGGGAGTCTCGCGCGCCCAGCGCTCCAGCCACTCGCCCACGCAGCGCTCGTAAGGCTGCAGCGGCTCGGGCGAGCGCAACACGAAGGCGCCATCAGGCCACTCCTCGCGCACCACCGCACGCGGCGCGAGCAGCCGGGGGTCGTTGAAGAAGCCACGCCAGGCAGACGCAGGCAGGGCAGTGAGAGCCTCAGACATCTTGTGCTCCTCGCGGAGCCAGGTGGAGAATCCGCCGACCCCTCTTCCATACACATGTGTATGTGTTTGGCGGCGATGCTATTGCCCTACTCAGCGCTTCGTAATGAGGGTTTACCCGATTTCCATGCGTAGGTGTATGGACAGATCATGCTCCAGTCGATGAATCCGACCGACCCCCCAGCCAGCCGCCGCTCCGTCCGTGAGCCGGCCACACGCCCCCGCCGCGCCCGCACGCCCACCGACGAGGCTGGGCGCACGACGCTCAGCCCCCAAAGCTGGATCGACGCCGCCACCGAAGTCCTCGTCGACCACGGCATCGACCATGTCCGCGTCGACGTGCTGGCCCAACAGCTCGGCGTGACGCGCGGCAGCTTCTACTGGCACTTCAAGGACCGTGAGGCCCTGCTGCGCGGCGTGCTGCAGCAGTGGCGAGAGAGCGCCACCGAGAACCTGACCGCGCGCCTGGAGCGAGCCCATGCCGACCCGCTGGAGCAGTTGCGCGACGTGGTCTCCCTGCCCTTCCGGGGCCGCTCAGCGGCACGGGCTGCGCGCATCGAGCTCGCCATCCGCGCCTGGGCGCGGCGCGATGCGATGGCGCGACAGGCCGTGGACGAGGCGGATGCGGCGCGCATCGGCTACATCGCGCAGGTGTTCTCCGCGCTCGGCTTCCCGATTCTCGAGGCGCGCTCGCGTGCGTTTCTCGTCTATTGCCACAATGTCGGCGAATCGCTGATGGCCTCGCAAGGCAGCGCGGCGAACAAGCAGGAGCGCTCGCGCTTCGTCGAGACGCTGCTGGCAAAGGCCCGACTCCCTGCGGAGGCCGCCGAGGAAACGGGCGTGGCGCGCTGACCGCGCTGCGACGCACGCCCGCGACACCGGGCTGCCCGAAGAGGCGGACAATCGGACGATGTCTTCCCTGCCACGCCCTGCCCTGACTCCTCCTGACGCCGGTGCCCTCGCGCAGGTGGCGCCCGGCGTGCAGTGGCTGCGCATGCCGCTGCCCATCGCGCTGGACCATATCAACCTGTGGCTGCTGGACGACTCCTCAGGGGTGGCCATCGTCGACACCGGCATGCGCACCGACGAGGCCGCGGCGATCTGGAAGCGCGTTCTGGCCGGCACACCCGCCCCCACCCGGGTGTTCGTCACCCACATGCACCCCGACCACATCGGCATGGCCGGCTGGCTCACGCGTCGCCACGGCATCGCGCTGTGGATGTCGCGCCTGGAGTACCTGAACTGCCGCACGCTGGTGGCCGACTCCGGCCGCGACGCCCCGGCGGACGCCGTGGCGTTCTACCAGCGCGCGGGGTGGAGCGAGGACGCGCTGGAAGGCTACCGCGCACGCTTCGGTCGCTTCGGCCAGGTCATCCACCCGATGCCCGACAGCTTTCGTCGCCTCCAAGACGGCCAGCGGCTGCGCATCGGCGAGCACGACTGGGAGGTGGTGGTGGGCTCGGGCCACTCCCCCGAGCACGCGTGCCTCTACTGCCCCGCTCTGAAGCTGCTGATCTCGGGCGACCAGGTGCTGCCGCGCATCTCGTCGAACGTGTCCGTGTACCCGCTCGAGCCCGAGGCCGACCCGATGGGCGACTGGCTGGCCTCGCTCGCCCGCCTGCGCGAGCGGGTACCCGACGACGTGCTCGTGCTGCCCGCCCACCAGGAACCCTTCCACGGCCTGCACGCGAGGCTGGCCGCCCTCGAGTCGGCCCAGGCGCGGGTGTTCGAACGCCTGCTCGGGCTGCTCTCGACGGGCCCGGTGCGTGTGGTGGACACCTTCGAGACCGTGTTCAACCGGCCCATCCAGGAACGAGACAACCACCTGCTGAGCATGGCCACCGGCGAGGCCATGGCCTGCCTGAACCGGCTGATGGCCCGCGGTGAGGTCACGCGCACGCTGGAGCCCGACGGCGTGTACCGCTACCGCCGGCGCCACTAGGCCTGCGGCCCACGCGCATCGACCGGGGCCAGGCGCAGCCCGCGGTGGCCGCGCGGGTCCAGCTCCAGCCAGTCGAACTCGTGCACCTGGGCCACGAGCACCGCCAGGTGCAGGGCCTCCCCCCCCGGCCCCAGGTAATCGCGCGCCGCGGGGGTGCCGGCCACGCGGGCCCGTGCCGCTTCCACACGGGGCCCGTCGACTTCGATGCGCACCTGCACCGACGCCCGCAGCTGCCACTGCAGTGCGTCGCACCAGAACACGAACTGCGCGCGCGGGTCGGCCCGCAGCTGTGGCACTTTTGCGCTCAGCCCGTGCGTGAAGACGAGGAGCTCGCCGCGCTGCGCATCGACGGCGCGCAGCACCACCGTCCGGGCACGCGGGTGCCCCTCGGCATCGACGCTGGCCAGCACCGGGCAGCGCCAACCGTGGCCGCGTGTGCGCACCGCGCGCTGGAGTTCGCCCCACAGGCGAGGCAGCAGCTCATCGGGCCGCAGTGCGGCCGGCGAAGCTTGGGCCGGCTCAGCAGCGGTGCTCATCGCCACGCGAAGGCAGGCTGGTCGTAATGCGCCACCCGTGTGGGCTCGCCCCTGACCACCCACTCCCGGAACTGGTAGAGGATCGCTGCCGTCGGCGCTGCGATCCAGGCCCGGCCCACGGGCATGCGCAGCACCGGGTGCTCGGCCCCTCGCACGTGGTTCAGGATGGGTGCGTCCTCGCGCATCAGCTCTTGCACCGGAATGCGGTGGATGCTCTGCACCTCACCCGCCTGGGGCTTCACATGACGGGCGGCACCGGCCCAGACCGCCACCGGTGTGATCAGGTAGCCCGAACGCGTCGCGTAGTCGTCCAGCCGCCCGAGCACCTCGGACGCCTCCAGTTCGAGCCCCACCTCCTCGTGCAACTCGCGCAAGGCGGCCTGCTCGGGGGTCTCGCCCGCATCCATCCGTCCCCCGGGAAAGGCCCACTGTCCGGCGTGCGCACGCAGGCCCGCCGCGCGTCGCGTGAGCAGCAGCGCGGGCGCCTCGCTCCAGCCTTCCAGGCGCGGCATGTCGGGCAGGTCGGGGCCGAAGCCGGCCTCGGTCACGGCCACCGCCACCGCCGCACGACGGCGCTCGCCCGGCGGGAGCGCACGCACGGGAAACTGCGCGAGCTGCTGCTGCACACGCAGCCGCCACGCATCGCCGCGCTGGGCCAGGCCAGCCGCGACCCAGGCAGCCCGTGGGTTCACCGCAACGTCGCCCGGTGCTCGCCGAGGTCGTTCCAGACCTCCTGCCGGGCAATCAGCCCGTCGAGCACGACAAATCGATCGATGAAACGCACTCCCTCGAAGCTCGAGCCGTCCGGCCACTGCCCGTGCAAGGTGCCGAAGACGTACACGACGGTCCCGTCCGGTGCCCAGCACTCGTCCACGCGCTCGATGCGCTTGGCCACGCTGCGGTAGCGCGAACGGCTGCGCTCCACCAGTTCCTGCAGGCTGGCAGGCTGGGCGCCGCCAGGAAACACCATCGCGAAGCCCGGCGCCAGGACACTGCCCGCACGCGCGAGGTCGTGCTGCTCCATCGCCTCCAGGAAGGCGCGCACCACCGTGGCGGCCACCGGCAGCGCCGCGCGACCTTCGGTGAAGACGCGCCCATCGCGCCGGTACGTGACCGCCTCGTGCACGTAGGTGGTCGTGCCGGCTTCGGGGCTGGCGATCGTCGCGCGCACGGCCGCCGACACGCGCTCGACCAGGCGCTCGCGCACCTCCTCGGGGTAGCCGGGCAGCAGGGTGATCTGGGTGATGGGCATCGACAGGCGCGCCCCGTGGCCGACACGACGCGCTCTTCGATGGTGCCACAGTGCCGTGGCCGGCCGGGCTCTCCAGGCAACGCCGGGCCGCCCCAAGTTTCCTTGCGCCCCCAAGGGGGGGCGCTGGGCCGGGCGTGCCCGGCCCTCAGGGGCTCAGTGCGCGTCGGCGGCCTTGGCGGCCTCGACCGCCGCGCCCGCGTCACCGCGCGCACCGTTGAAGAACAGGTTCAGCGCCACGGCCGAGATCGACGCCAGCAGGATGCCCGATTCGATCAGCGGGTGAATGCCGTGCGGCAGCCACTGCAGGTAGCGCGGCGCGATCAGCGGGATCATGCCGATGCCGATGGAGACGGCGACGATGAACAGGTTGTTGCGGTTGCCCTTGTAGTCCACGCCCGCGAGGATGCGGATGCCGGTGGCGGCGACCATGCCGAACATGACCAGGCCGGCACCACCGAGCACGAAGGTGGGCAAGGACTCGACCAGGGCCGCCATCTTGGGCAGCATGCCCAGCAGCACCAGGATCACGCCAGCGGCCACGCAGACGTAGCGGCTCTTCACCCCGGTGACGCCCACCAGACCCACGTTTTGCGAGAAGCTGGTGTAGGGGAAGGTGTTGAAGATGCCGCCGATCAAGGTGCCCAGGCCATCGACGCGCAGGCCGGCAGAGAGCTGCTTCTGGTTGATCTTCTTACCCGTGATGTCGGCGATGGCCAGGAACATGCCGGTGGACTCGATCATCA
>JBDKFA010000137.1:0-10753 GCA_039798945.1 Pseudomonadota bacterium
TCGTGGTAGCGCGCCAGGCGCTGCATCTGGTAGATCGGGCCCTCGTCGTGCTCGAGCCCCAGCCAGCGCATCGAGGCGAGGATCTGCTCCACCGAGTCCTGCGTGGAGCGTGCCACGTCGGTGTCCTCGATGCGCAGCACGAATTGCCCGCCGTGGTGGCGCGCGTAGGCCCACGAGTACAGCGCCGTGCGGGCGGTGCCCAGGTGCAGGAAGCCAGTGGGCGATGGGGCGATGCGGGTGCGGACGGTGGTCATGGGAACGTGCGCGGGTATCCGGGTCTCGAGTGCCGACGGTGAACCAGGGGCATACCGACAGGGGGCAGGTTGCAGGGGGGCACTTGGCAGGGCGCGAGGGGCCGGGCGCCCTCAGGCCAGCCGGTCCAGCCCGGCAGCCAGGTCGTTCTTCAGGTCCTGCAGGTCTTCCAGGCCCACGGCCACGCGGATCAGCCCCTGCGTGACGCCAGCGGCCAGGCGCTGCTCTTCGGTGAGCCGGCCGTGCGAGGTGCTGGCCGGGTGCGTGATGGTCGTCTTGGTGTCGCCGAGGTTGGCCGTGATCGAGCACACGCGCGTGGCATCGATGACGGCAAACGCGCGCTCGCGCAGCACGGCCGGCGTGTCACCGCCCACGGTGAAGCTCAGCACCGGCCCGCCGCAGCCGGACTGCTGCGCCATCGCCAGCGCATGCTGCGGGTGCGAGGCCAGGCCCGGGTGGTGCACACGGGCCACACCCGGGTGCTGCTCGAGCCACTGCGCGAGTTCGAGCGCGCGCGCGCTTTGGGCCTGCATGCGGATCGACAGCGTCTCCATGCCCTTGAGCACCACCCACGCATTGAAGGGCGACAGGCTCATGCCGGCGCTGCGCTGCACCGGCATCAGCTTCGTGTCGATCAGCGCCTGCGGCGCGCACACCGCGCCGGCGACCACCCGCCCCTGCCCGTCCAGGTACTTGGTGCCCGAGTGCACGACGAGGTCGGCGCCGAGCCGCGCCGGCTGCTGCAGCGCCGGCGAGCAAAAGCAGTTGTCCACCGCCAGCAGCGCCCCCGCGCCATGCGCGATGTCGGCGAGCGCCCGGATGTCGCACACCTCGGTCAGCGGGTTGTTCGGCGTCTCGGCAAAGAGCAGCTTCGTCTCGGGCCTCACGGCACGCGCCCACTCGGCCACGTCGGTCTGCGAGACGAAGCTCGTCTGCACGCCAAAGCCGGCGAAGAGCTGCAGCAGCTTGATCGTCGAGCCGAACACGCCCTTCGAGCAGATCACGTGATCGCCGGCCTTGAGCAGCCCCATCACGAGCATCGTGATCGCGGCCATGCCGCTGGCCGTGGCCAGGCAGCCCTCGGTGCCCTCGAGCGCGGCCAGGCGGCGCTCCATCATCGTCACCGTCGGGTTCGAGAAGCGGCTGTAGACGAAAGCCTCGCCATCGTTGGCGAAGCGCGAGGCCGCGGTCTCGGCGTCGGGGTGCACGAAGGAGCTCGTCAGGAAGAGCGCCTCCGAGTTCTCGCCCCATTGGGTGCGCGGCAGCCCCTCGCGCACGGCCAGGGTGTCCAGGCGCGCGTCGGCAGGCAGGTCGGTGCGGGGGATGCCCTTCAAGGTCATGCGTAGGGTCCGATCAACAGGCGGTATTCGACAGGCGGGTGTCTCGGCGGGGGCAGCCGGCACGCGGGGTCAGGAGCCGGCATCGGCGCGCGCATGCAGCGCGAGCCGGCCACGAGCGGGGTCGTCCTCGTCCTCGCCCTGGGCCAGGCGCTGCGTGCGCATCGCCTCGAAGTCGGCGGCGCTCACGTCGCCGGTGATGTAGTAGCCGTCGAAGCAGCTCGCCTCCACGCCGGCGAGTGCCGGGTTCAGCGCGCGCACCACGCGCTTCATCGCGTCCACGTCCTGGTAGATCAAGGCGTCCGCACCGATCTGCACGCGGATCTCCTCGATGCTGCGCCCGTGGGCGACCAGTTCCTGCGCGGTGGGCATGTCGATGCCGTAGACGTTCGGGTGGCGCACCGGCGGCGCGGCCGAGGCCATGTAGACCTTGCGCGCACCCGCCTCACGCGCCATCTGCACGATCTCCTTGCTCGTCGTGCCGCGCACGATCGAGTCGTCCACCAGCAGCACGTTGCGGCCGCGGAACTCCATGCCGATCGCATTGAGCTTCTGGCGCACGCTCCTCTTGCGCACCGCCTGCCCCGGCATGATGAAGGTGCGCCCGACATAGCGGTTCTTCACGAAGCCCTCGCGGTAGGGCTTGCCGATGCGGTGCGCGAGCTGCATCGCGCTCGGCCGGCTCGATTCGGGAATCGGGATCACGACGTCGATCTCGCTGGGCGGCATCGCGTTGATCACGCGCTGCGCCAGCGTCTCGCCCAGGTTCAGCCGGGCCTGGTACACCGACACGCCGTCGAGCACCGAATCGGGCCGCGCCAGGTACACGTACTCGAACACGCAGGGGTTCAGCGTCGGGCGCTCGGCACACTGGCGCGCATGCACGCGCCCGTGCAGGTCGATGAAGATCGCCTCGCCCGGTGCCACGTCACGCTCGAGCACGTGGCCCGTGCCCTCGAGGGCCACCGATTCGCTGGCCACCATCACGTCGCCCGCGTGGTCGCCGCGGCCGCGGCCGAAGCACAGCGGGCGGATGCCACAGGGATCGCGAAACGCGAGCAGCCCGTGCCCGGCGATCAGCGCGATCACCGCGTACGAACCCTTGACGCGGCGGTGCGTGGCCGCCACCGCGCGAAACACCGCATCCGGGTCCAGCGGCAACACGGGTGCCGCCTGCGCCAGTTCGTGCGCGAGCACGTTGATCAGCACCTCGGTGTCGCTCTCGGTGTTGATGTGGCGGTGGTCCACTGCCGCCATCTGCGCCTTCAGCGCCGTCGCATTGGTGAGGTTGCCGTTGTGCACCAGCACGAGCCCGAACGGGGCGTTCACGTAGAAGGGCTGTGCCTCCTCCTCACTGTAGGCGTTGCCCGCCGTCGGGTAGCGCACCTGGCCGAGCCCCACGCTGCCGGGCAACGCGCGCATGTTGCGGGTGCGAAAGACGTCGCGCACCATGCCGCGCGCCTTGTGCATGAAGCACTTGGTGCCCTGCATCGTGACGATGCCCGCCGCGTCCTGGCCCCGGTGCTGCAGCAGCAGCAAGGCGTCGTAGAGCAGCTGGTTGACCGGCGTGCCGGAGATCGCGCCGACGATGCCACACATGGGAGCTCGGGTTCCTTCGAAGGGCTCAGCGCGCGAGGTGGCGCACCAGTGGCGGGGGAAGCAGCGGCTGCGCACCGCGCACGCCGGCGCCGAGCCAGCCCGCCAGCGCGGACCCCTGCCACAGCGCCGATTGTGCCGCAGGGGTCAGGCCCACGACCGTGGCCGCCATCAGCCCGAGCACCCAGGCGCGCAACACGCCGAAGGCCGCCGCGAGTGCACGCTCGGCTGCGGTGGTGGCACGGCGCTTCACCAGCAGCGGGCCGAGCCGCGCCAGCAGCCAGGTGCCGAGCAGCCCGGCGACGAAGACGACCACGAGCGCACCCGCCAGGTTCAACGGGCCACCGGGCGTGCCCACCGGAACGGCCGGCGCCAGCGCCGCGGCGGCCCAACTGCCACCCAGGTACACCGCAAGGCAACCCACCAGCGCCACGAGCTCCGCATGCCGGCCACGACGCCAGGCCACGAGCAGGCACAGCACCGTGCCCCCGAGCCCCGCGCCGTCCAGCGCATTCAGGCCGGCGGTCACAGCGCCAGCACCACGCCAGGCAGGTTGCCCTTCTGGATGCGGGCAAGCGTCTGCAGCGCCTCCTCGCGGCTGGCAAAGGGCCCGACGCGCACGCGCGTGCGCCGCCCGCCCTCGACCTCCACCACCTGGGTGTAGGTCTTCAGGCCGAGCTTCTCCACCTTCAGGCGCACCTCGCGCGCCGCTGCCGCGTCGGCAAACGCGCCGACCTGCACCACGTACCGGCCGGGCCGGGGCGCGGAGGCGGCTGCCGAGGCCGCTGCCGCCTCCACCTTGGCCACGGCTGCGGGCGGCGCCGCGGGGGAAGCCGCGGGTGCCTCGGCCGGCCGGGGCGACGCCGGAACCTCGGAGGCCCGGGCGTCGGTCGGCGCGGGGGTCTCCGCTGGAGCGGGCACCTCCGCAGCGGCGGGAGCCGGGACCGGGACCGGGACCGGGACCGGGACCGGGACCGGGGCCGAGGCGGGGCCCGGGGCCGCTGGCGGCGAGGCCACGCGGCCCGAGGCCACCGCGGCGGACGCCGCTCGCCCAGGGCCGGCCGGCGCGTCCGCGCCAGCCGCGAGGATGGGTGTGTTCAGCGGCAGCGGGCGCGGGCGGGTCTCGAACAGCAGCGGAAACGCCACCACGCCCACCACCAGGAGCACCGCCGCACCGGTGAGCCGCCGCCTCGCCCGGGTGCGGGCGGCCTGCACGGGGTCCTCCGAGGGCGTCGCCGTGCCGGGGGGGCGCCGCTTGAACAGGGCCTTCACATCCATCGGGCGGTCGGGCGCGCGGGCACGGGAACAGGCACGGAAACGGCGGACAAGGCGGGGGGACCGGGCGGGGCGTGCGGGTCGAGCGGGTCGTGCAAGTCAGGAAGCGCCGGCAAAGCCTGCCTGCTCAGCCGGCGGCGTGGGCACCGCCTCGAGCCGGCAGCGGCTCGCGCAGCACGCCGCCCACGGTGTGGAAGGATCCGAACACCACGATTCTATCCGCCGGGTCGGCCTGCGCCACCGCCGCGCGCAGCGCCTGCGCCGGGCCGCCATGCCGTTGGCGCGTCGCACGCGCCGCAGAAGGCAGGGCAGCCAGCTGCGCCTCGAGCTCGGCCGCCCGCGCCGCGCGTGCCGGCGGCAGGTCGCACAGGTGCCAGCTGTCCACCAGCGGCGCCATGCGCGCGAGCATGCCCGGCACGTCCTTGTCGCGCATGGCACCGAACACCGCGTGCGTGCGCGGGTGAAAGCCCATCTGGTCCAGGTTCAGCGCCAGCACCGCCACCGCGTGCGGGTTGTGGGCCACGTCCAGCACGATCGTCGGCTGGCCGGCCAGCACCTGGAAGCGCCCGGGCAGCTCCACGGTCGCGAGGCCGGTGCGCACCGCCTGCGCGCTCACCGGCAGCCGCTCGGTGAGCGCCTCGAAGAGGGCGAGCACACCCGAGGCGTTGAGCAACTGGTTGGCCCCGCGCAAGGCCGGGAACCCGAGCGCCGGCAGCCGCTTGTGGCGGCCCGTCCAGCTCCATTGCTGGCGGTCGCCCTCGTGGCGGAAGTCGCGCCCGACGAGCCACAGGTCCGCCCCGATCGACTCGGCGTGGCGCACCACGCTCGCCGGCGGCAAGGGGTCGCTGACGATCGCCGGGCGCTCCGGGCGCATCACCTGCGCCTTTTCCAGGCCGATGCTCTCCCGGTCGGGACCCAGGAACTCCATGTGGTCGAGGTCGATGCTCGCGATCACCACCGCATCGGGATCGAACACGTTCACCGCGTCGTAGCGCCCGCCGAGCCCCACCTCGAGCACGACGAGGTCCAGCCCGGCCTGCGACAGCAGCCGCGCGATGACGAGGGTCGTGAACTCGTAGCGCGACAGCGCCTCTCCCGCGCGTGCCCGCTCCACGGCCTCGAAATGCGGCAGCAGCGCCTGCGCGGACACCGGCTCGCCATCGACGCGGCAGCGCTCCTCGAAGCGCACCAGCTCGGGCTTCTGGTACACCCCCACGCGCCAGCCGGCGGCACGGGCAATGGCCTCGATGAGCGCACAGGTGGAGCCCTTGCCGTTGGTGCCGGCCACCGTCACCTGCGTGGTGGTGAGAAAGGAAAGACCGAGCGCATCGCGCAGGCGCGCAGCGCGCTCGATCGAGGCCTCGTGGGAGGCGCCGGCCGCGAGCCGGTCGCAGTGCTCGAGCCAGCCCTCGAGCGTGGTGGGAAGGTTCACGGCGGCAATGGTAGCCGCCCGGCCATCACCCTTGCCGGGGAAGGCGGCGGCGCGCCACGAACCCCACGGCCGACAAGCCCGCAAGCATCAGGGCATAGGTGCCGGGCTCGGGGATGGGGCTGGGCACGCCGTCGGCGATGAGCTGGTCCTGCCGACCATTGGCGCGCAGCACGTCCACGTCGTAGCGGAACTCGTAGCTCGCCGACTGCGCGAGCATCGTGTTGGCGGTGTTGAGGATGGTCTCGTTGTCGCCGCTGCTGATGATCGAGAAGTTGCCGGCGTACAGCGAGTCGTCGGTGTCGTGCACGACGTTCCAGATCGCCCACTGCAGCGCCGTGGAGTCGTCCTGCTTCGTGGCGTCGCTCGCGCCGGGCTGGCCGGTCAGCCCGTAGGTGGCGCCCGCGTAAGCCCAGAGCTGACCGATACGCTGGTTGATGGCGTCCGCACGGGCAGGGTCCCAGCCATTGATGCCCGGCGAGCTGCTCGACCACTTGTACTCGGGTGCGTTCGTCACGCGCGAGTAGTCGGTGTATGTGCTGCCGATGCTCGAGTACTGGAAGAGCTCTGTGCTGTAGGCAGCGAGAGAGTGGGTGTTGTTGATCGTGACGTTGAAGCCGCCGCCCGTGGCAGAGACGCTGGAAGCCGCCCCCGTACGAGGGTCGACCAAGAAGTTCGCAGTCGCCGTGGTGCCGCTGCCGCCATAGGCCCAGCCGTTGAACTGGACCGTCGTCTGGGCCGAGGCCGTCCCGCAGGCGGCCATCGACGCGACCACCGCGAACGCCTGCACCACTTTCGCCAGCTTCATCTACGTCTTCCTCGAGGTCTCGACGGCCTGTGCGTCGTGTGCGAGGAAGTATCGAAACCGCAGCCCGCCCGCAGGGGGTGCGGCACCCCCGCAGAAGGGGGTCCGGCGGAGGAACTATTTCACGCTCGCAGGCCCTGCCACACTGCGGGACGGCGCGGGGGAGGGCCCGGAGACGGCCCGGGCGACACGCCGTGGTTAGGCCACGGCGTCGGCGCTCTGCCGCTGCAGCATCGCCACGAGCCGCGCCACGCGCTCTCGCATGTCGCGCCGGTCGACGATCTGGTCGACCGCGCCCTTGCCGAGCAGGAACTCGGCGCGCTGGAAGCCCTCGGGCAGCTTCTCGCGCACCGTGTTCTCGATCACGCGCGGGCCGGCAAAGCCGATGAGCGCCTGCGGCTCGGCGATCACGACGTCACCCATGAAGGCGAAGCTCGCCGAGACGCCGCCCATCGTCGGGTCGCACAGCACGCTGATGAACGGCAGCCGTGCCTTGGCCAGGCGCGTGAGCGCGGCATTCGTCTTGGCCATCTGCAGCAGGCTGAAGAGCCCCTCCTGCATGCGCGCACCGCCGCTGGCGGCAAAGCACACGAACGCCACCTTCTGCTCGACGGCCGCGTGCACGCCGCGTACAAAGCGCTCGCCCACCACCGAGCCCATCGAGCCGCCCAGGAAGTCGAACTCGAAGCACGCCGCCACCAGCGGCACGCTCATCACCGCGCCGCCAAAGACGACGAGCGCATCCGTCTCGCCCGTGGTCTCCAGCGCCGCCTTCAGCCGCTCGGGGTACTTGCGGCTGTCGCGGAACTTCAGCGCATCCACCGGGAGCACCTCCTGGCCGATCTCCCAGCGCCCCTCGGGGTCGAGGAAGGCGTCCAGGCGGGCGCGTGCGCCGATGCGGTGGTGGTGCCCGCACTTCGGGCACACGTTCACGTTGCCCTCGAGGTCGGTCTTGTAGAGCACCGTCTCGCACGACGGGCACTTCACCCACAGGCCCTCGGGCACCGTGCGGCGCTCGCTCGGGTCGGTCTGCTGGATCTTCGGCGGCAGCAGCTTGTCCAACCAGCTCATCGGGTGTCCTCCTCGTCAGCGGGGGCCTGCGCGACCCCTCATGCGTCCAGTGCGGCGCGGATCTCGGCCATGAAGGCCCGCGCGGCGGCGGGCACATTGTCGCCGCCCCCGGCCTCCTCCAGCACCTGCACGAGCCGGCTGCCGATGACCACCGCATCGGCCACCTGCGCCACGGCCCGCGCCGAGGCCGCGTCGCGGATGCCGAAGCCCACGCCCACGGGCACGCTGACATGGGCTCGGATGCGAGGCACCGCCTCGGCCACGGCCGCGGTGTCCAGGTGCCCGGCACCGGTCACGCCCTTGAGCGAGACGTAGTACACGTAGCCGGTGGCGATGCGCCCGACCTGCGCCATGCGCGCCTCGGTGGAGGTGGGGGCAAGCAGGAAGATCGGGTCCAGGCCGTGCGCGGCCAGCCGCTCGGCGAACGCCTCGCACTCCTCGGGCGGGTAGTCCACCACCAGGATGCCGTCCACGCCGGCCTCGGCCGCCGCGGAGACGAAGGCGCCCTCGCCTTCGCGCAACTCGTAGCGCTCGATCGGGTTCGCATAGCCCATCAGCACCACCGGGGTGTCGGGGTCGGCCATGCGGAACTCGCGCACCCACTGCAGCACCTGCCGCAGGCCCACGCCGCGGGCCAGCGCACGCTCGCTCGCCTTCTGGATCACCGGGCCGTCGGCCATGGGGTCGGAGAACGGCACGCCGAGCTCGATGATGTCCGCGCCGCCCGCGGCCAGCGCGTGCATCACCGCCACGGTGGCAGCCGGGTCGGGGTCGCCTGCGGTCACGTAGGGAATCAGGGCCTGGCGGCCCTCGGCCTTCAGCTCGGCCATGACATGCTGGATGCGGCTCATCGGTGCACCTCCACCCCCACCGGGCCGCCCTTGACGGCCTGCCCGCGGCACGAGGGCCGGCAGTAGAAGTCCGCGCCCGACAGGTCGGCCACGGTGCCGATGTCCTTGTCGCCGCGGCCCGACAGGTTCACCAGCAGGTGCTGGTCCGGGCGCATCGTGGCGGCCAGCTGCATCGCGTAGGCCACCGCGTGGCTCGACTCGAGCGCGGGGATGATGCCCTCGGTGCGGCACAGGCGGTGGAAGGCCGCCAGCGCGTCGGCATCCGTGACGCCCACGTACTCGGCGCGCCCGATGTCCTTCAGGTACGCGTGCTCCGGGCCCACGCCCGGGTAGTCCAGGCCAGCGGAGATCGAGTGCGTCTCGGTGATCTGCCCGTTGTCGTCCTGCAGCAGGTAGGTGCGGTTGCCGTGCAGCACGCCCGGCGAGCCGCGCGTGAGCGAGGCCGAGTGCTTGCCGCTGTCCAGCCCCTCGCCCGCGGCCTCCACGCCGATCAGGCGCGTGCCCTCGTGGGGGATGTAGGGGTGGAAGATGCCCATCGCGTTGCTGCCCCCGCCCACGCAGGCGATCACCGCGTCGGGCTGACGGCCGATGAGCGCGGGCATCTGCGTCAGGCACTCCTCGCCGATCACGCTCTGGAAGTCGCGCACCATCATCGGGTACGGGTGCGGGCCGGCCACGGTGCCGATGATGTAGAAGGTGTGCTCGACGTTCGTCACCCAGTCGCGCAGCGCCTCGTTGAGCGCGTCCTTCAGCGTCTTGCTGCCCGACTCCACGGGCACCACCCTGGCGCCCAGCAGGTGCATCCGGTACACGTTGGGCGACTGGCGCTTCACGTCCTCGCTGCCCATGTACACCACGCACTCCATGCCGTAGCGCGCGCAGATGGTGGCGGTGGCCACGCCGTGCTGGCCGGCACCGGTCTCGGCGATCACGCGCGGCTTGCCCATGCGCCGCGCGAGCAGCGCCTGGCCGATGGTGTTGTTGACCTTGTGCGCGCCGGTGTGGTTGAGGTCCTCGCGCTTGAGGTGGATCTGCGCCCCGCCGATCTCGCGGCTCAGCCGCGCGGCGTGGTAGACGGGGCTCGGGCGGCCCACGAAGTGCGCGAGCTCGTGGCGGAATTCGGCCATGAAGGCGGGGTCGGCCAGGGCCGCCTCGTAGGCGGCCTTCAGTTCGTCGAGCGCGTGGATCAGCGTCTCGGCCACGAAGGTGCCGCCATACGGCCCGAAATGCCCGCGCGCGTCGGGCTGGTGGTAGTTCAGCATCGCTGTCAGTCGTCCTGCAGGGGCGCCAGGCGCGCATCGGCTTCGCGCACCGCCTGGCAGAACCGGCGCATCAGCCCGGCATCCTTGATGCCCCTGGCCGACTCCACGCCGGAACTCACGTCAACGGCCCAGGGCCGCAGGCGTGCGATGCCATCGGTCACGTTTGCAGGATTCAACCCACCAGACAAAACGACCGGAACGGGGACGGCGGCGGGAACGAGCGACCAATCGAAGGGCTTTCCGCCCCCGCCGTAGCCCTCGACGTGGGCGTCGAGCAGCAGGGCCTGGGCGTCATGGAACCGAGCCGACCAGTCTAGCAAATCGAAGCCCTCGCCCATGCGGGCGGCGCGCAGGTAGGGCCGCGCATGGGCACGACAGTCGCTCGCCGGCTCGTCGCCATGGAACTGCAGCAGCGCGGTGGGAACCGCCGCGAGCCCGGCAGCCACCTCGGCCGCCGACGCGTTGACGAACAGCAGCACGGGTGTCACGAAAGGCGGCAGCCGGCGCGCCAGTTCCCCGGCGTGCATCGCGCTCACCGCGCGCGGGCTGCGCGCGTACAGCACGAAGCCGATCGCATCGGCCCCGGCGGCCACCGCCGCATCCACGTCGGCCTCGCGCGTGAGGCCGCAGATCTTGATGCGGGTGCGGCTCATGCCAGGCACCCCGGGCGGCCCACCCGCCAGGCGCCGCTCTCCACCTCAGGGCAGTGCATCCATGGGCGCCGTGTGCTCGGGAATCGCATGCTGCGCATCGTAGTACGGGCCGAGGAAGTGCAGGCCGTCCGGCGCGAAGGTCGGGGCCGCTGCCTCGCGGCTGCGCGCGGCCAGCACCTCGCCCACCCAGCCGGGCTCGCGCGCGCCCGTGCCCACCGCCAC
>JBDKFA010000138.1:0-3774 GCA_039798945.1 Pseudomonadota bacterium
CACGGCGACCCGGGCAAGCTGCTCGCGCTGTGCGGGCTGGACGCGGCCGGCATCGAGCGTTCGGTGCGCGAGCGGTTCGGCAACCTGCTGGCCCCCATGCGGCCGGCGGTCAACGGCTGAGGCGGCGGCCCCGCGTGCGATGAACAAGCCCACCGACGTCCTGCACATCCCCGACACGCAAAGCGCGCCGGACGCCCGCCGCTTGGCCATCCAGCGCGTGGGTGTGAAGGAGCTGCGCTACCCGCTGCGCGTGGCCGTGGCCGGGGAGGCTCAGTCCACCGCCGCCACCTGGACACTCGACGTGGCGCTGCCTGCGCACCGCAAAGGCACCCACATGTCGCGGTTCGTGGCCTGGCTCGAGACGATCTCCACCCTCAAGTCCCCGCTGGACGCCGCTGTGCTCGCGGTGCAGCACGCACGCATGCTCGAGTTGCTCGACGCGCGCGAGGGTCGCGTGGAGGCCACCTTCACGTTCTTCGTGCGCAAGCACGCGCCCGTGTCGGGGCTGTCGAGCCTGCTCGACTACCAGGGCCGCCTGATCGCCGAGACGCGTGGCGTGGCGAGCCTGGTCTGGATGGAGGTGGGGGTGCCGGTGAAGAGCCTGTGCCCTTGCTCCAAGGAGATCTCCGATTACGGCGCGCACAACCAGCGCTCCCTTGTCACAGTGCGCGTGCAGCCGCTGCAGCCTGTGGCTTGGCACGAGCTGGTGCGGTTCGCCGAGGAAAGCGCCTCCAGCGAGATCTGGCCGATGCTCAAGCGGCCCGACGAGAAGTGGATCACCGAGCGCGCCTACGACAACCCTAAGTTCGTCGAGGACCTCGTGCGCGACGTCGCGCTGCGCCTGGAGGCCGACCCCCGCATCGGCCGCTACGCGGTGGACGTCGAGAACTTCGAGTCCATCCACAACCACTCGGCCTTCGCCCGCATCGAGCGCGGCTGAGGGCGCGCTCGGGTGCAGTCCCGGCCCTGCGTGAACGCCGCGCCTTCCCTGGACGACCCCACGGCAGCCCGTACCGCGGGCGCGCAGTGGCTGTCGGTGGCGCTGATCGACGCGCGCAACCGCACGCTGCGCTGGTTGCAGCACTTCGAATCCCTGGGGCGGCTGCACGGTGCCGGGCCTGCGGCCGAGCATGCGCAGCCCTGCGCCGGGGCGTTGCCCCTGCCGGCCCAGCTCATCGGGCGCGCCGCCTGGTTCCAGGAGTACTGGGTGGCGCGCCATGTCCAACGCCTGCGAGGGGCCGCCGCCGACCCCCAGGGGCCGCGCCTGGCGTCGATCGAGCCGCAGGCCGACCGCTGGTTTGCCCGCCTCGGGCCGCAGCCGGACCCGGTCTCGGGCCCCTCCCGGGGCACGCCGGAACCGCTGCCCGATGGCGCGGCGCTGCGCCCGTATCTGGCCGCCACGCTCGAGACGACGCTGGAGCTGCTGGCTGGAACCCCCGACACCGACACGGGGCTGCACGTGTTCCGGCTGGCGCTTGCGCACGAGGACCGGCTTGCCGAACGCCTGGCGGCGCTGGGCGACACGATCGGGGTGGCGGCTCCTCCTCCCGAGGTGGGGCTGGGCGTGCCCGCGCCTTCGCGCACGCCGCGCGAGCCGCTGTGGATCCCGGCGCGGCGTTTTCGGCCGGGCATTCCCCGGGGCACCCCGGGCCTGGTCCCGGCCCTCGAGCAGGCCGGCGAAGAGGAGGCCGTGCCCGAGTTCGAGATCGACGCTCAGGCCGTCAGCTGGGCGCGCTTCGCGCCCTTTGCCGAAGAGGGCGGCTACGACGACCCCCGCTGGTGGACCGAGGACGGGTGGGCGTGGGTGCAGCGCTTCGGCCGGCGTGCTCCCCGCGGAGTCGAGCAGCTGCGCGGTGGCGTGGTGCTCGCCCGCTTCGGCCGGCTCGTGCGCGCGCCCGCGGGCGAGGCCGTGGCGCACGTGAACGTGCACGAGGCGCAGGCGTGGTGCTGCTGGGCGGGCCGGCGCCTGCCGCTGGAAGTCGAATGGGAGCTCGCGGCGAGCACCGCGGTCTCGCGCGGCTTCCTGTGGGGCGATGTGCGCGAGTGGGTGGCAGGCCGGGCCGCGGCGTGGCCGGGCGCGCCGTGCCAGCCTGTGGCGGGTTGCCCGCTGCCCGCTGCCGCGGCTGGCCGGCGTGTCCTGCGTGGTGCTTCGTCGTGGACGAGCCCGCGCGACCGTCAGCGCACGGCCCGGGTTGGCGTGCACGGCGCGCGAGACGACCTCTTCTGCGGGTTCCGCTCCTGCAGCGCATGACGAGGCCCTCGCGCGCGGCAAACCGTGCGTGCGCGCAACGTCGCGGCGGACGATCAGGGTAAGCCCGTGTCCGGGGCGGCCTTCGCGCCCTGGAAGATTGGAGGTTGACGGCGCCGGATCGGTGCCCCGACCCCGGCTGGCCCTTTCAAGCCGCCCTCAGCACAGGAGACTCCCGTGAGCGTTCCCTTGTCCCTCACCGTCAACGGCCGGGCCGTCACGGTGAACGTCGATCCCCGGATGCTGCTCGTGCAGCTGATCCGCGAACAGCTGCAGCTCACCGGCACCCACGTGGGCTGTGACACCGCGCAATGCGGCGCGTGCACGGTCCACATGAACGGGCGTGCGGTGAAGGCCTGCTCGATGCTGGCCGTGCAGGCGCAAGGGGCGCAGATCACCACCATCGAGGGCCTCGCCCCCGAAGGCGAACTGCACCCGATGCAGGCCGCCTTCCGCGAGTGCCACGGCCTGCAATGCGGTTTCTGCACCCCTGGCATGGTGATGTCGGCGGTTCAGTTGCTCGCCGACAAGCCTGCCGCGAGCGAGCACGAGATCCGCGAGGGGCTGGAGGGCAACATCTGCCGCTGCACCGGCTACCACAACATCGTGCGCGCGATCCAGCTTTGCCAGTCGGGCAAGGTCGGCGCCGCCGCCTGAGTCACCGGACAGGAGATCGTCATGACCGATATGTCCAATTCCCCCATCGGCAAGCCCATGCAGCGCCGCGAGGACGCGCGCTTCCTCACCGGGGCCGGCCAGTACACCGACGACGTCGTGCTGCCCGGCCAGACCTACGGCTACTTCCTGCGCAGTCCGCACGCCCATGCGCGCATCCGCGGGATCGATCTGGCTGCGGCCAAGGCGGCACCGGGCGTGCACGCGATCTTCACCGGTGAAGACCTCGCCGCTGCCAAGGTCGGCGGCCTGCCCTGCGGCTGGCTGATCCACAGCAAGGACGGCAGCCCGATGAAGGAGCCGCCCCACCCGGTGCTGGCACAGGGCAAGGTGCGCCATGTGGGCGACCCCGTCGCGCTCGTGGTGGCCGACACGGCGCTGCAGGCCAAGGACGCCGCTGAGCTCATCGTCGTCGACTACGACACGCTGCCCGCGGTGATCGACTTGGCCAGTGTCGAGTCCGCCGGTTCGGCGGTGCACGACGACGTGTCCAACAACGTCTGCTACGACTGGGGCCATGGCGACAAGGCGGCGGTCGACGCCGCTTTCGCTAAGGCACACAAGGTGTCCACGCTCACCTTCGCGAACAACCGGCTGATCCCGAACGCGATGGAACCGCGCGCGGCCAACGCGTCCTACACCAAGCACGACGACAGCTACACGCTGTACGTGGCGAACCAGAACCCGCACGTGGAGCGGCTCTTGATGTGCGCCTTCGTGCTCGGTATCCCCGAGAGCAGGATGCGCGTGATCGCCCCGGACGTGGGCGGCGGCTTCGGCTCGAAGATCTTCCTGTACGCCGAGGAAACCGCGCTGGTCTGGGCCAGCAAGCGCGTGGGCCGCCCGATCAA
>JBDKFA010000139.1:0-2759 GCA_039798945.1 Pseudomonadota bacterium
CCGCTATGCGCAGACGCAGATCCGCCGCTTTGCCCAGATCCAGCGCGACAGCATGGTCGACGTCGAGGTCGAGACCCTGCCGGGCGTGGTGCTGGGCCACAAGCACATCCCGGTCAACAACGTCGGCTGCTACATCCCGGGCGGCAAATATCCGTTGCTGGCCTCTGCACACATGAGCGTGCTGACCGCCAAGGTGGCCGGCGTGCCGCGCGTGATCGCCACCGCACCACCTTTCCAAGGCGAACCGCATCCGGCCATCGTGGCGGCCATGCACTTCGCCGGCGCAGATGAAATCCTGGTGCTCGGCGGCGTTCAGGCGGTTGCCGCCATGGCCATCGGCACGG
The DNA here is from genome assembly GCA_039798945.1 of Pseudomonadota bacterium. Taxonomy (GTDB): domain Bacteria; phylum Pseudomonadota; class Gammaproteobacteria; order Burkholderiales; family Burkholderiaceae_C; genus Rubrivivax. The sequence goes on from JBDKFA010000139.1 coordinate 345, forward strand.
GCTCCATCCAGCCCGTGGACATGCTGGTGGGCCCGGGAAACATGTTCGTGGCCGAAGCCAAGCGCCAGCTCTACGGACGAGTGGGCATCGACCTATTCGCCGGGCCCACCGAGACCCTGGTGATCGCCGACGAGTCGGTAGACGGCGAAATGTGCGCCGTGGACCTGCTCGGCCAGGCCGAGCACGGGCCCACGTCGCCTGCGGTCCTGCTGACGAACAGCGAAAAGCTGGCTCGCGACACCCTGGCGGAAGTCGAGCGGCAACTGGGCGTGCTGCCCACGGCCGGAATCGCACGGCAAAGCTGGGCCGACTTCGGCGAAGTCATCGTGTGCGACACCCTCGACGAGATGGTGACCAAGGCCGATGAACTCGCTTTCGAGCATGTGCAGGTGATGACGGCCGACCCGGAAGTGTTCCTCAAGCGCATGACGAACTACGGCGCGCTGTTCCTCGGGCCCCGCACCAACGTCAGTTTTGGCGACAAGGTCATCGGCACCAACCACACGCTGCCCACCAACAAGAACGCCCGCTACACCGGTGGACTGTGGGTGGGCAAGTTCCTGAAGACCTGCACCTACCAGCGTGTGCTGACCGACGAGGCCAGCGCGACGATCGGGGCCTACTGCTCACGCTTGTGCCACATGGAGAACTTTGCCGGGCACGGCGAGCAGGCCAACCTGCGCGTGCGCCGCTACGGCGGGCGGGATGTGGCCTGGTACCAGCCCGTGGAGGCGTGATCGGTGGGTGGCCGAACGCCATCACGCGACCCACTCAGGCCTCATGACCCATCGCACCGTCGGGGCGGCAACGCCAGACAGACCGAACGGCCCGTTGTCTGCGGTGGGGTCGGTAACGTCTGAGGCAGACAGGGCCCGGATGCGCGGTGCAGACACGCGGCCGGTACTGGTGATGATTCCGGGCACGCTGTGCGATGGCAGACTGTTCGAGCGACAGGCCCGCCAGCTTCGAGGTCAGGCGAAAGTGCTCCGGGTGGATTGGCAGCACCTGCGGCACACCACGGATCCGATCGACGCACTGCTGCGCCTGCTGCCTGCGCGGTTTTCACTGGCAGGCTTCTCGCTGGGCGGCTTGTGGGCGGTGCAAGTGCTGGCCAGGGCTCCCGAACGGGTGGAGCGGCTGGCTCTCATCGCGAGCAACGCCGAAGGCTCCAGCCGACGTGCCCGTCGCAGGGGTGCCAGGCTTTGGCGCCTGTGGCAAGCGCAGGGCGCGAGGGCAGTCGCGCGCGCCTGCAAGCCCGCCTACTTTCATCACCCTCGGCAGCGCCAAAGGCACGCACGCTTGGTGCGCGACATGGCAGCGGCCACACCGCGCCGCGTCGCCAAGGCGCAATTCGACTGGGCGGGCAGGCGACCCGACGGGCTGCGGGTGCTGGCTCGAAGCGCCGCACCCCTGTTGCTGGTCAGCGGCGAATATGATCAGCTGTGCCCTCGGGCCCTTCAGCAGCGCATCCTCGAGGCCGCACCAGCCGTTCGGTGGGCAGAGATTCCTCGCTGCGGACACTTCCTGCCCCTCGAGGCACCCGCACGCCTGACCGGCCTCTTGCGGTCCTGGCTCGCCGAGCCTGCCCCCATCTCCCGGGAGAACGCCTTTGATCACACCTGAAGCCCTGGCAGAGCGGTTCATCCCCTTCGCAGGCCTGAAGTACTCGACCGAAGCCTTCATCGACTACTGCATCCCGGCCTCCACGCCCAAGTACAACTACGCGCTCATCGGCCCAGGCGTGTCGCAGAACCCGAACCAACCCGTGAGCCTGCGCGAGCCCCATGGCTTCCAGGTGGGCGGCGTGTCCATGCCGCACGGCAAGGCGAACCCGGCGCACATGCACTTCACCTGCGAGGTCTTCATCTGCACGCGAGGAGACTGGCGCATCGAGTGGGGCTTCAACCCCGCGGTGGAGTCGGCACCCATCGGTGAGGGTGATCTGGTGTCGGTTCCCACCTGGATCTACCGAGGCTTAACCAACATCGGCGTGGACGACGGGTTCATGTTCACGGCCTTGGGCGGCGACAACACAGGAGGCATCCTGTGGGGGCCCAGCACGCTGGAGGCCGCAGCGGCCCAGGGCGTGCAGCTCACCGAGGGCTACCGGATCGTCGACTCCCGGCGGGGGGACCGCATGGGCCCCGAGGAGCGTCCGGTCCAACCCATGACGGCCGAGGAGATCGCCCGTCTGAAGTGCTGGTCTCCACAGGAGATGGCTCGCCGCATCGTTCGCTTCTCGGACCTGCGCTGGTCGAGCCGGGCTTTGCTGGACGCCTCGCTGCCCGGATGCGGGGCGGAACTGGCGCCCGCCATCGGCCTGGGCATCACGCAGGACCGCGACCAACTGGCCCCGGTCCTGAACCCCCACGGGCTCTCGATCGAGTGGCTGCGCATTCCACCTGGTGGGCGGGT
>JBDKFA010000140.1:0-25350 GCA_039798945.1 Pseudomonadota bacterium
GCTCGGTGGACAGCGTCACCCCCGTCACGCGCGCGCCGCGCCTGCAGGCCGCTTCCTCGGCCAGGGCACCCCAGCCGCAGCCGATCTCGAGCACCCGGTCGCCGGCCTGCACGCCGCACTCGTCCAGCGCACGGCGGAACTTCGCGCGCTGCGCCTCGGGCAGCCCCTGCTCCAGGCGCCCGCCGAAGAGCGCGCTCGAGTACGTCATCGTCTCGTCCAGCCACAGCCGGTAGAAGCTGTTGCCGATGTCGTAGTGGGCGTGGATGTTCTTGCGGCTGCCGCGGCGCGAGTTGCGCTGCAGCAGGTGCTTGAGCCGGTAGGCGAGCACCCCCCACCAGCGGCCGTAGATCACCTGCTCTACCGCATCGCGGTTGGCGATGAACAGCCGCAGCAGCGCCGTGAGGTCCGGGCTCGACCAGCCGCCGTCGATGAAGGTCTCGGCAAAGCCGATGTCCCCGCTCTTGAGCGCGGCTGCGCACACCCGCCAGTCGGCCAGGCGCAACTGTGCCTGCGGCTCGCCACCCGGGCCGAACCGGGCTTGCGACCCGTCGGGCAGCTGCACGTCGAGCGTGCCGTGGCGCAACTGGCGCAGCAGCGCGAAGACCGGGCGCGCAGGGGCCGGCGCGCCTGCGGGCAGGGTGAAGGAGGAGGGGGTGGCGGCGATCGTGGACATCGGCGGGCTCCAGGCAGGCAGATGTTCGGAGGTGAACGGGTGTGTCGGGTGTGTGGCCGGTCAACAGGGGCGCCGGCGGCGGACGGCTGGTGCTCTCAGCGGGTGACGAAGGTCTCGGGCGCGGGCGGCTTGCGAAAGAACGGCACCTGCTTGCACCACAGGCGCAGCGCCTGCCAATGGATGCGTGCCGTCACGCCCAGGCTCATCAGTGGCATCGACAGCAGCGCGCGGCGCACGCTGGCCGCGCTCAGCGGCTGCAGGCGCCCGGACACGCTCGTCAGCAGCAGCGGGCCCTGCGCGTCGTCGTGCTCGATGCGTGCCACCACCCGCGCGCCGGCACGCATGAAGCGAAAGCGGTAGCGGCCGCGTGCCTCGCAAAAGGGCGAGACGTGGAAGACCTTGTCGGCCGCCAGCTCCCGGCCGAAGGCGACCCCCGGGCCGGCCAGCAGGTAGCAGTGGCGCTCGCCGAAGGTGTTGTTGACCTCCGCCACGACGGCGGCAAGGGAGCCGTCGCGCCGGTGCGCGTACCAGAAGCTCACGGGCTTGAAGGCGTAGCCGAGCACGCGTGGGTAGGTCTGCAGCCAGATCTCGCCGTCCGCATCCGCAACCCCCTCGCGCGCGAGGAGCTCCTCGGCCCACGCGAGCGCATCGGCTCGGCCGTCGCCGTGGTCGGTGTCGTGGAAGGCGATCATCCCGAAGCGGTTGCGCGCGAGCGCGGCGTCGGGCGCCTCGCGCAGCGTGCGCATGGGCAGCATCAGGAAGAAGGTCGGGTAGGCGAAGCGGTGGGCAGCGGGTCGCAGCCGCGTGTGGCGCACTTCGCCGAAGGCCAGCAGCGGCGCCGGCCGGAGGGCCACGGACGCCTGCCCGGCATCGGCCTTCGGCCATTCCGGGCGAGGGGCCACGGTGTCCACCGCGCCCATGTGCCGGTTCACGCCGCTCGCGCGGCGTCGTCTTGCAGGGCCCACTGCGCGCGCAGGCCCTTGACGACCGCCATCGCCGACATGAGCCCGTCTTCGTGGAAGCCATAGCGCGTCCACGCGCCACAGAACCAGACGTGCGAGCGCCCCTGGAAGCGGGCGAGTTCGCGCTGGGCGGCAATGGCCGCCAGGTCGAACACCGGGTGGTCGACCTCGAAATCCGCGATGACGCGGCGCGGGTCGATGGGCCGCGTCGGGTTCAGCGACACGATCACCGGGGTCTGCCACGGCAGCGGCTGCAGCCGGTTGATCCAGTAGTGCAGGCACACGGCGGCCTGCTCCTGGCCGGCACTCGGGGCGCGTTCGTAGTTCCACGCCGCCCAGGCCAGGCGGCGCCTGGGCATCACCGAGGTGTCCGTGTGCAGCACCGTGCGGTTGCGGTGGTAGCGCAGCGCCGCAAGCCAGCGGCGCTCGTCCGCGCTCGCATCGGCCAGCAGCGCCAGGCTCTGGTCGGAGTGGGTGGCGAGCACCACGTCGTCGAAGCGCTCCTCGCCGTGGTCGGTGAGCACGCGCACGCCAGCCGCGCCGCTGCCCGGGGGCAGCCGGTGCACGGCGCGCACCGGCGTGGCCAGCCGTGCGTCAGGGATGCGCGCGAGCATGCGCCTGACGTACTCCCGCGAGCCGCCGCGCACCGTGTGCCACTGCGGTCGTCCCTCGACCTGGATCAGGCCGTGGTTGTGGCAGAAGCGCACCATCGTGCCCACCGGAAAGCGCAGCATCTGGTCGGTCGGGCACGACCAGATGCAACCGATCATCGGCAGGAAGTACCAGTCGCGAAAGGCCTGTCCGAAGCCGTGGCGCACGAGGAAGTCGCCGATGGGCTCGTGCAGCGCCTCGTCGGCCCCCTGCTCGGCGAGCGCCGTGGCCAGCCGGTTGAAGCGCAGGATGTCGCGCAGCATGCCGAGGAAGGCCGGACGCAGCAGGTTGCGGCGCTGCGCGAACACGGTGTTCAGGGTGGCGCCGTTCCACTCGAGGTGGCTGGCCCGGTGCTGCACCGAGAAGGACATGTCCGAGGCGGCGGTGGGCACGCCCAGGTCCTCGAAGAGCTGGCGCAGCAGCGGGTAGGTGCGGTGGTTGAAGACGAGGAAGCCCGTGTCCACGCCGTGCGTCACGCCCTCCAGCGTCACGTCCACCGTGTGGCTGTGGCCGCCGAAGTGCGTGCCGGCCTCGAACAGCGTGACCTCGGCCTGCCCCGCGAGCGACCAGGCCACGCCGAGCCCGGAGATGCCGGAACCCACGACGGCGACGCGGCGTTTCATGGGCGCAAGCCGGCGCCAGGCCGGCCCCCGGTGTAAAAAGCTGCCGCGCGGCGCCCCTGAGCGAATGAGGGAGGGAGGGAGGAGGAGACGCGCTCCGGGATTTCAGCCGGCGTGACCGGCCGACCGCTCGGCAGAAACAGTACAGCCCCCGACGCCCGCACAGGCTGGCGCAGGCCGCCCGATGGGGCGACCATGGCCGAGAATGTGGGCGGACGAGGGCGAACAGTCATACTGACCGCTACTATAGCGTTCAAAAAGTAAACTGGTTGGTCGGATATCGGTTGTCCGAGTCATGTGACACATGATATGTCAAGATAGCTTGACATTACAATGACCCCTGGTGATGGTCTGCCATGCGTGTGCGCGCGCCCGGTGGCCACGCCCCCTGCGACCCTGCTTCGACGCGTCCCATGCTCTACCCTGAACTCTTCAAGCAGCTCGAGTCCGTTCGTTGGAACATGGACACGGACATTCCGTGGGCGAGCTTCGACGCGGCGCAGCTGTCCGACGAGCAGGCCCGCACGGTGAAGATGAACGCCATCACCGAGTGGGCGGCGCTGCCGGCCACCGAGATGTTCCTGCGCGACAACCGCGACGACAGCGACTTCTCCGCCTTCATGAGCGTGTGGTTCTTCGAGGAGCAGAAGCACGCGCTCGTGCTGATGGAGTACCTCAGGCGCTTTCGGCCCGAGCTCGTGCCCACCGAGGCCGAGCTGCACGAGGTGCGCTTCGAGTTCGACCCCGCCCCGGCGCTCGAGACGCTGATGCTGCATTTTTGCGGCGAGATCCGCCTGAACCACTGGTACCGGCGCGCAGCCGAGTGGCACACCGAGCCGGTCATCAAGTCCATCTACGAGACGCTCGCGCGAGACGAGGCGCGCCACGGCGGGGCCTACCTGCGCTACATGAAGCGTGCGCTCGGCCGCTTCGGCGACGAGGCGCGCACCGCCTTCGCGAAGGTGGGGGTGCTGATGGCCAGCGCCCGGCGCACCGCGCAGGCGCTGCACCCGACGAACCTGCACGTGAGCGAGAAGCTCTTCCCGCGCGACACCGTGCAAAGCCGCCTGCCCGACCCGGCCTGGCTCGAGCGCTGGCTGGACAAGCAGATCCAGTTCGACGCTGCCTGGGAGGGCAAGGTGGTGGAGCGCATCCTGCACAACCTGTCTCTGCTGTTCGAGCGCAGCTTCGCGAGCGTGCAGGAGCTCAACCGGTACCGCAAGGAACTCGCCGGTCGCGGCGTGCCGGCCCCTGTCGCGGCAGCCGCGACAGGCCTGGCCTGAGGCCCCGGCAGGGGCCTCGGTTGCCGCCGGTACCGGGGCGGCGCCGCGGCCGGAGCGTGAAGAGGCTCGTCAGTCCTTCGGGGGCAGCGGGTCGGCCTTGCGGTCGGCCGTGATCCTCTGCGCCGACGGCCGTTCGCCCACGAGCTTGCCGTAGGCCTTCCAGTCCACCCCCTGCGCGGCGAGCAGGTCTTCGCCGAGCACGGTCTTGGTGGCCATCCCCACCAGCGGCAGGCTCACCCAGGCCGAGCAGTCGGCCAACGTGAAAGTGTCGCCTGCCACGTAGGGCGAGAATTTCGCGAGCCGCTTGAAGCCGGCGATGTGTTTCGTGAGCGTCTTCCTCACGCGCTGCTGCGTGGCCTCGCTCACGGTACCGCCGAAAAAGGCCTGGCCGTAGAGCTCGCGCGCGACGAGCTCCAGGTGCAGGTCGATGAAGGTGGCCAGTTCGCGCACCTTGGCCGCGGCAAACGGGTCGGCGGGCACGAGCGCGGGCTGCGGGTAGGCGGCCTCGAGCCAGTCGACGATGACCTGGCTCTCGCACAGCGGACCCTGCGGCGTACGGATGAAGGGCACCTTGCCCAGCGGCGAGGCCCCGAGCACGGCTTCGTCGGTCGAGCCCGTGGGCACGCGCACCTCGGTGAAGACGACGCCCTTTTCGAGCAGCACGAGCTTGACCTTGTTGTAGTAGTTCGAGAGCGGGAATCCGCACAGTTCGATCATCGGGAGGTCTCCGGGTTCAGGGGTGCTGACGATAGCTCGGCCGGTTCACCATCCAGATGCCGAGCGCCACCGCCGCTGCCGCCACCGCCAGGCGCACGGTGAGCGGCTCGCCCAGCAGCAGCACGCCAACGAGCGTGCCCATGAGTGGCGTGAGCAGCGTGAAGGACGCGACCTTCGTCGCCGGGTAGTGGCGTACGAGCCAGAACCACAGCAAGAAGGTGAGGAAGGTCACCATCACCGACTGGAAGGCGAAGGCGGCCAGCGGCCAGCCGTCCAGCCGCGCGGGCCAGGGCTCGCCCAGCGCGAGCCCGGCGGGCACGAGCAGCAGCGCGCACAGCAGGAGCTGCCAGGCGAGCGTCTTCTCGGGCGACAACGTGACCAGGCGCGAGGCGCGCACGACGAGGGTCGTGCCGCCCCACAGCAGCGCCGCCGCGAGCCCGAGCGCGTCACCCACCCACTGGTGCGGGCCGGCGGGCGCATTCCCGGTGAAGCCCTCGGAAAACGCGAAGGCCACCCCGGCGAAGGCGATGGCCAGGCCGGCCCACTGCGTGCCGCCCAGGCGCTCGCCGCGTGCGATCAGCGGCATGCCCAGGGCCACGATGAAGGGTGCGGCGTAGACGAACACCGTCATGCGCGAGGCGCTGGTGTACTGCAGCCCGACGAAGATGCAGGCGAACTCGGCCGCAAAGAGGACGCCGGCCAGGATGCCAGCGCGCATCGAGCCGTCGCGCTGGAAGAGCGGCACGCCGCGCCAGCGCGACCACAGCGCCACGAGCGCGACCGCGATCGCGGCACGCAGTCCGGCCTGCAGCAGCGGGGGCATCTGCTGCAGCGCGACCTTGGTGGCCACCTGCCCCAGGCCCCAGGAGGTGCAGCACAGCAGCAGCATGGCCACCGCCAGGCCGTCCAGGGTGCTGCGTCGGTCGTTGGGGGCGGGTGGGTTCAAGGCGGGCCGGGATCGAAGCGCCCGCCGCGCAGGCGCCCGCTTCGCATTGTGGCGCGTCGGACGAGCAGCGCTGCCGCCCCGCACGCGAGCCCGGCACACGCGCCTGCCGCGTGGGCGGCCACCGCCACCGGCATGTCCCCGTCCTGCAGCGCCTGCACGGGCGCGCGCCAGGCCTGCTCGAGCGCAAGCTTCACGACGAGCCCGGCGAGCACGGCCGCACCCACGGCGCGCGCGCGTCCCCGGCCCTGCACGAGCAGCCCGAGTGTGGCCACCGCCACCCCCGCATGCAGCACGCCCGACAGGCCCGCATAGCCCGTCACCCGGGGCTCTGCGGCGAGCAGCAGGTGCGTGAGCGGCCAGGCGGCGAGCCAGGCGAGCGTCCACGCGGGTGTGATCGCGTCATCGGTGAGGGGCTCGAACGTGCCGCCGTCCCGGCCGGTGCCGCCCGTGCCGGGGGCAGCCCGAACCGCCCACGCCGCGAACTGGCCAAAGGCGCCCACCGCCACGCAGGCGAGCAGGTTGCCCGTCAGGTGCGCGCCGTTCAGGTGCACCCAGGCTGCCGTCCAGGCGCGCCAGGGTTCGGTGAGTGCGTGCCCCGGCACCCAGCCGAGGGCCTCGCGCGCAGCGGTCTCGCCGACGAAGGCGCCGGCGAACTGCCCGCCCAGTGCCCCCAGGTCCAGCAGCGCGGCCAGCAGCGCCCACGCGTGACAGCGGCCCCAGGCGGCCGCCCCGGCAGCCTTCACCCGAACACGTGGTGCCACGCCCGCAGCACCGCCTCGCGTGCCGTGGCGAGCACGTCGTCCGGACCCGTGGCGCCGAGCTCGAAGTGCGTCGGGCGCTCGTCCAGCCGCGCGCGGTGCTGCGCGCGGCGCAGCTCCCGGTAGCCGTTGGCGGCCGCCGCACCCGTAGCCGCGGGCAGCAGGGCGCAGGCCTCGGCGCGCTGCAGCAGCGCGATGTTGCCGACGTTCTCGCGCAGCTGCGGGTGCTCGCCCGCGTGGGCGAGCACGAGCCACTGCACCGCGAACTCGGCATCCATCATGCCGCCGGGGCTGTGCTTGACGTCGAAGCGCCCCGCCGGCACCGCGTGCGCGGCGCGCACCTTCTCGCGCATCGCGTGCACCTCCGCGCGCAGTGCGGCGGCGTCGCGCGGGGCCGTGAGCACGCGCTCGCGCGCGGCGTCGAAGCGCGCGCCGATGGCGGCCTCGCCCGCACAGAAGCGCGCCCGCGTCAGCGCCTGGTGCTCCCAGGTCCACGCGGTGTTGCTGCCGCGCCCGTCCTGGTAGCGCTCGAAGGAGGCGATAGAGGTCACGAGCAGCCCCGAGTTGCCGTTGGGCCGCAGCGCGGTGTCGATGTCGAAGAGCTCGCCCGCGGCGGTGCGCAGCGTGAGCCAGGTGATGAGCTTCCTCACGAAGCCGGCGTAGACCTCCTGCGCGCGGTCGGCATCGGGCTCGTCGCGGTCGTCGTAGAGGAAGACGAGGTCCAGGTCACTGCCGTAGCCGAGTTCCTTGCCGCCGAGCTTGCCGTAGGCGATGACGGCGAAGTTCGGTGCTTCGCGGTGGCGCAGCCGGTACAGGCCCCAGCACCAGGCGATCGCGGTGGCGAGCGTGGCATCGGCCAGCGCCGAGAGCTCGTCGGCCACCTGCTCCACCGTGAGCTCGCCCTCCACGTCGCGCACGAGCGTGCGGAACACCTCGGCATGGTGGGCGTGGCGCAGCGTGTCCAGCAGCGCCTCCTCGCTCGCCTCGCCGGCGCGCACCCAGGCGGCGTGGCGCTCGTCGAGCTCGCGCATGAACTCCACGCGATCGAAGCGCGCGTGCAGCAGCCGTTCGTCGGCGAGCTCGTCGATCACGCCCGGGTGGCGCATCAGGTACTGCATCGGCCAGCGCGCGAGCCCGAGCAGGCGCAGCAGCCGCTTGAGTACGGCCGGGCGCTCCACCAGCAGCGCGAGGTAGCTCTCGCGGCGCAGCAGCGGCTCGAGCCAGTCGATGAAGCGCAGCGTCGCCTCCACGCTGCACTCCTCCTCGGCCAGCGTGCGCTCGGCCCGCTGCACGAGGCGGCCCAGCCGCAACTTCGTCTCGTCGCGCAGCGCGGCCACGCGCGGCTGCGCACACCAGGCCCGCACGCGCGCGCCCAGCGGCTCGGGCAGTCGCTCCAGCAGCACTTCGCTGTCCACGGGCAGCGGGCCCAGGCCGCAGGTGCGGCACACGCCGTGCAGGCTCGGCGGCGGCGGGGCCTGTCCGTCGTGCAGCAGCGCATCGAACTCGCCGGCGGCCAGCTCGCGCACCTCGCCAAGCCGGTCCAGCAGCGCAGCCGTGCGCCCAGGGCCTTCGAAACCGAGCGACTGCGCGATCCAGTCCAGGTCGTCCTCGGCACCGGGCAGCAGATGTGTCTGCTGGTCGTCCAGGAACTGGATGCGGTGCTCCAGGCGGCGCAGGAACACGTAGGCCTCGTCCAGCTGCACCGCGGTGGCCGGCTTCATCAGCCCGCGCGCGGTGAGGCGCTGCAGCGCCCGGCGCGTGGAGCGGGTGCGGATCTCCGGGAACTGCCCGCCGCGCGCCACCAGCAGCAGCTGCACGATGAACTCGATCTCGCGGATGCCCCCGCGCGAGAGCTTGACGTCGTTGGCCCGGCCCGGTCGCCCCGCCGCGCGGCGCTGCGCCTCCTCGCGGATCTTGCGGTGCAGCTGGCGCAGTCCCTCGAAGACGCCGTAGTCGAGGTAGCGCCGGTAGACGAAGGCCGACACGAGCGTGCGCAGTGCCTGCGCGCGACCGCTCGTCACTGCCGCGCGCGGCGCGACGACGCGGCTCTTCAGCCACGCGAAGCGTTCCCACTCGCGGCCCTGCACTAGGAAGTACTCCTCGAGCATCGCCAGGCTCACCACCGGCGGGCCCGAGCGGCCGTTGGGGCGCAGCTCCAGGTCCACGCGGAACACGAAGCCGTCGTCGGTGGTGTCGCCGATCAGCGCGTACAGCCGCTTGGCCACGAGGGAGAAGTACTCGTGCGCCGACACGCGCTGTGCGCCGTCGGTCTCGCCGGCGTCCTCGTAGACGTAGACGAGGTCGATGTCGGAGGAGACGTTGAGCTCGCGCGCGCCGAGCTTGCCCATGCCCACGATCCAGAAGTCGATGGGCTGACCCGCTGCGTCGCGCGGGGTGCCGTGCCGGGCGTCGGCCTCCGCGCGCGCCTGCGCGAGCGCGAGTTCGAGGGTGACTTCAGCCAGCGTGGTCATCGCGCCGGTCACGTCCTCCAGCGTGGCGCCGGCTTGCACATCGAGCACCGCCAGGCGCTCGAGCACGAGCTGGCGTGTCACGCGCAGCGCGGCGGCGAGGTCGCGCCCGCCCTCGCGCAAGCCCTGCACGGCGCTGCGCATCGCCTGCCCGTCGGGCAGGCCAGGCGGCAGCTCCGCCAGCTCGGCGGCGTAGCGGCGTCGGATGCGCTGCACGAAGCGGCTGTGGGCTGCGTCGGCGGCGCCGGATCGACCGGGTGCCTCGGTGCCCGGGGTCTGCAGATCCATCGGCGAAGGTTCCCTCGGAGCCTGGGGTCACGCCGGATCTGGCCGCGGCAGAGCAGCCAGATCTGTCGCAGCGCCTCCAGGCGTATTGGTTTGCGGCCAGAGTAGTCCCGAACGCGTGGTTGACCTTGCCACAGGGATACTGCGCCGCACCCGACGCACAATGCGGCGCATGAAAATCGCTGCCGTGCAGATGGTCTCGACGCCCGACGTCGCCCGCAACCTGCAAGCCGCTGCCCGGCTCGTGGCCGAGGCAGCGGCTGCCGGCGCCGAGCTCGTCGCGCTGCCCGAGTACTTCTGCCTGATGGGCCGGCGCGACACCGACAAGCTCGCCGTCGCCGAGGAGCAGGGCGACGGGGGGCCGATCCAGGCCTGCCTGGCCGAGGCGGCGGCGCGCCACCGCATCTGGCTGGTGGGCGGCACGCTGCCTCTGCGCGTACCGGGGCAGGCCGACCGGGTGCGCAACGCGTGCCTCGTCTACGGGCCTGGCGGCGAGCTTGCCGCGCGCTACGACAAGATCCACCTCTTCGCCTTCGACAACGGTCGCGAGCAGTACGACGAGGGCCGGGTGCTGGAGGCCGGCAGCCAGCCCGTGAGCGTGCAGGCCGGTGCGCACCGCGTGGGGCTGTCGGTGTGCTACGACGTACGCTTTCCGGAGTTGTACCGCGCGCTCGCCTTTGCCGAGGCCGATCGGCCCTGTGACCTGATGTGCGTGCCGGCGGCCTTCACGTACACCACCGGCCAGGCGCACTGGGAGTTGCTGCTGCGTGCCCGTGCGGTGGAAAACCAGTGCGTGGTGCTGGCTCCTGCCCAGGGCGGGGTGCACGAGAACGGCCGGCGCACCTGGGGCCACAGCATGATCGTGGATGCGTGGGGCCGCGTGCTGGCCGAGTGCACCGAGGGCGGCGAAGGCGTGGTGGTGGCCGAGCTCGATGCGGCGCAGCTGCAGCAGGTGCGCACGCAGCTGCCGGCGCTGCGGCACCGCAGGCTCTGAGCCGGCCAGGCCGATGGGAGCGCGCCGTGATCCTTCGGCAGCAGGCTCATGTTGGCCGTTTCGCTGCGTGCGGCGCTAACCCGCCGCCAACTGTGGCGTCTTGCGCACTGCGAAGCGCGCGCGGCCGCGGCGGGACATGGCGGCCAGCGGCGTGCGGGCCTCGAGCTCCAGGATGCGCTTGGCCAGCCGGTCGCGCAGCAGCGCAGCCAGACTCGCCACGGCGGGCGAGGCGAGCCGGCCGCGCCCCACGTGCAGCGACACATCGACGTTACCCAGGTCGGGCAGGCCCAGACGCCGGTCGGCTACCTCGAGCCCCGGCAGCAGGCCCTCGGGCGTGCGCACGGTGACGCCCAGGCCCGCGTTCACCGCGGCCCACACGCCGTGCAGCCCGGGACTCGTGAGCGCGACTTTCCAGGAGATGCCTGCCGCGTCGAGCGCGGCGACGCCCTTGTTGCGAAAGCGGCAGGGCGCGGTGAAGAGCACGAGCGGCAGAGGCTCGCCCTGTACCCAGCGAAAGTCCCGATGGGCCACCCAGACCAGCGGCAGGTGGCCAATGGTCAACGCCTCCGCGCGCTCACCCAGGCCGAGGGCAAGCGCCATGTCGATCTCGCCGGCGTCCACCGCCCCGACGAGCCGCGTGCCGCCATCCACGCGCACCTCGATGCCCACCGAGGGATGGACCTTGCGGAACTGCGCGAGCACGGGGGGCAGCCAGGCCTCGCCGAAGTCCTGCGAGGCACCGAAGCGCAACTCCCCGGACAGCCGGGTGGCGCGCACCGCCTGCTGCGCCTCGTCGTTCAGCGCCAGGATGCGCCGCGCGTAGCCCACCAGGACACGCCCGGCCTCGGTGAACTCCAGGCGCCGGGTGTCGCGGCTGAACAGTGCCTCGCCCACGGTTTCCTCGAGCCGCCGCATCTGCAGCGACAGTGCCGCCTGGGTGCGGCCCACCCGCTCGCCGGCCTGGGCCAGCGTGCCGTGCTCGTCGAGGGCCACGACCGAGCGCAGCACATCCATGTCGAGGTTGCGCATGGGCATTATTCCCGCTTGAGTTCAAGTCAAATAATATTAAATCGACTTGATGCTGGTTCCATCCTAGTATCTGGCTGGAAGGAGCATCCATGACCCGCATCGACTCGCGCATCGTCAGCCAGTACCTGAACGTCAACGCCTCCAACGTCTCCGACGCACTGGACCGTCTGGGCCTCTCGGGGCAGCCCTCGAACATCCTGCCGATCTACCCCGGCTGCCCGAAGATCGTGGGGCCGGCCGCCACGCTCAAGCTGGTGCCGGCTGGCCAGGGCAGCGAGTCCACGGTCTCCGGAACCCTGCGCGCCATCATGAAAGGGGGCGCGGGCGCCGTGCTCGTGGTCGATGCGTCGGAGAACCCGCTGATCAACTCGGTGGGCGGCGTGGCCGGCGCCACCGCCAAGCACCTCGGACTGGCCGGCGCCGTGACCGACGGCGTGGTGCGCGACGTCGACGAGTACGCGCAGTACGGGCTGCCCGTGTATGCGCGCGGCATCGACCAGAAGTCCGTGCGGGGGCGTTCCTCGTGTGCCGGCTATGGCATCGAGGTCAAGCTTGGCGGCGTGCGTGTGCGCCCGGGCGACCTTATCCTGGCCGACATGAACGGTACCGTGGTGGTGCCGATGGAACACATCGAAGAGGCGCTCGCGATCGCACAGAAGGTGAAGGCCACCGAAGAGCGCGTGATCGCGGCCATTCGCGCCGGCGGCGACCCCGTGGACGTGCACGAGAAGGTCAACTACGACAACATGCTCAAGGCCGGCCAGCCGTTGTGACGCGCGCCGTGCAGTCTCGTCGGGCGACCCTCTTCGTGGGTGCCCTGGCCCTCGAAGGGCTCGGGGCCGCGCTTGGCAGTGGTGCCGATCTCGCCTGTATCGACCTCGAGGATGCCGTGCCGCCCGGCCGCAAGGCCGAGGCCCGCTCGGCGCTGCTGCATGCGGCCGGTCAGGTCGTGGTGCCGCAGGGGGTGCAGCTCGTCACGCGCATCAACGCCCTGACGGAGCCCGACGGCTGGGAGGACCTGCGTGCGCTGACGGACGGCGCCCCCGCCGTCGGCGGCGTGATGCTGCCCAAGGTGGACGATCCGAATGAGTTGCGCGAGGCTGGGGAGTTCCTCGACGCCGCGCAGCGCGAGGTGGACCTGTACGCCATCATCGAGACGGCGCAGGGCCTTGAAGCGTGCTGCCGCATCGCACAGGCGCACCCGCGGCTGAAGGCTCTCTTCTTCGGCGGCTTCGACCTGTCCACGGCACTGGGCTGCGAGATGGCCTGGGAGCCCTTGCTGTACGCGCGATCGCGTGTCGTGCACGCCGGCGCACTGGCGGGCCTGCCGGTCATCGACTCGCCTTTCCCCGATGTGGCGGACACCGTGGGCCTGCAGGCAGACTGCGCCCGCGTGAAGGCGCTGGGCATGAGCGGCAAGTCGGCCAAGCACGCGAGCCAGGTCGCCACGATCCGCCAGGCCTTCACGCCCACGCCGGCCGAGCAGGCCCGCGCCCGGGCCATCCTCGCGATGTTCGAGGCCGACCCGACGCGGCCGCTCGTCTACGAGGGCAAGCTCGTCGAGCTGCCCTCCATCAAGCGGCTGCAGCGCCTGGCCGGCGCGGACGCGAAGTGGTGAGTGGACCCTTCTCAAGCAGGAGCACAGGAACATGACAGTGAACCGCAGGCGTTTTGCCACCTTGGTCTCCCTGATGGGGGCGGGTGCCTTCGGGCGTGTGGGAGCGCAGACGGGCGGCTACCCCAACCGGCCGCTGAAGATCGTCGTGCCGTTTGCCACCGGTGGCATTGCCGACACCTTCGCGCGCGCCATCGGCACCCGGCTCTCCGAGGCGTGGGGGCAGACCGTGCTCGTGGAGAACAGGACCGGTGCAGGCGGCAACATCGGCGCCGACCTCGTGGCCAAGTCGCCTCCGGACGGCTACACGCTGGTCATGGGCAACATCGGCACCCATGCGATCAACCCGTTCCTGCTGAAGTCGATGCCCTACGACCCTCTCAAGGACTTCGCCCCGATCGCGCACGTGCTGGATGCGGACGGGCTGCTGGTGGTGCACCCGTCGGTGCCCGCGAAGGACCTGAAGGAGCTCATCGCCTACGCCAGGAGCCAGCCGGGCAAGCTCGCCTATGCCTCGGGCGGCATGGGAACGACGAGCCACCTCGCCGGAGAGATCTTCAAGTCGATGGCCGGCGTGGACATCGTCCATGTGCCCTACAAGGGCAACGCACCGGCGATCACCGACGTGATGGGTGGCCAGGCACAGATGATCTTCGCCACGATGCCCACGGTGCTGCCGCAGGCCAAGGCCGGGCGCCTGCGCTCGATCGCCACGCTCGGCTCGACGCGCAACCGCTCCACGCCCGACATTCCTGCGGCCATCGAGGCGCTGCCCGGCTACGAGGTGGCCAACTGGATCGGGCTCTTCGCGCCTGCGGGCACCCCGGCGGAGATCGTGGGCCGCCTGAATGCCGAGGTGCAGAAGATCATGCGTTCGCCGGAGATCGAGAAGCGCCTGGAGAGCGAGGGCGCGAAGTTCGTGCCGACCACACCACAGGCTTTCGCGGCCTTCCAGCGCGCCGAGCACGAGCGCTGGGGCAAGGCCATCCGGGCTGCGGGCATCAAGCCCGAGTAGCGCTCGACGGCCCCCCGCACAGCCCGGTGCCCGCCGTGCGCCGGGCTGCCCGCCAGGGCAAGGCCGTACCCTGCCCCAACCGTTCAAGCCTCCCCTAGCCGCAGAGCCCCATCCATGAGCGTCATCCACTACCTCACTACGATCCAGTTCGACTTCGGTGCGCTGGCGCGCGTCGGCGACGAATGCCGGCGCCTGGGGATCACACGCCCGCTGCTGGTCACCGACCGGGGCGTGCGGGCGGCCGGGCTCGCCGATCGGCTCTTCGACGCCCTGGGCAGCCTGCGCTGCACGGCGGTGTACGACGGCACGCCGGCCAACCCGAACGAGGCGGCGGTGCGCGAGGCGGTCGCGGCCTGGCGTGAAGGCGGCTGCGACGGCGTCATCGCGCTTGGCGGCGGTTCCTCGATCGACCTGGCCAAGGGCGTCACGCTGCTGGCCACGCACCCCGGCGAGCTCCGGCAGTACGCGGCCATCGAAGGCGGCGTCGCACGCATCACGCCCGCGGTGGCGCCGCTCGTCGCCATCCCCACCACCGCCGGCACCGGCAGCGAGGTGGGCCGTGGCGCCGTGCTGATCCTCGACGACGGCCGCAAGGTCGGCGTGCTCTCGCCCCACCTCATCCCGAAGTCGGCCATCTGCGACCCCGAGCTCACGCTGGGCCTGCCTGCGGCCCTGACGGCGGCCACCGGCATGGACGCCATCGCGCACTGCATCGAGACCTTCCTGGCACCGGCCTTCAACCCGCCGGCCGACGGCATCGCGCTCGACGGCCTGGAGCGCGGCTGGCGGCACCTGCTGCGCGCGGTGCGCACGCCCGGCGACCGCGAGGCGCGGCGCCAGATGATGTCCGCCTCCATGCAAGGCGCGCTCGCCTTCCAGAAGGGCCTCGGCTGCGTGCACAGCCTGAGCCACGCGCTGGGCGGCCTGCAGCCGCGGCTGCACCATGGCACGCTCAACGCGCTGTTCCTGCCCGCGGTGCTGCGCTTCAACGCCGGCGCTCCCAGCGTGCAGGCCGATCAACGCCTGCAGCGCCTGGCGCGCGCGATGGACGTGAGCGGCGAAACCGGGGACGGGCGCGCGGTGGCCGCGGCCGTGCAGGCGATGTCCGAGGCCATCGGCCTGCCCAGCGGCCTGGGCGCCCTGGGCGTCGAGCGCGAGGCCTATGCGGCCGTGATCGCGCGCGCGCAGGCCGACCACTGCCACAAGACCAATCCGCGCGAGGCCACTGCGGCCGATTACGAATCGATGCTGGCGGCTTCCGCCTGAAGTGGGGTCGCTGCTGCGGCCGCGGGGATCCCGCGCGGGCGCTTGGGCACGGGGCGAACCGGTGGCGCCGCCTCATGCCTCATGCCTCATGCCTCATGCTGCCTACCCGCCCGCCCCCTTCACGAGCGAACCCAGCGATTCCAGGTAGCGCACGAAGGCGCTGCGGCCGCTGTCGGTGAGGCTCACCTCGGTGAGCGGCTTGCGTTCCCGGAAAGACTTCTGCACGGCGACATAGCCGGCTTCCTCGAGCTTGCGCAGGTGCACCGAGAGGTTACCGTCGCTCGCCTGCAGGTGCGTCTTGAGGGTGGTGAAGTCGGCCGCGCCCGCGCCCACCAGGTAGGCCATGATGCCCAGCCGCAGGCGGCCGTGGATCACGTCGTCGAGTTCGTTGACGTCGAAACTGCGCACGACACGGCTCCCTCAGGCAGCGGCCGTGCTGGCGCGCGCCGCGCGGGCCAGGCGCATCAGGTAAAGCCCGGGCAGCACGCCGCTGAGCACGAGCGCGGCGGCGTAGGCGATCCACGTCCACCGGCTGCCCATGCTGACGGCCACCAGCAGCAGCCCGACGAAAGTGAGCGCGGTGACGCCGTTCATCCAGCGCTGGCGCGTGATCTCGGCGCTGAGCTTCCAGCACACGCCGTAGAGCACGAGCACGGCGGGCGCGACGGTGTTCAGCACCGCGTAGCTGTCCGTGCGTGCAGCCACGATGTAGACCGCCACGAAGAAGGCGAAGATGCCCCAGCCGGCGGCCGACCAGGCCGCGCCGATGACGGCATTGGTGGTGTTGGCCACGCGCTGGCTGTCACGGCGGATGAGCAGGAACAGCGTGGCCGAGAAGCCAACCATCGCCACCAGCCAGACCGACCACATCGCCGCCGCCGGCAGCGCGAGCATGCCCAGCGCCTGCAGCCCGAGCAGCAGGCTCGCCATGGCGAACCAGCTGCCGCCGGCCACGAGGTACGGGCCGGCCTGCAGGGGTGCGTCTCGCCCGGCCTCGGCCAGCGAGCGCAGGAAGGAGAGATCGTCTTGGGGGGTGGTGGCGGTGTTCATGGGTGGGCTCCCGGGTTGGAGACGACGTTGATCGGTGGAAGTACTGTATAAAGCAAAGTACTTTCTGTCTACAGGGTCGTTGCCCGCGGCGGGCCCGCGTCAACCCGGTGCCGCCACCTGGGGCGCCTGCCTGGCGACGTCCTGGGCCACCGCATCGGCCACTTGCCTGGCCACCTCCTGCGCCTGCTGCCCGATCGTGCGCAGCAGCCCACCCGGCTGGCGCACGTCAAAGCCCACGAAGTGCAGGCCCGGCTGCCCCGGGTCGCCGGCGGATGCCCGAGGCAGGCCGCGGGCGTCCAGGTCGAGCGCCACGCCAGGCGCGAGTGCCTGCAAGCCGGCCTCGTAGCCGGTGGCCAGCACGATCGTGTCGAATCGAGCTTGAGCACCGTCGACAAAGTGCACGTTGCGCGCGTGCAGCCGCGCGATGCCGGCGTGCACGCGGATGTCGCCCGCCCGGATGCGTGCGAGCGTGCCCACGTCGATCACGGGCGTGCGGCCTTCCTCGCGCAGCTGCGCGAGCGGCGAGGCGCGCGGCGTGCGCAGGCCGAAGCGCGTGAGGTCGCCCACGGTGAGGTCGCGCAGCCACCCGGCGAGCGCGTGGCCGAGCCTGGGCGGCAGCTTGCCCAGCAGGATGGAGGTGCGCTGCGTGGGACGCCCGAGCACGTCGCGGTGCACGATGTTGACGGCCGAGCGCACCGACAGCGCTGCCTGCACGCCCGCTTCGCACAGGTCGAGCGCGATCTCCGCCCCCGTGTTGCCCATGCCCACCACGAGCACGCGCTCGCCGGCGAAGGGGGCCGCGTCGCGGTAGGCGTGGCTGTGCAGCACGCGGCCGGTGAAGGTGTCCTCGCCGGGCAGCGCGGGGCGACGCGGGTGGCGGTTGGCACCCGTGGCCACCACGACATGGGGCGTTCGGATGCGGCTCCCGTCGGCGCACGTCACCGCCCACACGCCCCCCTCGGGCAACCGATCGACGCGCTGCACCTCGATCCCGAACCGGGGCTGCAGCCCGAAGTGCGCGGCGTAGGTCTCCAGGTACTCGACCACCTGCGCGCGCGGCACATAGCGCGGAGCCTGCGCCGGGAACGCAAGGCCGGGCAGCGCCGAGAGCTCCTTCACGGTGTGCAGGTGCAGCCGCCGGTAGTGCGCCCGCCAGGAGGCGCCGACGTTCGCCGCGCGCTCGAGCACGCAGGCGTGTACCCCGAGTCGGGCCAGGCAGGCTGCGGTGGCGAGCCCGGCCGGGCCCGCGCCGATGACAACCACCGGCTCGTACTGGGCAGGGGAGGGCACGCTCGCGCCTTCCCCTTCTACCGCCGCCCGAACATCATCTGCCGCGCGAGCAGCTTTTTCAGCGGCGGGGCCGCTTGCAGCGCTGCCAGCGCCAGCCCGCGTGCGGCGGCCACGGCAGGAGCCTGCCAGGTGAAGCTGCGCGCGAGGAAATCGGTGGTGGCGATCATCGTCCAGCGGTCCGGCGCGCGCTGCCAGGCGACGCGTCGCAGCGCGGCGTCCAGGCCGGGCGCCTCGCGCAGCGCGTGCACGAGCGCGAAGGCGTCGCGCAGCCCCAGGTTCAGGCCTTGGCCCGCCACCGGGTGCAGCGTCTGCGCGGCGTTGCCGATGCGCACGAGCCGGCCGCTGACGAGGCTGCGCTCGGCAATCAGGCCAAGCGGGAAGTCCTTCAGCGGCGACAGGCCGATGAGGCGCCCCGCCTCGGGCGGCAGCAGCGCGCCGAGCACGGCCACGCGCTGCGCCGTGTCGAGCGCGCGAACGGGGTCGTCGGCGCTGGGCACGCACCACACGAGCGCGGCGCGTGCCACGCCCCCGGCGGCCCCCTGAGCGGCGTGCGTCGGCCCCAGCGGCAGCAGCGCTACCGGCCCGTGGCGGGTGAAACGCTCGAAGGCAGTGCCCGCTGGCATGCCGGCGAGGGTTGCCGTGCCCACCCAGGCCGTTTGCCCGTAGTCGTGGCGCAGCGGTTCGCGCGCCGGCACATCCCCAGCGGCTGCGTTGTCGCGCGGCAGTCGCGCCGGCCCGGCATAGACGCCGCCCTCGGCGACGACGACGAGGTCGAATGCCTGGGTGATGGCGGCATCGATCTCGACCGCAGCCCCCCGGTTGCGCAGCCCGGTCACCGGGTGCCCGAAAGCGCAGAACAGACGCGGCGCGGCACCGGCGGCTGCCCGCACCTGTTGGTCTCGCGCACAGGCGTCGAGCCAGGCGCGCTGCAGCGCGGCCACCAGCGGCCCGTAGGCGAGCACCGCGCCGAGCATCGGCACGCCCTGCTCGTGCGCATGCAGGCGCACGCACGCGTCGCCCGGCAGGCTCGGCGGGGCCTGCGAGACATGCACCGACCGGATCGGCTGCGCCAGCGCCTGCGGCCAGGCCGCCAGCCGCTGCAGCAGCTGCACGCTGCCCAGCGAGAGCGCCAGCGTGCGCGGGTCGGCCGAGACGTCCTGCTCGGCCGCACGCGCATCGAAGACGGTGACCTGCGCATGCGGCAGCAGCCGCGCGGCGTGCAGCGCCAGCGCGAGCCCCACCGGCCCGGCGCCGACCACGCCGATGCTCAGCGCGGGTGCGCCCTCAGGCGGCAGGCCGGTCGGCGCGGACGGTCCCGCGCCTGGCTCGGGCTGCCCGGGTTGCGGCTGCGGCTCGGTGCTGTCCATCGGCCGACGATAGCGCAAGCGCGATACACCCTCGGCGCCCATGCGCTACGCTTGCCGGCTTCCCCACCCCCTGCGCACCGGCCCCACCGGTGCTCTTCCACCATGCAATACCGTCGCCTCGGCCGCAGCGGCCTGCGCGTGAGCGCGCTGTCGCTCGGCTCCTGGGTCACCTACCATAACCAGGTCGGAACCGATGCCGCCGTCGAGATGCTGGCCGCTGCCTGCGACGCGGGCGTCAACTTCTTCGACAACGCCGAAGGCTACGCCTCCGGCCAGAGCGAACGCATCATGGGCGAGGCGATCCGCAAGCTTGGCTGGCCGCGGCTGAACTACATCGTCTCCACCAAGTTCTATTGGGGGCTGGACCGCAGCGGCGAGGGCGTGAACCGCAAGGACACGCTGAACCGCAAGTACCTGATGCAGGCCATCGACGGCTCGCTCCAGCGCTTCGGCCTGGACCACATCGACCTCGTCTACTGCCACCGCCCCGATCCGCACACGCCCATCGAGGAGACGGTGCGCGCGATGAGCGACATGATCACCCAGGGCAAGGCGCTGTACTGGGGCACGAGCGAGTGGAGCGCCGGCGACATCCGCGCCGCCTGGGAGATCGCCGAGCGCCACCACCTGCACAAGCCCGTGATGGAGCAGCCGCAGTACCACCTCTTCCACCGCAAGCGCGTGGAGCAGGAGTACGCCCGGCTGTACGAGGACATCGGCCTAGGCCTGACGACCTGGAGCCCGCTCGCCTCGGGCCTGCTCACCGGCAAGTACCGCGAAGGCATCCCGGCAGGCAGCCGCGGCAGCGTGGAGGCCTACGCGTTCCTGCGTGCAGGCCTGACCGACCCGACCCGCAACGCGGCGGTGGCCGCGCTTGGCGAGCTCGCCGGCGAGGTCGGCGCCACCACCGCGCAGCTGGCCATCGCCTGGTGCCTGCTCAACCCGCGCGTGAGCACGGTGATCACCGGGGCGTCGCGCGTGGAGCAGCTGCGCGCCAACCTCGGTGCGCTCGAGGTGGTGGGCCGGCTCACGCCCGAGTTGGTGCAGCGCGTGGACGCGATCGCACTGCCGCTGGCGGGCTGAGCCCGCCTCGGCAGCCGGTATCGGGCCACCCCCCGGGGCCTCGTCATGGCGGGTGAGGCACGGGGAGGCGCGGGTCGGCACGAGTCGGCACCACCAGTCGGTACCACCAGTCGGCACCACCAGTCGGCACCACCAGTCGGCACCGGTCGCCAAAGGGGCAAGCCGCCCCGGCTACACTGCCGGGTTTGCGTCCGCGAGTGACGGGCGCCGGAGGAACCTTTCCGTGTTCATTGCCAACGCCTATGCCCAGGCCGCTCCCGCCGCGGCCGCAGGGGGTGCGGAGTCCACGCTGCTGAGCCTGCTGCCGCTGGTGCTGATGTTCGTGGTGCTCTACTTCATCATGATCCGCCCGCAGATGAAGCGGCAGAAGGAGCACAAGGCGATGATCGACGCGCTCGCCAAGGGCGACGAGGTGGTCGTGGCCGGCGGCCTGGTTGGCCGCGTCTCGCGCCTGGGCGACACGATCCTGCACGTGGAGGTGGCCAACGGGGTGGAGCTGCAGGTGCAGCGCCCGTCGGTCGTGCAGGTGCTGCCCAAGGGCACCTACAAGTGAGACGGCGGCGCACCGGGAGGCTGCGCGTCGCAGCCCTGCCCGGAGTGCCGCCTTTCGGGGTCTTTCGATGAACCGCTATTCCTGGTGGAAGTACGCCATCCTGGGCGTCGCCTTGCTACTCGGGCTCGTCTACACGCTGCCCAACCTCTACGGTGAGGCGCCGGCCGTCCAGGTCTCCAGCGGCAAGTCCACGCTGAAGCTCGACACCGCCACCGCGCAACGGGTGGAGCAGGTGCTCAAGGGTGCGGGCATCGCAGCCGACTTCGTGCAGTTCGACGGCAACTCGGTGCGGGTGCGCCTGGCCGACACCGACACGCAAAAGCGCGCCAAGGACGCCATCGCCGCAGCGCTGAACCCCGATCCGAAGGACCCCTCGTACATCGTGGCGCTGAACCTGCTGTCGCGCTCGCCGCAGTGGCTCACGAATCTGCGCGCGCTGCCCATGTACCTTGGCCTGGACCTGCGCGGCGGCGTGCACTTCCTGATGCAGGTGGACATGCGCGCTGCACTCAAGCAGGCGGTGGACACCTACGCGAGCGATGCGCGCACGGCGCTGCGCGACAAGAAGATCCGCTTCGCCAACCTCGTGCGCGAGCCGCAGGGCCTGAAGCTGACGCTGCCGGATGCGGCCACGGCCCAGGCGGCGCGGGCCCTGCTCGCCGACCGGCTGCCCACGCTCGAATGGAGCGAGTCATCCGAGGCTGGCGGTGCGGTCGTGCTCAGCGGCCGGCTGAGGCCCGCCGCGCTCGTCGAAGTGCAGTCCCAGGCCCTCAAGCAGAACATCGAGACCCTGCACAAGCGCGTGAACGAGCTGGGCGTGGCCGAGCCCGTGATCCAGCAGCAAGGCGCCGACCGTGTCGTCGTGCAACTGCCTGGCGTGCAGGACACCGCGCGCGCCAAGGACATCATCGGCCGTACCGCGACGCTGCAGATCCGCCTCGTCGAGCCCGACATCTCGCAGGCGGCCGAGGTCGTGCCGCAGCGCGAGAAGGACGGCCGCATGCGCGAGGTGGGCTTGAAGCGCGAGGTGGTGGCCACGGGCGACCAGCTCAAGAGCGCCTCCTCCACCTTCGACCAATCCCAGCGCCCGGCGGTATCGGTGCGGCTGGACGACGTGGGCGGGCGCCAGATGCGCGCCACCACGCGCGAGAACATCGGCAAGCCCATGGCGATCGTCCTGTACGAGAAGGGCAAGGGCGAGGCGATCTCGGTGGCGACGATCCAGGGCGAGTTCGGCACCGACTTCCAGATCACCGGCAACTTCACGGTGCAGGAGACGACCGACCTCGCGCTGCTCACGCGCGCGGGCGCACTGGCCGCGCCGATGGAGATCATCGAGGAGCGCACGATCGGCCCGAGCCTGGGCGCCGAGAACATCGCCAAGGGCTTCAACAGCGTGATCTACGGGTTCCTGGCGATCGTCGCCTTCATGTGCGTGTACTACCTGCTGTTCGGGTTGTTCTCGTCGATCGCGCTTGCCTTCAACCTGTTGCTGCTGGTGGCGGTGCTGTCGATGCTGCAGGCCACGCTGACGCTGCCGGGCATGGCCGCCATCGCGCTCACACTCGGCATGGCCATCGACGCCAACGTGCTGATCAACGAGCGCGTGCGCGAGGAACTGCGCAACGGTGCGCCGCCGCAGATGGCCATCCACGCCGGCTACGACCGCGCCTTCGCCACCATCCTGGACTCCAACATCACCACGCTCATCGCGGGGCTCGCGCTGCTCGCCTTCGGCTCGGGCCCGGTGCGCGGCTTCGCGGTCGTGCACTGCCTGGGCATCCTGACCTCGATGTTCTCGGCCGTGATGTTCTCGCGCGGCCTCGTGAACCTGTGGTACGGGCGGCAGAAGAAGCTGAAGTCGGTGTCGATCGGCCAGGTCTGGCGCCCCGACGGGGCTGCCGCAGGGCGTGTGGCCACGCCCACGCAAGACTGAAGGAGCGCGCACATGGAATTCTTTCGCATCAAGCGCGACATCCCCTTCATGCGCCACGCGCTGGTGCTGAACGTGATCTCGTTCATCACCTTCGGCCTGGCGGTGTTCTTCCTCGCCACACGCGGGCTGCACCTGTCGATCGAATTCACCGGCGGCACGGTGATCGAGGTGGCCTATGCGCAGCCGGCCGACATCGGCAAGGTGCGCGCGAGCGTCGAGGGCATGAACGTCGGCGACACGCAGGTGCAGAACTTCGGCAGTGCGCGCGACGTGCTGATCCGCCTGCCGTTGCGCGAGGGCGTCAAGCAGAGCGAACTGGTCGGCCGCGTCTTCGATACGTTGTGCCGCGCCGAAGGTGGCACGATCGAGTCGCGGCAGGGCGTCAGCGACCGCGGCGAATCGGTGGCCAAGCAGGTCTGCGCCGCTGGTGCCGGCGAACCGGTGACGCTGCAGCGCAGCGAATTCGTCGGCCCCCAGGTCGGCAAGGAACTGGCGGTGGACGGCGCCATGGCGCTGGGCTTCGTCGTGCTGGGCATCATGATCTACCTGGCGCTGCGCTTCGAATGGAAATTCGCGGTGGCGGCGATCATCGCCAACCTGCACGACGTGATCATCATCCTGGGCTTCTTCGCCTTCTTCCAGTGGGAGTTCTCTCTGGCCGTGCTGGCGGCGGTGCTGGCTGTGCTCGGTTATTCGGTCAACGAGTCGGTGGTCATCTTCGACCGCATCCGCGAAACCTTCAGGCGCTTTCGCAAGATGAATCCGCACGAGGTCATCGACCACGCCATCACCAGCACCATCAGCCGCACCATCATCACGCACGGCTCGACGCAGATGATGGTGCTGTCGATGCTGATCTTCGGCGGCCCGACGCTGTACTACTTTGCCCTGGCGCTGACCGTGGGTATCCTGTTCGGCATCTACTCATCGGTATTCGTTGCCGCCGCCATTGCGATGTGGCTGGGAATCAAGCGCGAAGACCTGATCAAGGCGGGCAGCAAGGAGATCGATCCCAATGATCCCAACTCCGGGGCCGTGGTGTAGAGTGCCTTGACCTAAGAGGTACTGCAATCCCCGACCTCATGGCACACAGCGCAGATCACGCCGACATCGCCGAACAGGCACGACGCATCTACGCCGAACAGCTGGTCAAGGGCCTGCCGGCGTTGGTCAATTCGCTGGCAGCGACGGCCAGCGGGCTGCTCGACAAGCCTTCCGAGCATGCCAGCCTGATGCGCCGCCGCGATCTGGTGCACGAGCTGAAGAAGGGCGCCGCAGGCTGGCACAGGAGCATGGTCAACAGCCTGCGCAATGCACTGCTCGACGGCGCGTCCGCAGGGCGACCGACAGATCCAGCCCACGGTACATCCAGTGGCCCGCTTTCGCTGGTCGATGACGACACCATCGAGCGCGAGATCCTGACCTCGCGCCTGGCGCTGGCCGTGATGGACCAGGCGGGCTCCGAGTTCACCGACCTGCGCGCGCGCATGTCGGCGCTGGAGCGGCGCGAGGAACTCGATGCCCAGGACATGTTGCGTGCCCACGTGCTGGCGCGCATCGTCGTCGATGCCTGGCGCGCGGCCGGCTGCAGCCTGGACAGCTGGCGCGAGTTGCAGCTCAGCCTGCACGCGGAGGTGGCCTCGCTGATCGAGGAGGCCTACCACGAGACCAACCGCTGGCTGGTCGAGCACGGCGTGCTGCCTGACGTGGACCTGCATCCGTACATCAAGCGCTCGCGCCACGTGCCGATGCAAGCGCCGGGCGTCTCCGGGGGCGGCGGCGGTTCGGGCTATGGCCAGAGTTCGGGCTTCGGTGCCGGCCAAGGGTCGGGGCCTGGGCATGGCCCGGACGCCGGCCGCAGCGGCGTCGGCGAAGAAACCCGCATGATGACGCGCGCGGCACCGCTGGCGCGCAGCGGCGAGCATGCCGAGGCGGTGCTCGGGCGGCTGAACCGGCTGGTGGGCAGGCACCTGCCGTCCTTTGGCGACACCAGCCGTGCGCACAGGCTGTCGCCGGCGCTGTCCCAGGCCATCGACCAGGCGCAGCAGGGCATCCGCCGGCGCGTCGGCGTCAGCACCAAGCGCGCGGGCGAGGCGCCCGTGACCACGCCGGCCTTGCTGGAGGAACTGCACCAGCGCAAGCAGGCGCTCAAGCTGTCGGCCGCCACGCCCGAGGAGCGGGCCACGATCGAAATCGTGGCGCTGCTGTTCCAGAGCATCCTCACCGAAGACCGCATTCCGGCCAGCGTGCGCGTGTGGTTCGCGCGGCTGCAGATGCCGGTGCTGCGCGTCGCCGTGTCCGAGCCCGACTTCTTCGCCACCACCGACCACCCTGCGCGTCGGCTGATCGACCGCATGGGTGCCTGCGTGATGGGCTTCGATACCTCGACGCGCAGCGTCGGCGACGCGCTCGAAAAGGAGATCAAGCGCGTCGTCCAGGTGGTCGAGGCCTACCCCGACACCGGCCGGCGTGTGTTCCAGACCGTGCTCACCGAGTTCGAGGTGTTCCTCGAGCACTACTTCAGCACCGAGAACGAGGCCACGCGCAAGGGCGTGTCGCTGGCGCAGCAGGTCGAGCAGCGCGAGACCATGGCCATCCAATACACGATCGAGTTGCGCCGCATGTTGAACGAGATGCCGGTGCAGGAAAGCGTGCGCGCCTTCCTGTTCCAGGTGTGGGCCGACGTGCTGGCCACTACCGCGGTGCGCTACGGCGCGCAGGGCGACGAGACGCGGGCGATGAAGCGCGCCGCCTCCGACCTGATCTGGTCAGCCAGCGCCAAGGTCACG
>JBDKFA010000141.1:0-2589 GCA_039798945.1 Pseudomonadota bacterium
CCCCTCGTGAAGGCCTTCCGCGCCTGGGCCAGCGAGATCGCGCCTCACCCGGCCATCGCCAAGGTCAATTCGCGGACCTGGCTGGGCAGCCTGCTGCGCGGCAGCACCGATGACAAGAGAACCTCCGCATGAACCTGCGAGACCGACTCGGCGGGGCGGCCCGCCTCGAACCCGTAGCCACCGGTGCATCCATTCCTGCACAGCCCAGCACGGCTGTGGTGGCGCCGGTGACCGGCGCGATCGATGGCTCGCGCCTGGCAGCGCGCGCCTACCAGACACTCAAGGGCAAGGTCCACCAGGCGCTGCTGGAGCGACTGGACCTTCGCAACCTGCAGACCCTGAGCGACGAGCGAGTGCGCGAGGACCTGCGCCTCATGATCGACCGACTCCTGATCGAACTGGACCTTGTGCTCAATGCCAACGAGCGACGCAATCTGGTCCGGGACGTGCACCACGAGATCTTCGGCCTGGGTCCGCTCGAACCGCTGCTGGCCGATCCCACGGTATCCGACATCCTGGTCAACTCGGCCCACCAGGTTTTCGTGGAAAGACGTGGCAAGCTCGAACTGACCGACACCACGTTCGTCGACGATGCGCACCTGCTGCAGATCATCGACAAGGTGGTGTCGCGAGTCGGTCGGCGCGTCGATGAGTCCAGTCCCATGGTCGACGCCCGGCTGCCCGACGGCTCGCGGGTGAACGCGGTCATTCCACCCTTGTCGCTGGACGGTCCGGTGATTTCCATCCGCCGCTTCTCGGCGACCCCACTGAGGATGGAGAACCTCGTCGAGTTCAAGGCCCTGTCGCCCGAGATGGCCGGTTTCCTGGCCGCGGTCGGTGCGGCCGAGTTCAACACCGTCATCTCCGGCGGGACGGGTTCGGGCAAGACAACGCTGCTGAACATCCTCAGCAGCTACATCGCTGCAGACGAACGCGTCATCACGATCGAGGACGCCGCCGAGTTGCGGTTGCAGCAGCCACACGTCGTCCGCCTGGAGACCCGCCCCCCGAACATCGAAGGACGCGGAGAGATCAATCAGAGGGCACTGATGCGCAACGCATTGCGCATGCGCCCTGACCGCATCATCCTGGGCGAGACCCGCGGCCCGGAAGCTGTGGACATGCTGCAGGCGATGAACACGGGCCATGAAGGCTCCATGACCACCATCCACGCCAACACGCCGCGCGATGCGGTTGCACGCATGGAAAGCATGGTCGCGATGTCGGGCGTGGACCTGCCCCCCAGGGCCGCTCGCGCGCAGATCGCGTCAGCGGTGACCATCATCGTGCAAGTCAATCGCATGACCGACGGAAGCCGAAAGGTGACCAGCATCGCCGAAATCACCGGCATGGAAGGCGACACGGTGTCGATGCAGGAGATCTTCTTCTTCAAGCAGACGGGGGTGAATGCGGAGGGTCGGGTGCAGGGCTATTTCAGCGCCTCCGGCGTGCGCCCTCGTTGTGCCGAACGCATCCTGACGCGTGGTATCCAACTGCCCGACACACTGTTCCTGCCCGCGAGGCTGGTGGTCTGAACTCATGAGGCACCCGTGATGGATCTGGATCCGCTTTTGCTCGCATTCGGACTGGCTGGATTCCTGGCCGTTGCCCTCCTGATCGAAGCGCTTTATCACCATTGGCTGGATCGCCACAGCGATGCCGCCAAACGCATCGCGCGCCGGCTCGCCGCTCTGGACGACGATGCACCGGTCGAAAGCCTTTCGTTGCGTCTGGGTGCCGGCCGCAGTCGCTGGCCAGCGCTGGAGCAATGGGTGTCATCGCTCGATATCGGTGTGCGCCTGTCGCGATATGTTGCCGTCGCAGGACTGCGCAGCACGGCGGCGGACTTGTTGCTGCTCTCCGGCACGCTGGCGCTCGTTGCCTTCCTGCTGCTCGTGATGCTGGGTGCATCGGCCGGTATCTCCGTGCTGATCGGCTTGACCTTGGCCGGCGTGCCGTGGTGGCGCGTGTACGCGCGATACACGGCGCGGACGCTCGAGTTCGATCGCCAGTTTCCCGAGGCACTCGGCCTGCTCGGGCGTGCCCTGCGGGCTGGCCATGCCATGCCGATGGCGTTGCGCATGTGCGCCAACGAGTTGCCCGAACCCCTGCGAGATGAGTTTCGAACGCTGTCTGACGAGATCACTTACGGCATCTCGTTGACACACGCATTGCACGGACTCGCAGACCGAGTCCCCGTGCCAGACATGAACTACTTCGTGGTGGCCGTGACGATCCAGCGCGAGACCGGCGGCAATCTGGCCGAGTTGCTCGATTCCATCGAGCGACTGGTGGTACAGCGTCAGAAGCTGCGCGACAAGGTTCGGACTCTGACCGCCGAGGGCCGATTGTCATCATGGGTGCTGGCGGTCATGCCTTTCGGTGTCGTGGGGCTCATCAGCCTGGTCAACGCCGAATACGTGCGCCCCCTGTTCACGACACCCGGCGGTCATACGATGCTGTCCATCTCGTTGACGCTGATCGTGATCGGCGTGGCCTGGATGAAGTTCCTGGTTCGTACCAAGGTCTGAGGAATCTGGAATGTCCATGACTCCCATACTGATATTGGGCCTGGCCTTCTTCGCGGCG
>JBDKFA010000142.1:0-6075 GCA_039798945.1 Pseudomonadota bacterium
CCTTCGACATCTCGCTGCTGCGTCTGTCGCGCGGGGTCTTCGAGGTCGTGGCCACGGGCGGCGACGCGGCGCTCGGTGGCGACGATGTCGACGATGCCCTCGCGCAGTGGGCCTTGCAGCAGGCCGGCCTGAGCGCGCCCACGGCGCAGGACCGTCGCGCCGTGCTCGTGGCGGCGCGGGCCGCCAAGGAGGAGCTCAGCCAGGCGCCACGGGCGCGCCTCGTCGCGCCGCTTTCCACCGGCACCCTCGAGGTCGAGGTCGACCGGTCGCAGCTCGAGGCGCTCGCCGCGCCGCTGCTGGCCCGCACGATGTCTGCGGTGCGCCAGGTCTTGCGCGACGCCGGTGTCAGGCGCGACGAGGTGCAGGGCGTCGTGATGGTGGGTGGCTCGACGCGGATGCCGGCGGTGCGCGCCGCGGTCGCGGCGTATTTCGGCCGCGAGCCCCTCACCGACGTCAACCCGGACGAAGTGGTGGCCGTGGGCGCGGCGCTGCAGGCGCATGCGCTGGCCGGCAATTCCCCGGGCGGCGAGATGCTGCTGCTGGACGTCACGCCGCTGTCCCTCGGGCTGGAGACGATGGGCGGGCTGGTGGAGCGCATCATCGAGCGCAACGCCACGATCCCGGTGGCCAAGGCCCAGGACTTCACCACCTACCAGGACGGCCAGACCGCGATGGCGCTGCACGTGGTGCAGGGCGAGCGCGATCTCGTGGCCGACTGCCGCAGCCTGGCGCGCTTCGAACTGCGCGGCATCCCGCCGATGGCCGCCGGCGCCGCCCGCATCCGGGTGACCTTCCAGGTCGATGCGGACGGTCTGCTCAGCGTCTCGGCACGGGAACTCGCGAGCGGGGTCGAGGCGTCGATCGTCGTCAAGCCCAGCTACGGTCTGGCCGACGACGAGATCGCGCGCATGCTGCAGGAGGGCTTTTCGCACGCCGACCAGGACATGGCCGCCCGCCGACTGGCCGAAGCGCGTGTGGAGGCCGAGCGCATGGTGCTGGCCACGCGCTCGGCACTGGCGGCGGACGGCGCGTTACTCGAGCCCGGTGAACGCGAGGCCATCGACACGCTGATGTCTGCCGTCACCGCAGCGGCCGCCGGTGAAGATGCCGCGGCCATCGACGGCGCCGTGCAGGCGCTGGCACACGGCACCGAGGGCTTTGCCGCGGCCCGCATGAACCGCAGCATCCGCACTGCGCTGGCCGGCCGCAAGGTCGAAGAGGTCTGAACCACCATGCCCGTCATCCGCATCCTTCCCCACGCCGAATACTGCCCGCAAGGCGCCACCGTGCAGGCCCCGCGGGGCGTCTCGGTGTGCGAGGCGCTTCTGGAGAACGGCATCCCCATCGAGCATGCGTGCGAGATGAGCTGCGCCTGCACGACCTGCCACGTGGTGGTCAAGGAGGGCTTCGATTCGCTCGGCGAGATGGACGAAGCCGAGGAAGACCTGCTGGATCGGGCCTGGGGCCTGACCCCCACCTCGCGCCTGTCGTGCCAGGCGATCCTGTCGGACCGCGACGTGACGATCGAGATCCCGAAGTACTCGATCAACCACGCCCGCGAGAACCACTGAGCGTGCCGCGCTGCTGCAGCCGATGATCGTTCTCGGGGTCGAGTCCTCGTGCGACGAGACGGGCGTGGCGCTGGTGCAGGCGCAGCCCGACGGCCGCCTGCGGCTGCTCGGCGACGCGCTGCACAGCCAGGCCCGCATGCACGAGGCCTACGGCGGCGTCGTGCCCGAGCTCGCCTCGCGCGACCACATCCGGCGCGTGGTGCCGCTGACGCAGCAGGCCCTGCGTGCGGCGGGCGCAACGCCGGCCGACATCGATCTCGTGGCCTTCACCCGCGGGCCTGGCCTGGCCGGGGCCTTGCTCGTCGGGGCCGGCTACGCGGCCGCGCTCGCCCTCGCCCTGGACCGTCCCGCGCTCGGCGTGCACCACCTCGAAGGCCACCTGCTGTCGCCTTTCCTGTCGGCCGATCCGCCTTCGTTCCCCTTCGTGGCCCTGCTGGTCTCGGGCGGGCACACCCAGCTGATGCGGGTCGACGGGGTGGGGCGCTACGCGCTGCTGGGCGAGACCATCGACGACGCGGCTGGTGAGGCCTTCGACAAGACGGCCAAGCTGATGGGGCTTGGCTACCCGGGCGGGCCCGCGCTCGCGCGCCTGGCCGAGGCCGGCAACCCGGCCGCGTTCGCGCTGCCGCGGCCGCTGCTGCACAGCGGCGAACCCGACTTCTCCTTTGCCGGGCTGAAGACGGCGGTGCTGACCCAGTTCCGCAAGCTCGGGCCCGACCCAGGCTCCCGTGCGCGAGCGGACCTGGCGGCCAGCACGCAGGCTGCGATCGTCGACGTGCTCGTGGCCAAGGCGCAACTCGCGCTGGCGCGCACGGGCTTGCAGCGGCTCGTGGTGGCGGGAGGGGTGGGGGCCAACGCCGAACTGCGCCGCCGCCTGGACTCGGCGTGTGCCGCGCGCCGGGTGCGCGTGCACTACCCCGAGCTTGCGCTGTGCAGCGACAACGGCGCGATGATCGCGCTGGCCGGTGCGATGCGCACGTCGGCGGGCTTTCCCGCCGACGCCGAGCCGGGTGCCTTCGATGTGCGCCCGCGCTGGCCGCTGGAGGCGGCCCGCACGGGCGCGGGCTGAAGGGCCTGAAGGGCCGGGCGGCCCTTCAGTTGACGGTCAGGTGAGCACTCGCCGCGGTGCTGCGCTTGCCCAGCGTCAGCGTGAGCACGCCGTGCTCCAGCCTGGCCGAGGACTGCGCCTGGTCCACCTCCGCCGGCAGCGTGAAGCGGCGCGCATAGCTCGCGCTGCCGCGCTCGCGGTAGACGATGCGCTCGCCTTCGCCGCGCTCGGACTCTTGCCGCGCCTGCGCCTGCACGCTGACCTGGTTGCCCTCTATGGCGACCTTCACGTCTTCCTTGGCCACGCCGGGCAGGTCCATGCGGACGGTCCATGCGGTGGCCGATTCGGTGACGTCCAGAGCCGGGCTTGCCGTCGTGCCGGCGGCAGCCGCGGAGGGGGCGGGCGCGCCGAAGAAGCGGTCGATGTCGTCGAACAGGCGCGACCAGTCGGAGGGTGCGGCACGGCGGCTGACGGGAACGAGGAACATGGCTTTCTCCAGTGATGAGAGGAATGCTGTTTCGGATCGGTTCGAGTCGACCGGCCGGCTTCGGTCTTGATCGGTAACTGGATGCGGGCGGGAGGATTTCAAGGCATCGGCACGCGCGAGCCAGCCAGCGCTTGCGTGGCGCCGGCCCGGGCACAATGGTCGGCATGAGATCAGACATCCTCGCCCTGCCGGGCTCCAAGATCCGAGAGGTGGCCAATGCCGGCCTGGGGCGCAGCGACGTCCTGGCCTTCTGGTTCGGCGAGAGCGACGAGGTCACGCCCGCGGTGGTCCGTGCGGCGGCCGAGGGCTCGCTGCGTGCCGGCGAGACCTTCTATGCCCACAACCTGGGGCTGGCCGAGCTTCGCGAGGCCATCGGCGCCTACGTCTCGGGCTTGCACGGGCGGGTAGGCCCCGAGCGCGTGGCGGTCACCTCCTCGGGCGTGTCGGCGCTGATGCTGGCCTGCCAGTTGCTGGCCGGTCCCGGCGACGAGGTGGCGGCGGTGACGCCCGTGTGGCCGAACCTGACGGCGCAGCCGCTGATCCTCGGCGCGCACGTGCGGCGCCTGCCGTTGCGGGCGCGCGAAGGTGCCTGGCAACTGGACCTGGATGCCCTGCAGTCGACCGTGACCGGGGCGACGCGGGTGCTGCTCGTCAACGCTCCGAACAACCCCACGGGCTGGACCCTCGGCGCCGACGAGCAGCGCGCGATCCTCGCCCACTGCCGCCGCACCGGCACCTGGATCGTGGCCGACGAGGTCTACGAACGGCTGTGGTACGGCCCGGGCGAGGCGGCTCCGAGCTTCCTCGACGTGGCCGACCCTCAGGACCGGCTCATCGTCGTTCAAAGCTTCTCCAAGAGCTTCCTGATGACGGGCTGGCGCCTGGGCTGGATGGTGATGCCCCAGGAAGGCCCGCGCTCGCCGGTCGAGGGCAGCATGCAGGCGCTGGGCAAGTTGCTGGAGTTCAACACCTCGTGCGCGCCGGTGTTCCTGCAGCGCGGGGCGCTCGCGGCGCTCGCGCACGCCGGGGACATCGTGCCCGGGATCCGGACTCACCTGAGCGCCTGCCGCGAGCGGCTGATCGCCGGGCTGCAGAGGTTGCCTCGGGTCCAGGTCGCTCCGCCGCCGGGCGGCATGTACGCGTTCCTGCGTGTGGACGGTGAAGCCGACTCGCTCGCCCTGGCCAGGTCGCTCGTGACCGACCATGGCCTGGGGCTGGCCCCGGGAGCCGCGTTCGGGCCGGAGGGGGAGGGCTGGCTGCGCTGGTGTTTCGCCTCGCGTGACCTGTCGCGTTTGGACGCGGGGCTGCAGCGCCTCGCCGACGCGCTACAATAGACGGTTTTCCAGCACGGCGCGGGTCGGTTTCACCCGCGTTCGCAAGTCCAACCGGAAACCGTCGGCCCGCCGTGCCCCGTGCACGCTCGGCGCATGCGGCTTCCACGAACCCGGAACTCCAGCATGACGCTGTCCCTCGCCCAAACGGCCGAAGTCGTCCAGGCCCACGCTCGTGGCACCGCCGACACCGGCTCCCCCGAAGTGCAGGTGGCCCTGCTCACCGCGCGCATCAACCAGCTGACACCGCACTTCAAGGCCCACCTGAAGGACCATCATGGTCGTCGCGGCCTGCTCAAGCTGGTGAACCAGCGCAAGCGGCTGCTGGCCTACCTGAAGGACAAGGACGCCGACCGCTACACCGCGCTGATCCAGAAGCTGGGCCTGCGCAAGTGATCCCCGCCGGGCTTCGTGCCCTTCGACACGCTCGAAGGCACGGGGCCCGGCATTCGTCGGAGACCGCCTCCGCCCGGCAACTGCTGTGTCATTCCAAGGCGTCGTCGGCCTGCTCGGCTGAACGCAGCCCGCGCCTGCGGCGCCCTGGAATGGCATTGTTGTCATGGCTCGACGGCCTCCAGCCCCCGGCACCGGCTCGCGCGTGCCCTGCATAGGAGACCCCCCATGAGCATGTTCAACAAAGTCAGCAAGACGTTCCAGTGGGGCCCGCACCGGGTCACGATGGAAACCGGCGAGATCGCCCGCCAGTCCACTGGCGCCGTCGTGGTCGATATCGAGGGCACCGTGGTGCTCGCCACCGTGGTGGCGGCCAAGAACGCCAAGCCTGGGCAGGACTTCGTCCCCCTGACCGTCGACTACATCGAGAAGACCTACGCCGCGGGCAAGATCCCGGGCAGTTTCTTCAAGCGCGAGGGCCGCCCGAGCGAGCTCGAGACGCTGACGAGCCGCCTGATCGATCGCCCCATCCGACCCCTCTTCCCGGACGGCTTCTTCAACGAGGTGCAGGTCGTCGTGCACGTGCTCAGCCTGAACCCTGAGGTGCAGGCCGACATCGCGGCGCTGATCGCCTCGAGCGCGGCGCTGTCGATCAGCGGCATCCCCTTCAACGGCCCGATCGGCGCGGCGCGCGTGGGCTACGTGAACGGCGAGTACGTGCTGAACCCCGGCAAGGCCGAGCTCGCCAACAGCAAGCTCGATCTGGTGGTGGCCGGCACCGAGGCGGCCGTGCTGATGGTGGAGTCCGAGGCCGACCAGCTCACCGAGGAGGTGATGCTCGGCGCCGTGGTCTTCGGCCATGAGCAGGGCAACGTGGCCATCCAGGCCATCCACGAACTCGTGCGCGATGCGGGCAAGCCCGAGTGGCTCGCCGCCGGCACGTGGGCGCCGCCTGCCAAGGACGAGGCCTTCATCGCCAAGGTCAATGCGCTGGCCGAAGACAAGCTGCGCGCGGCCTACCAGATCCGCAGCAAGCAGGCGCGCACCCAGGCCTGCCGCGAAGCCTACGCCGGCGCCAAGGCGGCGCTGAAGGCCGAAGGCGTGGAGTTCGACGAGGTCAAGGTCGAGGCGCTGCTGTTCGAGATCGAGGCGCGCATCGTGCGCAGCCAGATCCTGGCCGGCGAGCCGCGCATCGACGGGCGCGACACGCGCACCGTGCGCCCGATCGAGATCCGCACCTCGGTG
>JBDKFA010000143.1:0-3848 GCA_039798945.1 Pseudomonadota bacterium
TGAGTCAGGAAGTGGACGGAGATCACCTCACGAGAGTCAATGGACGCCAAATCCTCGGTGCCTTGGAGAACGCGATCGCCGTAAACCACGAGCCAGCGACCCGAGGCCAGGTCGACGCGACGACCGACTTGGTTTTGCAGGATGGTCTCAAGGACTGAAACGATCGACTGACCTTCGGACATGGTTGCGAGAACCGGCGCGGCCGTTGATGGACGCTCAGCCTCGGTAACCATTGGCGTAGCGCCAGCAGTGGCCGCAACGAGGGCCGCAGAGACGATGACAAGCTTCCTCATATCCATTCCCTTTGTCTAGGTTGAAATACGACCCGGAGTGTGGTCTGAAGTTCCCGTGGGGTCAACATAGACGCCTCGTGTGGTGGGCCTGACGTGTTGGCGCCGCTGTTTCGTCGACTATCGTGGACACCGTCGACCTGGGGTCGAGACTCAGGGCACGCCGGTCAGATGCTCTCGAGCCGGCCGTGCGGCCAGCCATGCAAAGAGACCTGGAGCGTCGGCACGGCTGTCATTCAGTGCCTGGGCTGCCTTTGCCCGCCAAGCGAGATCACCGGGCTCATGGAAGTCCCTGCGCAGGTCTCGGACGGTGACGAGCGCCCGGTCTGCCCACTGCCTGAAATCGTCCAGGTCCCAGTGAGCGACGCGACCCAGGTGCGGCATCGCTCCGTCCTTTGCCTTCTTCGCCGGCGTGACCAGTACCGGTTGAATCTGCGCGCCGGCCGATGCCGGCACATGCTCCCGCATCCAGTCGGGATGAGAGGCGGCCTGGCGCGCCTTGCCCGCGTCGATCACCGACGTTTCACTCTTGGCGTTTGCATGATCCTCGAAGACCAACGCTATGTTGCCGACGATCCACCAGGGGTCCGGTGATGCGTCGTCCTCCCGCTTGCCCGCGTTGAAGCCCAGGTGCTCACCCAGGAGAACTTGGGCTTGCTCAAAGAGCTTGCCGTCCTTTAGCCCCTCGCGAATCGCGTTTTCGCGAGCAGAGAACCCGCGGTTATGCAGCGTGCCCAGCTTGACGAGCTGTGCTTCCAGTTGCTCGACCTGCAGCAGCAGCGCGCCGTGGCCGATTTCCTCGGGCGTTGGCGCTGCTCCTGCGCCGCCGCGGGCCAACCCGATGAGCCAAGGAATGCTGGCGGCAGCTTCCTTGGCCTTGCGGTATTGGGTGCGCGCGTGTGCGTCGAAACCTGCTTCCCCTGCGGCAGCAGCAGCCTCGGCCGAAGTGCCAGCCAAATAGTGCCAAAGCGCGCGGTAGCCGCGCAAAGCCGGGTCAGTGAGACCGCCTAGTACATCGCGTGCAGCATCGTAGGCCTTGGTGTAGTCCTCGTTCCACACGGCTGTCTGCCAGGCAATCTCCTGGGCTACGACCGCTTCTAACTGGTCCATGGCGGGGAACTTGGCCTGCGTCGCGGCTTCACGCGCATCGAGGATGCCCTGGTTTGCTTCCTCCCACTCCTCATCGTGGTCCAGGAAGATGGCGAAGTTGTCGAGCAGGTCCTGCGCCTTAACCCTGGTCGACTGGTCGACCCCGAATTCCAACTCGGCCTGCAGTTCAGGATGGAAGAAAGCTCGACGCTTACGATCGGTCAAGTAGGCCGGCAGTTCGTCTCCGGTGATCACGACAGCCGAGTAGTCGTTCAGGCCTCGCGTACAGCGCCCGATCGCCTGCAGCACGCGCGTCTGGATGCGCTCATTGAACAGCAGGTTCGCTCCCATGCGGTTGATGAGGAAGCGTTCCTGCAGATTGGTCGTCCGGGACAGGCCTTCCACAAAGAGCAGCCGACAGTCGTCGTCAGGAAAGTCTATCCCGTCGTAGCGGTTGGCGATCACGGCGGCCGCATGCGGAGAACTGGTAAAGCCGGTCTTGCTGACCTCAAGATCGTCAGCCGTGAACACCGGGTACTTCAGGTGCTCCGTCACGTCCTTGCTCACTGCCTCGGCGTCTAGCTTGTTGGTAGTCAGCACCAGACTGCGGCCGGCCTTGCGCATCAGATCACGCCGCAACTGCAGCGTTTGCTCTTCGGTGAGGGACTTCTCCGGAAACATGAAAAAGCGCCTCCCGATGCCCTGGCGGTCCCAACCCTCGGGGATGGGCAGGCGCTTGATCCGCGGACGTCCAGTGAGTCGTTCGAGATCTCCACCAGCACCCAGAGTGGCAGACATGAAGACTCGCTGTTTTGCGCCGACAAACGGGCCGTGGGACCAAGTCGGAGGGATCAGCGGCCGCAGCATGATCTCGCTGGAAGACACGTACAGCTGGCATGCATGGAGATGGTTGGCTACCATGCGCCACGGATAGCGATGATCCGTATCGCCAACGTTCGCGGTAATGGTGGCCCGCAGTTCGGCCGCGATTTCGGTCAACAGGTGGCCCGGGATCTTGTCGACCCAACTGATGTCGTCGACGCCTTGCCAGTCCCCGGTCAGGCGGGTGTAGTTGTGCTGCGGAAGCACTGCCTTGAGCACGCTGGCCATGGCCGTGAACAACACTTCGTCTTCGGGCTCGAATCGGCTCACGCGCAAGGTCCAATGGCTTGCCATGTAATTCTCAGCAGCGTGGGCATCGTCGATGATGATGATGTCAGGGTTGTCGAAGAACGGATTGGTGTTGAAGAGGCTGTTGTACGTTGTCACGGCAACGCGGTCGCCGTCCTGATACGCGGTCTTTGCCTCTGGGGCGTAGTTCTTGATCCGGCCCGTGAACGGCTCAACCGTCAGACCATATTTCGCAGACGCTTCTTCTGCGACCTGGTGAACGAGTTGCCGGGTAGGACAGAGGTAGACGATGCGTTCGCGGAACTTGCGCCGCCGCCAGTCGGCTAGCAGGAGACCCACCAACGTCTTACCGCTTCCCGTTGGTAGTTGAAGTGCTACGTCTGGCGCATCCAGTGCCTGGGCCACGTAGCTGCGCAGCACTTGACCTTGATGATCGAACAAGCTTGCGTGCTTGCGTCGGGGGAGATCGCGAAACAGCCGGTCGGGGCTTTCTGGCGCAGTGGCATGGGTTATCGGCTTTTTGAATGCCATGAAAGGTCAACCCTTAAGGAAGCGTCCGAGCGCCAGCATTGAGCCGCCCTGGGAATAGCGGATCTCACGCGAGCTCAAAAAAGAGGAGCCGGCACCCATTTGGGCAGCGGCTCCTGAGCGCGGTGACCTGGGCAACCAAGGTGGTGGGGACAGGGAGGCACCCCCGAAATCACTTTGTAGTGCACCGCGTGACCGAATGATGGGACATCCGGCGGTGAGGGCGCTTCTGTGGCAAACCCTGATCTCCGCAGGCCGATCGTCCCTGGCACGTCACGTCGGCGACTCCTTCTGCCCACGGTGCCGTCCACGGTACATCCAAGGCGGCTGCGGCGCGGCATCGGCCCACAAGCCTCTGCGGGCTGCGCGGGCCCGGTTTTCTGCCTCCTGGTACCGCCCCCGGTTCGCCGCAGGCTGTTCGGACTCGAACTGCTTGTAGTGCCAGGCCATGCCGAGGGTGAGCATCTCGAGCGCGATGTCTCGCCCCTCCACCAGAACCTTACCGACGAGCCGGCCGTAGCGGTCGCGCTTGTGCCACTCGACGGTGGCCGCGCGAGCGAAGGCCAGGCTGGACAAAGCAGCTTTGGCATTGCGGCCGAATGCCTGCCCGAGTTCCGGCGCGTCGATGCCGGACAGGCGTATGCGCAGCGTCTCGAACTTCGCGGTGAGCACGTCGATCGTGTCGCCGTCGATCACGCCGACTACGCGGCCGGTGACTTCGGTGGCCTGCACAGGCACAGCCATCAGCAGCCCGAGGGGAAGGCCAAGGACAAGGCGGCGTGTAAGCAGTAGCCCCATGCGCGCATCTTG
>JBDKFA010000144.1:0-11012 GCA_039798945.1 Pseudomonadota bacterium
CGTGGCGGATGCCGATGGCCTCGTGCACCACCTTCACCACCGGGGCCAGGCAGTTCGTGGTGCAGGAGGCGGCCGTGACGATGCGGTGGCGTGCGGGGTCGTAGAGGTGGTCGTTCACGCCGACCACGATGTTGAGCACGTCGCCGACCTTGACCGGTGCGGCGACGATCACGCGCCTGGCGCCGCGGTCGAGGTGGCCCTGGATCGTCTCGGGCGTGAGGAACTTACCGGTGCACTCGAGCACCACGTCCACGCCCAGCTCACCCCAGGGAATCGCGCCCGGGGTGGCGTGTTCGGTGAAGCCCAGGGTGCGCCCGTCGATGTGCACGGCTGCGGGCCCTTCGGCCCGGATGTCGGCGCGCCAGCGGCCCTGCACGGTGTCGAAGGCGAGCAGGTGCGCGGTGGCCGCGCTGCCGCCCTTGATCTCGTTGAGGTGCACCACCTCGAGACGGTTCGCTGCACGCGGGTCGTCCAGTGGACGCTCGGCCGCACCGGAGGCGGCACGCAAGGCCAGCCGTCCGATCCGGCCCATTCCGTTGATACCCACACGCATCGCAACTCCTGACGAGATTTCGGGAACAATCGAATTGTTGTGTGAGTCCGTGACAGCCGCGTGACATCCACGTGACGCCCTGAGGACTCTTTGTTCGACCCGAAATCCCGCGGCCGGCGCCGGCCAGAGGCCTGGCGCCGACCGAGGCCCCGCGATCAGGCGCCGATCACCCCGCCGTCATCACGCGTGATGACGATGGTCGCTGAGCGCGGGCGGCCAGGACGACCGTAGCCCCGGTTGCCTGGCCATTGGCTGCTCGCACTGCTGATGGACTTCGCGTCTTCGCCCGGATGCTGGATGTTGACGAAGAGCGTGCGGCCATCCGGCGTCTCCGCGATGCCGGTGATCTCGCAGCCCTTCGGGCCCACGAGGAAGCGGCGCAACCTCGCTTCGCCGAGCGCAGCGCCGATGAAGGTTTCCTGGGTGCCGGAGCGCTCCTGGCCACCGACCGTCATGCGGTTGTTCACGGTCACCTTGCTGCCATCGCCCACCTGGCCCGGGATGGCCGCCAGCAGCATGCAGTTCGTCACGTCGGTGTAGGCGCCGTCGTCGGTCTGGATCCAGCAGATACCCGTCGTGGGGCTGAACCACAGGCCGTCGGGCGAGGAGAAGTCGTTGCCGGCCGTCAGGCGCGAGAGGTTGGGCTCGCCCATCGTGGCTTCGGAGCCGAACAGGAAGATGTCCCAGGCAAAGGCCGTGGAGGTCGAGGCCTGGCCCTTCTCACGGAAACGGATGATGTGGCCGTTGGGGTTACCGGCCGACTTCTTGCCGTCGGCGTCGGCGTAAGCGCGCGGGTTGGCCGCGTCCACCCGATCCGGGGTGCGGTTGGCCGCGCTGTTGTTGGTGAGGGTGAAGTACACCTCGCCGTTGCGGGGGTTGACCGCGCCCCACTCGGGCCGGTCCATCTTGGTGGCGCCCACGGCATCGGCGGCCAGGCGCGTGTGCACGTACACCTCACCCTGGTTGGCGAAGCGGAAGGGGGCGTAGTTGGCGATACGCGCATCCTTCACGGTCAGCTCGATCCACTCGCCTTGCCCATTGGCGTCGAAGCGCGCGGCGTAGAGCTTGCCTTCGTTGAGGTACTTGTCCCCCGCGGCAATGCCGCCGCCGATGTCCTTGGGGTCCCACACGGCGGCGCTCACGAACTTGTAGATGTACTCGTTGCGTGCATCGCAGCCCATGTAGAAGGCCAGGGGCTGACCGGCCACCGGGAGGCTGCAGACGGCGGCCTCGTGGGCCATGCGGCCCATGATCACGCGCTTGACCGGGGTCGAGCCGGGGTTCAGCGGGTCGATCTCCACGTTGTAGCCGAAGGTGTTGGCCTCGTTGCGGAAGTCGCGCTCGGCGTTGGCGCCGGTGGCGGCCAGGTTCCAGCGCGCGAAGCGGTCGTCCGTGGCCGAGACGGTGTGCCAGCCTTGGCTGATGCTGGTGCGGCGGTCAGCTGCCGGCGGGGCCGACGCGACTCCGTAGCGTCGGCGCGTAGCCTGCTCCTTGGGCGGCAATGCGGCCGCGGCCGAGCCCACCTGGAAATAGAACGCCCAGTTCTCCTCGCAGGCGAGGTAGGTGCCCCAGGGCGTCTTGCCGTGACCGCAGTTGTTCAGTGTGCCCCGGCTCATCGAGCCGGAGGTGTCCCACTTCGTCACCATCTGCGCGCGGATCTCCTCGATGTGCGCACGTGGCCCGGCGATACGCATGGGTGTCTGCGCGGTGACACGCCGGTTCAGCGGCGAGTCTGCCTTCATGCGCCAGCCCTGCGAGGTGCGCGTGATCTCCACGATCGACACGCCGTGGTGGTTGATCTCCTTGAGCACCTCGAGCTCGGGCCGGGTGCCGAGGTCCCAGTCGCCGAATTGCGTGAACTTCTTGCCGCTCGCGCCGTTGGAGGTTTGGCCGTTGGGGTGCATGAAGTGGGCGTCGGCCGAGCTTTCGTGGTTGACCACGAGCAGCGCGCGCCCGGTGTCGCGCTCGGTGTAGCGGCCGTTGGCATCGATGAAGTAGATGTCCATCCCGTCGTGGTGGTCGCCGATGCGGTGCGACCAGTCGTCGCTCTCCGCGCCCGCGTTCGAGTAGGCGGGCAGCTTGGGGTCCAGGCTGTCACCCGTCGCGTGGATCACGGCGTAGCGATAGCCGGGGGGCAGCATCACGTCGTCGGCCAGGCTCTTGGCGATGGCGGGGAAACCCAGCGCCTGCACCGGGCCAGACGAGCCCACGGGCGCGAGGCTCGCGCACCCGGGCAGCATGGCGAGCCCGGCCAGCCCGAGGCCACCGCGCAGCAGGTGGCGGCGCGAGGGGTTGGCCAGGGCCTCGTCGATGACGTCCTGGAAGTGGCGGTTGGCGGTGGGGTTGCAGTCGAGATCGGGGTGAGACATGGCGGCTCCTGCCGGGTTGCACACGAATCCCCGAAGTGGATCGCTCCGTCATGACAAATTCATGTCTGGGCCCTAAGGTCCTACGCATGGACCGGAATTCACGATCGTCTCGAACACGACCGGGCAGCTTCAAGCCTGGGGCGCTCACTCGCCAGATGGGGCGGACCCACAAGGTTGCGCACTGCGGGTGGACGGCGCTGTTGGCCATGGCCTGCTTCTCGGCCTGGGCAGCCGATGTACCCAACCGGAACCCGCCGGCCGAGCACCGGAGCCTGCGCGAGGCCCGCGAGCTGATCGCTCAGCAGCGCTGGGCCCAGGCGGAGCGGCTGCTGGACGCCCATGTGCGGGTGGAGCCGCAGGACGCCGACGCCCACAATCTGCTCGGCTTTTCCTTGCGCAAGCTGGGGCGGCTGCAGGCGTCTTTGGGGCCTTACACACGCGCGCTCGAACTCGACCCGAATCACCTCGGTGCGCACGAGTACATCGGCGAGGCCTACGTGCAACTGGGTGATCTGCCGCGCGCCCGCACCCACCTCGCCGCGCTCGAGCGGTTGTGCCCGGCGGGGTGCCCGGA
The DNA here is from genome assembly GCA_039798945.1 of Pseudomonadota bacterium. GTDB lineage: Bacteria > Pseudomonadota > Gammaproteobacteria > Burkholderiales > Burkholderiaceae_C > Rubrivivax. The sequence goes on from JBDKFA010000144.1 coordinate 3,497, forward strand.
GCTCGACGACCTGAGGGCCTCACTGCAGGGCGCAGGCGCCAGGGCGGCACCGCCTACGCCTGCGGCACCGATTGCCCCGAGGGCTCCGGGAGCCTCGCAGCCGCGCTGACCGCCATGGTCCTGCCGGGGCCTTAGCCCGCTGCGGGGCGACCCGGCTTGATGCGCTCAACGCCCTCGACCGCGCCGATGAAAGCGGGCTCCGGCATTGCCGCCAGGGCGCGGAGCCCGGCGCGCAGCAGTTCGCTTTTCTTGACTTCGTGCCCGGCACCCAGAGCACGCTTCTTGAGCACCGCCAGCAGCGCGTAGTCGGCCTCGGGCATCGTGAAGCCGTCGCGCACGAGCTTGGGCTTCTTGCGTTTGGGAATGGGGGCGGGTGCGGACGCGGCGACGGGTGCTGCTGCAGATTCAGCCGCGGGCGCTGGGGCTCGCGCTCGTGCTCGCGCGGCCTTCGCGGCAGGCGCTCGCGTGGACCGCACAACGGCTGAAGCGGCCGGCCGAGCCTGTGCGGCCGGCTTGGGTTGCTCAGCATGAGATGCCGAAGGCAATGCGCGGGAGGGTCGGGGCATGGGGTGGCACGAAGAGTGGTCGATAGGATATAAATCGTATAAACGATTTATACGCGTGTCAACTGCTCGGCCCGCCTGGGGTCGGGCTGCGGAGGTGCCGCCCCCTCCTCCCGTCGTTCCAGGAGGCGCGCCAGCAAAGCGGCGACCTCGAACAGGGCCTCGTTGCGCTGGCGACGCACCTGGCCCTGCAGACGAGGCAGGTCGTGCAGCAGCCGCTGCACCCCGTCGCGGACCTGCGTGAAGGCGCTCAGCACGATGCCAAGCTCCTGCTCACGGATCCAGTCCGTGTTCCAGCGCTCCTGCGGCATGGTCCAGGCGTTGCGCGCGACGACCACTGGCAAACCGCAGTGCAGCGCCTCGCTGATCGAGCCCGGACCTGGCTTGCCGATGAAGTAGTCGGCCAGTCGCAGCCAGCGTGCCACGTCCTCCGTGAATCCCACCACGTGGCGCGGGGCCCGTGCCGGCTGCGCAGCGAGTACCTGGGCGAGGCCAGCGTTGCGGCCGCACATGAGGATCAGGGGCCGGTCCGTCAGCGACGCGGCGATGCGCTTCATCGCGGTCGAACCGTGTCCGCCGAACATCACCACGCCCACCGTGGAGCCTGGCGCGAAGCCGAGCTCCTGTCGTACCTGTTCGCGGTCGAAGTCGGGCACCTCGTGGAACGAAGGTCGCAAGATCATCCCCGAGACGCGATGCACCTGCGAAGGCGCCAGGCCTTGCTCCCTGGCCTGCTGCACTGCATGGTCGGTGCCGCAGACGAGGTGCTGTGTGCATCCCGGCTCGATCCAGAAGTGTGGTGGGAGATCGGCCAGGTCCGTCATGACGGTGACAAAGGGTACGGTGGGGTCGAACGCCCTCAGCGCACGCGCCATCGCCCGGTTGAAGTTCGGCACCAGCGAGACCACCATTCCCGGAGCCGTACGCGACCAGTGCCGCGTGAGACGCCCGACGAGCTGCGTCTCCGCTGCGCGGATCATCGCTTGCAGCACCTTGAGTTCCTGCGCCAGGCCGAGCGTGAAGCCAGTGGCGAGCCGCTTGTTGTAGTAGGTCTCGGGCGCAAAGCCCGTGACGCGTTGGAACCAGGCTTCGGGGTCGAGGACCTGGAAGAGGTCCACCAGCCGGATCTCCCAGTGCGGTTCGCGCGCCCGCAGCACCGCAAGCAGGGCCTGTGCGGCGGCGCGATGGCCGCCGCCGGCGTTGAAGTAGACGAGGTCGACACGAGCAGGAGAGGTGGACATCGAGCCGATTCCCGGGGCGGAGCCGCGAAGGCTCGGCCCACGCCATGACGATTTGATGAACAACCTGTGCCCGGGTGGGTGCACCCGTGTGCGGCCCATCGCCGACCGGACCGAGGAGCTGTCAACGCACCGTCACAGCCGGCAGGTCCACTCGAGCGATCTCAACACGGTGGATTGCCAACATGTCCGAGCCGCTCAATCGACGCCGATTCCTGACGGGTACTTCAGGAGTGATGGCCACCGCAATGATCGCGCCGGCGCTGAGCGGGTGCGGCGGTTCGTCGCCAGCGCCATCGGAGTTCCGCTACGGGGTCGCGAGCGGGGACCCCTTGGCGGACCGGGTCATCTTGTGGACGCACGCGCGCATCCCGAACTCCTCCGACAGCGTCGGGTTGACCTGGCAGGTGGCGAGCGACTCCGCCTTCAACACTGTCGTCGCCTCCGGTCGCGTCGCCGCCACGGCAGATACGGGCTACACCGTGAAGGTTGATGCCGTCGGGCTGGTGGCTGGAAGCTCTTACCACTACCGCTTCATCGACGATGCCGGCATTGCGTCGCCCACCGGCCAGACGCGCACTTTGCCTCGCTCCGACGCGGCCAGCGTGAAGTTCGCGGTGTTCTCGTGCTCGCTGTACTCGGAGGGGTACTTTCATGCGTACGACGCGGCTGCGAAGTCCGACGCCCAGTACGCACTGCACCTCGGGGACTACATCTACGAGTACGGCGCAGAGCCGACCAAGTACGGCAATGCCAACGCCGTCGCGCTGGACCGCGTCACGCAGCCGGCCGGCGAGACGGTCACGCTGGACGACTACCGCACGCGCTACGCCCGCTACCGCAGCGACCCTTCCTTGCAGGCGGTGCACGCCCGCATGCCCTTCATCACGATCTGGGACGACCACGAGTTCGCCAACAACGCCTGGGTGAACGGTGCCGAAAACCACAAGTCGGGGCAAGGCGAGTGGAGCACCCGCAAGGCACAGGCCGCACGGGCGTACCACGAGTGGATGCCGATTCGAACCGATGCGACCGGCAACCTGCTGAAGATCTACCGGCGTTTCGACTTCGGCAACCTGCTGTCGTTGCACATGCTCGACACGCGCATCGAGGGGCGCGATCAGCAGTACGATGGCTTCGGTGATGCCGATGGAGGTGTCGGGCGCTACCTGACGGGGCTCACCACGGGAACGGATGCGGCCCGCAGGATGATGAGCAGCACCCAGCAGGCTTGGCTCACGGACGGCATCCGCTCCTCTTCCGCTTCCTGGCAAGTGCTCGGCAACCAGGACATCATGGCGCGGATGTGGATTCCCGCCCACGTCCTGCAGGCCCAGAATGCGGCCTTCGCGAGCCCGACCGCCGCCAACCAGCAAGCGGTCGTCAAGGCGGTCAGCGACTACCTCGGTGCGAAGGCGACCCGCCTGGCCGCCGGGGCTGCGGCCTTGTCGCCAACGCAAAACGCCCTGCTGGACGCACGCACGAACCCGCGAATTCCGTACAACCTGGACGCCTGGGACGGCTACCCGTCTCAGCGCGAGGCGATTCTGCAGGCGGTGAAGGCGTCTGCGAAGCGGCTCGTTGCACTGTCCGGCGACTCGCACAATGGCTGGTTCGCGACCCTGACCACGCTCGCGGGCGAACGCGTCGGGTGGGAGTTCGCGGGGGCCTCCGTCACCTCGCCGGGCTTTGAGAGCGTGGGCCTGGGCACTTTCGGGCCTTCTCTGGACGGCTCCGCGCTCGTTCCCCAACTCGGCTCGGCCGCCATCGGTGCGGGCCTCGGGCTCATCGACGATCTGGCGTGGGCCGACACCTCGCGGCGCGGCTATCTGCTGCTGTCGGTCACGGCCGCGAGCATGAAGGGCGAGTTCGTTTTCGTCGACTCCGTGAAGACGAAGACCTATGCTTCCGCCGTCGGAAAGACCATCACCGTGCAGTCCACTGGTTCGGTGGAGATTCGCTGAGGAGCCGACCATGACAGACCCCCAAGACGACAAGACGCCCACCGCAGAACTCATCGCGCGCCTGCACGAGGAGTTGCGCGACGATTTCGACGAAGAGCTCGAACTCGAGATCGAGGACCGTATGGCCGGTCCGGATTCCGCGCAAGGGGCGTCGTCGGGCGATGAGGACGGGCTGCCCCGTCAGATGTACTTCCGCGAGCTCTTCCGGCTGCAGGCCGAGCTTGTGAAACTGCAGGACTGGGTCTCGGCCACGGGCCAGAAGGTGCTCATCCTGTTCGAGGGCCGCGATGCGGCGGGCAAGGGCGGCGTCATCAAGCGCATCACCCAGCGCCTGAACCCGCGCGTGTGCCGTGTAGTGGCACTTCCCGCGCCGAACGACCGCGAGCGCACGCAGTGGTATTTCCAGCGCTATGTGCAGCACCTGCCCGCCGCGGGCGAGATGGTGCTCTTCGACCGCAGTTGGTACAACCGGGCCGGCGTCGAGCGCGTGATGGGGTTTTGCAGCGAGGACGAAGTCGAGGAGTTTTTCCGCTCGGTGCCCGAGTTCGAGCGCATGCTCGTGCGCTCAGGCATCCGCCTGCTGAAGTACTGGTTCTCGATCACCGACGAGGAACAGCACACACGCTTCATCGCTCGCATCCACGACCCGCTCAAGCAGTGGAAGTTCAGCCCCATGGACCTTCAAAGCCGGGTCCGCTGGGAGGCCTACACCAAGGCGAAGGAATCCATGCTGGAGCGCACCCACATTGCCGAGGCGCCGTGGTGGGTGGTGCAGGCCGTGGACAAGAAGCGTGCGCGGCTGAACTGCATCGCGCACCTGCTGGCGCAGATGCCCTACGGCGAAGTCGAACGCCCGTTGATCGAGTTGCCGCCGCGTGTGCGAAACCCCGACTACATCCGCCACCCGGTGCCGCCGCAGATGTACGTGCCCGAGGTGTACTGAGCATGCCTGCCGCGCCGCCTATGCGGCCGCTAGGCCGTCAGTCGCCACCCCCAGCATCGCCCCCGTCGGCGCCGTCCGCCGAATTCGACGCATCGTCGGCGTTCGGCGTGTGCGACGAGCCGAACGACGCGATCACGGGTAATGCGGCCATGTCGCCACCGTCGTCACCTCTGTCCGTTGTGCGTCGGCCCTGGAAGTCCGCGAGCCGATGCTCGAGGCCGTTGGGGATCGCGAGCTTGGCATCGAGTGCGAAGAGCAGCGGCAGCCGCGTCGGTTCCTGGGGGTCGATGTTTTCCTCCCAGCAGGCCAGGCGCGAGGTCTCGAGCAGGGCGGCCGCGTGACTGGCACGGGTCGACGCGACCGGTGATGAAGCTGAGGGTGTCCGGTGAAGGAGGCGGCCGAAGGCCTCGCGACAGAAGCGGCCATAGGCCTCGGTGTCCAGTGTGAAGTGACGCCACAGAGCATCCGCCACGCGCGAGGGCATGGCCACAGCCCTAGAGCCCGCGTGCAGGTGAACGACGAAGAACGCGAGAAGGGCCCGGCTCACCCATGCCAGGTCGGACGCCTGGAGGTGCGGGTAGTCTGCGCGCACAGCCTGCAGGAGCTGTTCCGGGAAGATGTGATCCCGAATGCGGCGCTCACGCACGAGCCGCCGAACCCGCAGCTGCATGACCGCCCAGGTGGTCAATATGCCTGCCGTGAGGCCGAACACGATACCCAGCATGATCCACAAGACACTCATCGCTCCATCCCCAGTTCATTGAAGTGCAGTTCCAGACGCCGCACGGGTTCACCGTTCAGGCCTCGAACGGCCAGGCTGACTTGGCGCGCCCACCAGTCGATGTCCACGGTACCGAAGTTCTCCATGCCATAGACCGCTCCCACCCGGTTCGGCCCTGGCTCTCGGTTGGCCGCGAACGGTCTCGTGGCGGGGCTGGCGGTCAGTTCGAGCAATGGCCTGCCATCCTCCATGTCATGCCGATAAAGAGCACCGATGTGGCGGTCGCCAGACAGGATGATCACACCACGCGCCCCGGTAGAGGACATGAGGCTCAGGAAGCGTTGCCGCTCATGGGGGAAGTTCCCCCAGCGCTCGAACCCGTGGCCGTCGGCGAGGAGCTGAATGGACGACACGACGATGCGGATCTCGGCGGGCTGACGAAACTGCTCGGCGAGCCACCGCCACTGGGCCTCGCCAAGAATCGTCTTGCTTGTGTCAGCAGTGGGCAGGTAGGGACCGAAAGGCATCGGTACCGACGAGCGTTCCAGGGGCGAACGGAACCAGCGTGTGTCCAGCAGGATGATCTGGACGCGTTGGCCGGGCGGGCCGATCACCTCGGCGTGGTAAACCCCTTCGCGCGTGCGGCGCGGATCCTCGGCCGCGACGCGGTGGAAGGCCAGGAAGAGATCCTTGGCTCGCTGGCGGTAGGGCATGTCGGCGCCGCCATCGTTCAGGCCCATGTCGTGGTCGTCCCACACGGCCATCACGCGGGACTCGCGGCGGATTCGCTGCTGCTCCTCACGCCCCTCTGCCTTCGCGTAGGCTTTCGTGAGTTCCTCGAGTTCGGGCTCCAACCTCCATGCGGGGACGGAACCGTAGACGTTATCGCCCCCGTAAATGAAGACCTCCGGCCGGTAGCGAAACACGGCGGGCCAGATCGGCTGCTCCAGGCGCTGGTCGAAGCAGGAGGCCACCGCGATGCGAGTGACCGGGGGCGCATCACGCCCGAGGGCAGCCTGCAGGCATGCTGCCCAGGCGAGTGCCGTCAGGACGAGGCGGGCGAAGATCCACGGAAAAGCGGCTGGCATGGGTGGGTGCTTCAAGCGCAGGTCGGGCGAGCCGCGTCTACCAAGCCTGGAGGAACCTGACGAAGGCCTCCATTTCGCTGTCTGCAAGCGGAGCAACCGGGCCTGTGTCCTGGATCGCAGGATCGCGGAACCAGGACAGCAACTCGCGCGACGCAGCGGTCTCGCCGGCCCTCAACTCGTCGAACTCCCCCCACCAGTCGATGTGCATGCACCCTTCGGCCGCTTCGTTGAAGGCCAGCCGGGCCGCATCGCTGAAGCCTTGCATCTGCAACTGCTCGAGCGGGGCACGTATGCGGTCGCGATACGCCTCGATGTCGGCGCCTTCGGCGAGGCTCGGCAGCAGCAGGGGTTCGACGTCCAGCAGATGCGTGACGATTTCCTGCGGCGAGTCGAACCACATGAACACCTCGGTGCCCTCGTGGACGAAGGCCCCGCCGGCGAGAAAACCATACGGCGATGCGCGCGGATCGCGTCGTAGGGCAGCCTCGCCGGCCTGCAGTGCTGCTTCCATCGCTCCTCCCCTTCCATGTCGACGCCTGGGCGCTCGCACTGTGATGCATCCATGTGTCAAGGAGATTTCCGGCGCCTGCACACCGCCGCATCGCAGCGGCGGGCACAGGCCACGGGATTTCACGCCGTTGACACGGGGGTGACGCCTACTCGATGTCCGCAGGCGGGATCAGGCTGCCGGTGGGCCCTGTCCCCGCGCGCGACGGGTACAGAGCGAAGGATGTCGGGGGGCGAGATGGGACGTCGATGGGATGCGGTGGACCGCTGGGTGCCCGTGCGCTATTGGGCTCTGATCGGCTGTGTGTGCTTGGCCCTCACCGCCACGGCGGGTGCGGCACGAACCGGCTTGTGGCTGTGGTGGGCGATGGCGGCCGCGTGGGCCTCGCTCGTTGCCCTCGGCGTGCACGATCTGCTGCAGTCCCGGCACGCCATCCTGGTGAATTACCCGGTGATCGGACATCTGCGGTTCCTGCTCGAGCTCATACGTCC
>JBDKFA010000145.1:0-12282 GCA_039798945.1 Pseudomonadota bacterium
TTCTCGGGCCTGCGCTACGGCAAGGTGTGCATCTTGTCGGACGCCGACGTCGACGGCTCGCACATCCAGGTGCTGCTGCTCACGCTCTTCTTCCGCCACTTCCCGCGCCTGATCGAGCGCGGCCACGTGTACGTGGCCAAGCCGCCACTCTTTCGCCTGGACGCCCCCGCGCGCGGGCGCAAGCCCGCGGCCAAGCTCTACGCGCTCGACGAAGGCGAGCTGCAGGCCATGCTCGACAAGCTGCGCAAGGAAGGCGCGCGCGACGGCAGCTGGAGCATCAGCCGCTTCAAGGGCCTGGGCGAGATGAACGCCGAGCAGCTGTGGGAGACCACGCTCAACCCCGAGACGCGGCGGCTGCTGCAGGTGGGCTTCGGGCCGCGCGGGCCGCAGGCGGTGACGGAGCTCTTGAACCGCCTGATGGGCAAGGGCGAGGCGGCGGCGCGGCGCGAGCTCATGGAGCTGCGCGGCGATGCCATCGAGGTGGACATCTAGTGGCGGGCCTGCCCGCCCCGGTGGCGCCACGCGTGCGCCTGCGCCCGACGCTGCTGTCGGACCTCGGCTTCGTCGGCTCGGTCGAGGACGACCCGGCCAACCTACCCTTCATCACGCCGTGGGAGCGCACGCAGCACGAGGGCGCGGTGCGCTTCCCGGACTTCCGCCACTTCATCATCGAGACCGCACCCGACTGGGCCAGCGCCGGTTTCGTGATCCTGCAGGGCTGCCGCAACCCGCATGGCAGCGTGGAGCTCAAGCGGCTCGTGCTGCAGCCCAAGGGCCAGGGGCTCGGGCGCGCGTGCGTGCGGCAGCTGAAGGCGATGGCGTTTCGCGAGCTGCACGCGCACCGCTTCTGGCTCGACGTGAAGGCCTCCAACGAGCGTGCGCGCAGCCTCTACGCGGCCGAGGGCTTCCTGCAGGAGGGGCTGCTGCGCGAGAGCGTGCGCGTGCGCCTGGGCGGTGCCGACGGCTACGACAGCCTGATCGTGATGAGCATGCTCGACCGCGAGTACCAGGCGCGCGTGGCGCTGGGCGCGGAGGCCTTGCGCTGAGGGCAGACCCGCTCGACACCCATGTACGCGCAGCACTTCGGCTTCCAGCGCGAACCCTTCACGATCGCGCCCGACCCGCGCAGCCTCTTCCTCAGCGAGGTGCACGGCGAGGCTCTGGCGCACCTGTTCTATGCCGTCACCTGCGGCGGCTTCGTGCTGCTGACCGGCGAGATCGGCAGCGGCAAGACGACGCTGTGCAGGGCCTTCATCGAGCAGGCGCCCCGGCGCTGCCACATCGCGCTCGTGCTGAACCCGCGCCAGCAGCCGCAGGAGCTGCTGCGCACGGTGTGCGAGGAGTTCGGCGTGCCGCTGCCTGGCCCGTCTGCCGAGCCCGGCGGCAAGGTGCTCGTGGATGCGCTCAACGCCTTCCTGCTGCGCACGCATGCGGTCGGGCACAGAAGCCTCGTGATCGTCGACGAGGCGCAGGCGCTGCCGGTGGAGTCCCTCGAGCAGCTGCGCCTGCTGACGAACCTCGAGACGGGGGAAGGCAAGCTGCTGCAGGTGATCCTGATCGGCCAGCCCGAGCTGCGCGAGCAGCTGGCCGCCCCCGGGCTCGAGCAGGTGGCGCAGCGCATCGTCGCGCGCTTCCATCTGCCTGCGCTGGACGCTGCACAGACGGCGCAGTACGTGCACCATCGTCTCCAGGCCGCCGGACGCGAGCCGGCGGGCATCTTCGACGACGCTGCGCTCGCCCGCGTGCACGCGCTCACGCGCGGCGTGCCGCGGCGCGTGAACGTGCTGTGCGACCGCGCGCTGCTGGGGGCCTACGCGCGCGGGGTGTGGACGGTGGACGCCGATCTCGTCGACGAGGCCGCGCGCGAGGCCTTCGGGCCGTGGCAGGCGCGCGGGCGCGCCTGGCTGATGCGCCAGCGCCGGGTGCTGGCGGGTGTGGCGATCGGGCTCGTGGCCGGGGCGGCGCTGGTGCTCGCCTTGGGCGGGCGCGGCGGCACATGAGAGCGGCCGGGATGCACGGGACAGGCAGGCGGGCAGGGCGATGTCGCTGATCCTCGACGCACTGAAGAAGGCCGATGCCGCGCGGGCGCGGGCACAGGCCGCACCTGCCGGCCTGCACGAGGAGGCACTTGCCAAGGGGGCGTCGGTGAGCGCGGGCGTGGGCACGCCAGCGGGCCGGCCGGAAGAGGCGGCTGCGCCGCCAACTGCCACTGCGCCACCCGGCCCGGTATCGGCCTTCGACCCCCAGGCGCCGCTGCGCCCGGCTCCGCCGCCTCGCTGGGCCCAGCCTGGGCGCGCCGCGGCCATCGTGGGGGGGCTCGTCGCGCTGGGCGCGCTGATGCTGGCCTACGGCCCCGCGCGCAAGGCGGAGGCGCCGCCGCCGGTGGTCCCGGATGCCCCGGCGCTCCCGGCGCCTGCGGTGCGGCAGCCGGCGCCGGCACCGGTCCCTGTATCGGTTCCGGTGCCGGTTCCGGCACCGAGGCCTGCAGCTGCGCCCACACCCGTGCCGGCAGCCACACCCGTGCCGCGGCCATCGACGCCCGCCAAGGCGGCGCCGCCACCGGCCGCTGCGGCCCCTGTGCGCTTGCCCATGGCGGGCCCGAGCCCGGCGCCTGCCGGCGCCGCCTCGGCCCCCGCCACGCTGCCCACGCTCGCCGAATTGCCCCCCGCTGCACGCGCCACGCTGCCGCGGCTGGCCGTGTCCGGCGCCGTCTACTCGCCCGAGCCGAGTGCCCGCATGCTGCTGGTCAACGGCCAGGTGGCGCGCGAAGGTGACAGCGTGGCCCCGGGCCTCGTGCTCGAGCGCATCGGCCCGCGCCAGGCGGTGTTCAACTGGCAGGGCACGCGCTTCCAGATGAAGATTTGAGTCCCTCGATGAACGACCTCTTCGACCCCCCACCCGCCCCCGCCGCCGAACCCGGCGACGCCGTGGCCCTCGGCGACTACGCCGAGCGCGCCTACCTCGAATACGCGCTGAGCGTCGTCAAGGGCCGCGCGCTGCCCGATGTCTGCGACGGCATGAAGCCGGTGCAGCGGCGCATCCTCTATTCGATGCATCGCATGGGCCTGGCCTTCACCGGCACCGCGGGAGCCAAGCCGGTGAAGAGCGCGCGCGTGGTCGGCGACGTGCTCGGCCGCTTCCATCCGCACGGCGACCAGGCTGCGTACGACGCCCTCGTGCGCATGGCGCAGGACTTCTCGCAGCGCTACCCGCTGGTGGACGGCCAGGGCAACTTCGGCAGTCGCGACGGCGACGGTGCCGCGGCGATGCGCTACACCGAGGCGAGGCTCGCGCCGATCGCCCGGCTGCTGCTCGACGAGATCGACGAGGGCACGGTCGATTTCCAGCCCAACTACGACGGCTCCACCGAGGAGCCGCGCCAGTTGCCGGCGCGGCTGCCCGTGGTGCTGCTCAACGGCGCCTCGGGCATCGCGGTGGGCCTGGCCACCGAGGTGCCGAGCCACAACTTGCGCGAGGTGGCCGCCGCGGCGGTGGCGCTGCTGCGCGACGACAAGCTCAGCGACGAGGCCCTCTACACGCTGCTGCCGGCCCCCGACTTCCCCGGCGGCGGCCAGATCATCAGCCCGGTGGCCGACATCCGCGCGGCCTACGCCACCGGCCGCGGCAGCCTGAAGGTGCGTGCGCGCTGGAAGGTGGAAGACCTCGCGCGCGGCCAGTGGCAGCTCGTCGTCACCGAGTTGCCGCCGGGCACCAGCGCGCAGAAGGTGCTCGAGGAGATCGAGGAACTCACGAACCCGAAGGTCAAGGCGGGCAAGAAGGCGCTCAGCGCCGAGCAGACGCAGCTCAAGGCGAGCGTGCTCGCGGTGCTCGAGGCCGTGCGCGACGAGTCGGGCAAGGAGGCGCCGGTGCGCCTCGTCTTCGAGCCGCGCAGCCGCAGCGTCGAGCAGGCCGAGCTCGTGACCACGCTGCTCGCGCACACGAGCCTGGAGACGAGTGCGCCCGTGAACCTGACGATGGTCGGGCTCGACGGCCGGCCGGTGCAGAAGAGCCTGCGCCAAATCCTCGTCGAGTGGCTCGCCTTCCGGCAGCAGACGGTGCAGCGGCGCACGCGCCATCGGCTCGACAAGGTGCTCGACCGCATCCACGTGCTCGAGGGCCGGCAGCTCGTGCTGCTGAACATCGACGAGGTGATCCGCATCATCCGCAACGCCGACGAGCCCAAGCCCGCACTCATCGAGCGCTTCCGGCTCAGCGACCGGCAGGCCGAGGACATTCTCGAAATCCGGCTGCGCCAGCTCGCCCGCCTGGAGGCGATCCGCATCGAGCAGGAGCTCGCGCAGCTGCGCGAGGAGCGCACGAAGCTCGAGGAGATCCTCGCCAGCCCCGCCGCGCTCAAGCGCACGCTCGTGCGCGAGATCGAGGCCGACGCCAAGGCCTTCGGCGACGAGCGCCGCACGTTGGTGCAGGAAGAGCGCCGCGCGGTGGCCGAGGTGCGCGTGGTGGACGAGCCGGTGACGGTGGTGGTGAGCCTGAAGGGCTGGGTGCGCGCGCTCAAGGGCCACGAGGTCGAGGCCGCGACGCTGCAGTTCAAGCCCGGCGACGCGCTCTACGGGGCGTTTCGCTGCCGCAGCGTCGACACGCTCGCCGTGCTCGGCAGCAACGGCCGCGCCTACAGCGTGGCCGCCGCGCAGCTGCCCGGCGGGCGCGGCGACGGCGCGCCCATCACGAGCTTCATCGACCTGGAAAGCGGCACCCAGCCGGCGCACTACTACGCCGGCGCGGCCGACACGCGGCTCTTCTTCGCCCACACCGGCGGCTTCGGGCTGCTTGCGCACGCAGGCGACCTGCACGGCCGCAACAAGGGCGGCAAGGCCTTCCTGAGCCTGGAAGCGGGCGAGCAGCTGCTGCCGCCGGCCGTGATCGCCCCCGCGCACCGGCAGGTGGCGTGCCTGGCGCTCGACGGGCGGCTGCTCGTGTTCGCACTCGACGAGCTCAAGCTGCAGGCCAACGGCGGACGTGGCCTGACGCTGATGGATGTGGACGCCAAGGTGCCGCTGGTTTCGGCCTGCACCTTTTCCGAGGTGCTGCAGGTGGCCGGCACGGGGCGCGGCGGCAAGGACAAGCTCGAGGAACTGCGCCCGGCGGCGCTGGCTGCCTACACCGGCAAGCGTGCGCGCAAGGGGCGCAAGGTGGAGGGGTTTCCGAAGCCGATGCGGGTGGTGGCTGGGGGGTGAGAGGCGGGTGAGAGGCGGGTTATGGGCCGGTGATGGGCGCCGGCCTGCGCCCGCTGCGCAGCGTATGGAGTCGATCCCAAGAGACGCGACAGCCGCCAGGCGTCCGAGGCCGTGCTACCATTGTGCTTCCGAAGATTCATTGGAACGGATCATGGAAGTCGCCATTCGCAAGATGGGCAACTCGCAAGGTGTGCTGATTCCCAAGCCCATCCTGGCCCAGGTGGGCCTGGAAGGCACGGCCGACCTGCAAGTTCGCGATGGCGTGATCGAGATCCGCGCCATCCGCCGCAACCCACGTGAGGGCTGGGCCGATGACGCCAAGCGTCTGGCCGCGCAAGGCGACGACGCGCTGGTCTGGCCGGAACTCGCCAACGAGGGCGACGACAAGTTGGTCTGGTGATGAAGACCGGTGAAATCTGGCTCGCCCAGCTCGACCCGACAGTGGGCAGCGAGATCCAGAAGACCCGACCCTGTGTCGTGGTCTCGCCCGACGACATGAATGCGCACCTGCGTACCGTCATCGTCGCGCCCATGACCACCGGTTCGCGGCCCGCGCGGTTCCGCGTTGCGCTCACCTTCCAGGGCAAGCAGGGCCTCATCGTGCTCGATCAGATACGAACGCTCGACCGTATGCGCCTGGTCAAGCGGCTGGGTGCACTGCGCCCGGCGACGCTGGCCTCGACGCTGCAGACGTTGCAGGCGATGTTCGCGCCCTGACCCGATCGGTGTACTCCGCGCACCCTCGCCGGAAGGAACGGGGTGCCCGGGCAGACCTTCTGTGCGGAGGCCCTCAGCACATGGTGCACCTCGAAGAATGCGTCAGGTTGGCGCTGCCCTTGTCGCGAGTTGCACGCAGGGGGTTCCGCGGCGCGCGCCGAACTCGGGTGGTTTCGATTCAGCCGCCACGCACGGCTGCTGCCGCCCGCAGTGCCAGCACCCCGAGCACGACGAAGAGGGTGAGGCTCCAGAACTCGTGGGGCAGGCCCATCAGCTTCACCGCCACGTCAGCGCAGGAGGCGCGCGGGGCGAAGACGTCCGGGAGCCAGCGGTCCAGGCCGAGGCCGCAGGCGCGACCTATCCACTGGGCTGTTGGGTGCGGGCCCGTATACGCGCGAGCAGGTCGGCCAGCTCCACGGCTGCGCGCCGAGCCTCTTCGAGAACGGCCACCCGGATTTCGGGCTGGCCCGGGTAGTCGTGCGTCAGCCCATTGCGCAAGGTGCGCCACCGTGCCCATCGCGCTGCTTCTACGTAGCCGTAGCGTTCCAGGCGGTTGAGCACGTCGATCAGCGGGAGGTCACTCACGGGCTCGGCAAGTGTTTGCACCGCAAAGCTGCGCAGCACGTGTTCACCCAGGGTGTCCTGCAGCTTGATGAAGCGCAGCACGAATGAGTCCGTGGCCCGAACCTGCAGAGGGTCTTCGGCCAGCACGGTCGCCACATCGAACACGGCCGGCATGTCGGCCATGGCGGCTTGCATCACGGCCGCGTGGCGGCTGCACTGCTCGAGGGCTTCGCGAAGGGGAAGCGTCACAGCACCACACCTTCCCGGCGAGCCCGGCTCACGACCGCACTGGGGGCCCGCCCATCGTCGAGCACGATATCGATCTTGCGCTCACCCAAGGCCAGCCAGAGGTCGGCGAGCAGATCGATGCGCCGCAGCGCGGCCTCCTGCAACGGCAGATCGGTCTCGATCAAAAGGTCGATGTCGCCGCCCCGGCGCGAATCGTCCAGGCGCGAGCCGAAGAGCTTGGGCGCGCGGCCGAAGTGGCGCAGGCCCAGCCGCCGAATGGACTCGCGCTCGTGGGGGGTCAGACGCATGGGCAGATGGTAGCAAGCTCGCGCTCAGCGGCGCCGCTCCGCCAGCTCGTTGTAGGCAAGCGCCCAGAGCACTGCCGTGCCGCCGGCGATCGTCGCCGCGCCCGGGCTCGCCGCCATTTAGCCAGGCCAGTTGTTTGCGGGACATGACACGAGCAGTCCGACCAGGTATCCCCGCGCCTGCAGCTCCACGGGGAGCTTGGCCATGGGCGGGTGCGCAGCCGCTGTAGCTGTGCCCCCTATCATGAGACCCTACCATCGCTTGGCGCATCGCATCCTGGACTCGCCGGCTTGCCTTCCGCTGCGACCATCCAGCCCGATCACCGTGGACATGCCCTTCCTCAATGGAATCGAGAGCCGCTGGGCTGCCCTGAGCCGAACCCCGGGCGACGATCACGGCAATGGAGACATCCAGGCCGCTGCGTATCGTCGTTCACCGCTTCAAGGACGAACGGGCGCTTTGCGACGACACCTGCCTGGCGGACCTCGAGCGCAAGCGCGGGCCTTCGTGGCCTACGAGCTGGGCAGCACACACTGGCGCCAGGGCATCGGCTCGAGCGCGGTGTGCGCGACCCGCCGGGCTGGTCATCGCCGCCCTGACCCCGCCTGCCACCCCACCTCCAGCTGCCTGCTGCACATGCCCTCCGAGACCCCCATCGACATCCGTATCGACGACCTCTCCAGCGCCGAGGTGATCGAGCTCGTGCACGAGCACGTGGGCGGCATGCGCGACAGCTCGCCGCCCGGGCACTCCTTTGCGCTCGCGGTCGAGGGCCTCAAGCGCCCGGACGTGACCTTCTGGTCGGCCTGGCGCGGCACCGACCTGTGCGGCTGCGGCGCCCTCAAGGCCCTCGGGCCCGACGCGGGCGAGGTGAAATCGATGCGCACGCGCGCCGCCTTCCTGCGCCAGGGCGTGGGGCAGGCGGTGCTTGGCGAGATCATCCGCACGGCGCACGCCCGCGGCTACGAGAGCCTCTTTCTCGAGACGGGCACGGGCGAGGCCTTTGCAGCCTCGCACGCCCTGTACCTGCGCAACGGATTCGAGTGGTGCGGCGCCTTCGGCGACTACGAGGCGAGCGACTTCAACGTGTTCATGCGCAAGCCGCTGAGCGCGCCAGCAGACGGGCCGGTGTCTGCGGCGAGCGAGTGAGGCGCCTCGTGCTTGCTGGGTGAGGATAGCCTGAGCCCGCAACCGCGTCAGCGCGCGGGAAAGGATGAACGGCGACTGCCCGTGCGCTCGATGGACGCGCAGCCGAGAAGCGGTCCCAGTCTCGTGTCAGCCGCCACGCACGGCTGCGGCCGCCCGCAGCGCAAATACCCCGAGCACGACGAAGAGCGCGAGGCTCCAGAACTCGTAGGGCACGCCCAGCAGCTTCACCGCCGCATCGGCGCACGAGGCGCGCGGCGCGAAGACATCGGGGAGCCAGCCGTCCAGGCCGAGGCCGTTGACGATGCGGTCGGCCAGCGTGCGGTTGCAGCTGGTGGTGGCCGCTGCCACGAAGTGCTGCCACAGCGCGGCGGCCACGCCCAGGGCGGCCAGCACCGCCGCTTCGCCCGCCACGACCCAGGCGACAAGGCGCTCGCCCATCCGCGCCACCACGACGCCGGCGATGGCCGACAGGCCGATGAGCACGAACACCAGCCGCTGCAGCACGCACCAAGGGCAGGGCTGCATGTCGAAGACGTGCTGCGACACGAGCGCCGCACCCACCGCCGCGAAGGCCGCGGTGGCCACGAGCGCGAAGAGCCCGGCGCCGGTGCGCGGCAGTGCGTTCACGCCACCTCGGCGATGAGCTCGATCTCGACGCACGCGCCCATCGGGATCTGCGCCACACCGAAGGCGCTGCGCGCATGCGCGCCGGCTTCGGGGCCGAAGACCTGGCCGAAGAGCTCGGAGGCACCGTTGACCACGAGGTGGTGCTCGGTGAAGGTGCCGGTGCTGTTCACGAGCCCCATCAGCTTGACGATGCGGCGCACGCGGGAGAGGTCGCCCACGGCGGCCTGCAGCGTGCCCATCAGGTCGATGGCGATCGCGCGCGCGGCGGCCTGGCCTTCGGAGGTGATCATCGTCAGGCCGAGCTGGCCGACCCACGGCTTGCCCTCGCGCTTGGCGATGTGGCCCGAGACGAACACGAGGTTGCCGGTGCGCACGAAGGGCACGTAGGCAGCGGCCGGCACGGCCACCGGCGGCAGCACGATGCCCAGCTGCGCCAACCTGCCAGAGGGGGTGTCGGACTCGCTCATGAGGGGGATCTCCAGGGTTAACCCGCTATCCTACATTGGCCCGCATGGGAGGAGGGCTGGACACCGGCACGCGCCTGGCGCTGGCGGCGCTGGCCTGGGCCATGGGCGTGGCGGCGCAGCTGCAGCGTGCCGACACGCTGGCCCCCGGGCAGGCGCTGGTGTCCGTCGCCTGGGCGGCGGCCGGTCTGGTCGTGGGGCTGTGGCTCGGCCGTCGCCGGGTGCGTGCCGGCTTCCTGGTCTCGTTCGCCGCCTGCGCACTGCTCGGCTTCTTCGTCACCGAATGGCGGGCTGCCGAACGCCTGGCCGACCGGCTCGAGCCCGCCCTCGAAGGCCGCGAACTCGTGGTCACGGGCGTCGTCGACGAGCTGCCGCGCTTGTCCCCCACGGGCACGATGTTCACCTTCAGCGTGGAGTCGGCCACGCTCGAGGGGGCGCCGGTGCGGGTGCCGCAGCGCCTGTCGCTGGGCTGGTTCACCGGCTTCGACGGCGAGCAGCTGGTGGCCGCACCCCCGAAGACGGTGACGGCCGGCGAGCGCTGGCGGCTGCCGGTGGGCCTGAAGCGCCCGCACGGCCCGCGCAACCCGCACGCCTTCGACCTGGAGCTGTGGCTCTTCGAGCGCGGCTTGGGGGCCAGCGGCACCGTGCGCGCGGGCGCGCAGCGCCTGGGCAGCGGCTGGTCGGCCCCCTTCGAGCGCGCGCGCCAGGCGGTGCGCGACGCGATCCTGCTGCGCGTGGCCGACCCTGCGGCGGCCGGCGTGCTGGCGGCACTCGCGGTGGGCGACCAGGCCGCCATCGGGCGCGACGAGTGGGAGCTCTTCCGCATCACGGGCGTGGCGCACCTGATGAGCATCAGCGGGCTGCACGTGACGATGTTCGCGTGGCTGGCCGGCGGTGCCGTGGGGTGGGCCTGGCGCCGCAGCGGCCGCCTCACGCTGGCCTGCCCGGCCCCGGTGGCCGCGCGCTGGGGCGGGCTCGCCTGTGCCACCGCCTACGCGCTTATGGCCGGCTGGGGCGTGCCGGCGCAGCGCACCGTGATGATGCTGGCCGTGGTGGTCGTGCTGCGCAGCGGCGGTGCGCGCTGGCCGCAACCGCTCGTGCTCTCGGCCGCGGGCGTGGCCGTCACGGTCAGCGACCCCTGGGCGCTGCTGCAGGCGGGGTTCTGGCTCTCGTTCGTCGCGGTGGCGGTGCTGGTGGCCTCCGACCCCGTCGGGCGCGAGCGCCGGGCGGCCGGCTGGCGCACCACGCTGGCCGAGGCGGCCCGCTCGCAGGCGGTGGCCACGGTCGGGCTCGCGCCGCTGTCGATGGTGTTCTTTCAGCAGATCTCGATCGTCGGCTTCCTGGCCAACGCGCTGGCGATTCCGCTCGTCACGCTGGTGGTCACCCCGCTCGCCCTGCTCGGGGTGCTGGTGCCCGCACTGTGGGTGCCGGCGGCGTGGGCTGTGCAGGCGATGGTGGTGGCGCTCACGCCGCTGGCGCAATGGCCGCTCGCGCAGTGGAGCGCAGCCGCCGCCCCCGGGTGGGCGGTGGCACTCGGGCTGCTGGCAGGCTTCCTGGCCGTGATGCCGCTGCCGCTGCGCCTGCGGTGGCTGGCGCTGCCGCTGGCCCTGCCGCTGCTGGCGCCGCTGCCGCAGCGGCCGGCCGAGGGCACGTTCGAGGTGCTGGCCGCCGACATCGGCCAGGGCACGGCGGTGCTGGTGCGCACCCGCACGCGGCTGCTCGTCTTCGACACCGGCCCGCGCCCGTCGCCCAGCTCCGATGCCGGCGAGCGCGTGCTGCTGCCGCTGTTGCGCGCCCGCGGCGAGTCACAGGTGCACCTGCTGATGCTCAGCCATGTCGACACCGACCACACGGGCGGGGCGCTCTCCCTGCTGCGCGGGGCCACCGTGCTCGCCTCGAGCAGCTCGGTGCCGCCGGCGCACCCTTTGTACGCGCAGCTGCCCGCGCACCGGCGCTGCGAGACGGGCCAGGCCTGGTCGTGGGACGGCGTGCACTTTCGCGTGCTGCACCCCCGTGCCGAGGAATATGCGCTGCCGCTGCGGCCGAACGCGCTGAGCTGCGTGCTGCACGTGGCCGACGCGCAGGGCCGCTCGCTGCTGCTCACTGGCGACCTCGAAGCCGCGCAGGAGCTCGCCCTCGTCGAGCGTGCCCCCGAGGCGCTGCGCGCTGACGCGCTGCAGGTGCCACACCACGGCAGCCGCACCTCCTCCACGCCCGCCTTTCTGGACGCGGTATCGCCCCAGGTGGCCTTCGTGCAGGCCGGCTACCGCAACCGCTACGGCCACCCGGTGCGCGAGGTGCTCGCGCGCTACGAGGCGCGCGGCATCACGCTCGTGCGCAGCGACCATTGCGGCGCCTGGCGCTGGCAGCCCGGCCAGGCGGGGCACTGCGTGCGCGAGGAGGCGCGCCGGTACTGGCATCATCGGCCCTGAATCGGTGGGGTGGCGGGTGTGGCCCGGAGCTTGCTCCGCTTCGGCCCATGGCCGGCGCGCCGCGCCGGCCCTCCGGGAGCCTTGCATGTCCATCCACGTTGCCCTCCACCACGTCACGCACTACCGCTACGACCGGCTGGTGTCGCTGTCGCCGCAGGTGGTGCGGTTGCGCCCGGCGCCCCACAGCCGCACGCCGGTGCTCAGCTACTCGCTGCGCGTCGAGCCGGGCGAGCACTTCCTGAACTGGCAGCAGGACCCGTTCTCGAACCACCTCGCGCGCCTGGTCTTCCCCGAGCGCACGCGTAGCCTGAAGGTCACGGTGGACCTCGTGGCCGAGATGGCGGTCTACAACCCCTTCGACTTCTTCCTCGAACCGCAGGCCGAGCGCTGGCCCTTCGCCTACGAGGCGGGCCTGGCGCACGACCTGCAGCCCTACCTCGCGCGCGGGGCGCTCACGCCGCGCCTGCAGGCCTTCCTCGCCACCATCCCGCGCGAGGAGGTGGCCACGATCGACTTCCTCGTCGGCCTGAACCAGCGCCTGCAGCGCGAGATCCGCTACCTGATCCGCATGGAGCCGGGCGTGCAGACGCCGGAGCAGAC
>JBDKFA010000146.1:0-12380 GCA_039798945.1 Pseudomonadota bacterium
TCGCGCTCGTTGCCCTGAAAACTCGTCGCCGTGGCCAGCCGCAACTCGCTGCTCGGGATCTGCCGGGCCAGGATGGGATCTTGCTGCACCAGCCTGTTGAGCAACTCGGCGTGAGGCCTGAAGGGCGTGACCACGCCCACCGTCCCGCGAAAGCCATGCTCGACGATCAGCCTCTGGAGGAATTGCACGACTGCTTGGGCCTCCAGGGGGTTGCTGGCGCTGCCCTGACCCGCGTAGGAGACCTGGCCGCCCACGTGCTGCCAAGTGATGGCCGGATAAGCCGTGGGGTCGTTACCAGTCGTGCCTGAGCCAAGGATGTGGGGGGCGGGCCGGCGCAGCCGCGAGTGCGAAGTGACCACGCGCAGTCGACCCAAGTAGAACTGGCGGTTGCAGTACTCGGCGATATCGCGGTGGCAGCGCATGTGCTCGTTGAGCTGGACCAAGGGCGGGTAGGCCGGGAGGTAGATGGAACTGCGGCCGCCCATGGCGAGTCGTTCGAGCAGGTCGTGGCGCACAGGTCCGTAAAGCGCAGGTCCGTAGAGCGCATTTCCGTAGAGCGCATTGGGGCCTTCCGACGGAATGGTGTCCTCGAAGTCGTCGTGCTGCGCGTCGAAGTGGCCATGGCCGAAGTGGGGTGGCGCAGAGTGTGCGAAGTGCGCAGGCGACACAGCAGGTTCGAAAGTTGAAGGAGGCTCCTGCATGAAGCCGCGGTAGGTAAGGGGGTCGAACGCCGGGTTGTCGAAGGGGTCTTCGTAGCCAGCCTCCTTGGGAGTCGCACAGGCGTAACCGTACGGATCTTGAAGGTGCACGAAGGGCACACGGCTCTCCACGCGCCGGCGCAAGTGCTCCTTGGCCAGATGGTCGCCGAGGTCGTAGAGGGAGCGGCTCGAGAAGCGCCATTGGGTGCGCAACAACTCGCTTGCCTCGCCGAGGTGGCTTGCAGCGAGTTGGGCATCGCGCTCGGGGGGGACGGTGGTGATGTGGTGCTGCTGCGTGGGGTCGCCAATGATCACGCTGCGCTTGGCGCGGTACAACAGGGGCAGTGTGGAGGCGAGATCGCACTGGCTCGCCTCGTCGATGATCAGCAGGTCCACCGCGCCCGCTTCCAGGGGGATGCGCCCACTGACGGAGAGCATCGTCGCGGCCTGGCACGGGATGAGTGGGAGGATCCGGTCGCGCAATTCTCGCGCGCGATCCATCAACTGCCGGGAGAGGGCTTGCCGAGGCTCCTGGGTGAGGTACGGTGCGAGTTCCAGGAACTCCGCAACCTCGGCCTTTTGCTCGTCGCTCAGGCGCTGCACGCGGCCGTTCACCCAAGCCTTCCAGATCCGTTGCGATTCCTGCAGCTTGAGCTCGAGCAGCTCGCTTCGACTGCGGGCCAACTCATCGGGCTTGTAGTCACTCACGGCCTCGCGCGCCTCGCGCGCTCGCACCAGGTCTTGCGCCAGGGCCGTGCGCGTCTTGAGGTCGTCGATGGCGGCGTGGTAGAGCCCAAGGTCGCAAATCCTGCCCCGCTCATCCAGCAGCGGCGGCAGCGTGATCCCAAGTGCATGCAACGCGGCCTCGTGCTGCTCTATCACGAGCGCGAGTTCGTGCAGCCGCTTGTAGTCCAGGTGCCACCACAGGAGCCGGATGTGCAGCGGCTGAAGTGCGCGCGTGGCTCGCTTCAGTGCCCGACGTAGCGGCGCGATGGCGGCTTGTGCCCGGAGCACCTCCTGCGGACCTATACAGGGCGAAAGGCCGCTGAACACCCGGCGCGCTTCGGCGGCCTTGTCATCCAGGGACTGCGCCTCGTTGAGCAGCTTCACGATTTGCGCCTGCTGCTCGTCGAGGTCGTCGAGGTCGCTCTCGTTCCTCGCAAACCTCGATTGCGCCAGACGGAGTTCGCCCGGCTCGGCCACAGACCGGTCTGGTCCCAAGCCCTTCTGCACGTGCTCCACCAGCGGCCCCCAGTCGTTGCGATCCTGGTGTCGCAGCACGAGGGGCTGGTCGCAGAGCACGGTGAGCCGCCCGACGGCTTCATCCACCGCTTGGTTGTTGTGGCTGGCGATGAGTACGGTCATGTTGCGCAGGAGCGCGTTGGCGACCAGGTTCACGAGGAGCTGGCTCTTTCCGGTGCCAGGCGGCCCGTTGACGACGGTGTGGCGGTTGGCCAGGCAGGCGTTGACGGCCAGGCGCTGCTCATCGTTCATCGGCAGCAGTTCAAAGACCACCTGCGGCTCGTCCTCCTGCGGTTGCGAGAGCGGGCCGCCGCTGCCTGCCGGTTCAGTCTCGCCCATCCACATCGCAAGCGCGGTGTCGCGGCACTGGCTCTTCATCAAGGTGGCCAGCATGCGCAGTTCGCGCTGCCTGCTGCGGGTGTAGCCTGGCCCGCCGGAGCAAAGAAGGATTGCCCGGTTGTACACACCCTCGCCGCCGAGGTCGTCCACGTCCCGCACATCCGCCAGGGGGATGGAGCCGCCGCACGCATCGCTATCCAGGGGCTCCCGACAGCCCCACAGAAGGCGCAAGCGTCTGAGCTCATCCGGATGCCGGGTGCGGGGATGAATCGGGTGCTCATCCCTGTTGAGGCCGAGGTCCTTCACGAGGTCGGCCAGGATGCGCGAGGTGGAAGACGTGGTGGTCTTCTTGATCGCGTGCACGAAAGCGGGGTTCACGATCGGCGGCACGGGCTCGATGCTCGCGGGCTCCTCAGGGGTCATCCCGAGCCTGACCCGCCACAAGAGCACGGGTGTGAGCGTCACGCCAGGGGTCGGCTTGCTTTGCGCGCTCGGCGGCTGGTCCCGGCTCAGCCGTACGGGAAAGCCCAGGAAGATCGCCTTGTGATCCTGCGCGTGGGCTACCCGCTCGAGCAGACCCTGAACCTCGGGCAAATCAGGCCAGGGCTCTTGCTCCTCGAGGGATGGTGCCCAGCGGCTGGGCAGGTAGGGCAGTTCGACGTACTCCTGCCCAGGCGAGTGGCCAGGGGCTGAAGCCAAGTACATGGGGGTTGCGGTCACCGCATTCGCGCACGATGCGACCGTCGCCGTGGATCGAAGCTGAACCCCATCCGTTGACATCCCGTCCTCGCCAGAGCTCGCGAGCAGGTAGTTGCACAGCGCGTGGAGTTCGGGCCACTGGCCCTTCGCGTACGCGGGGCTCGCCTTCTCCTTGTTCGTCCACCGCCACTTCGAGTCCTGGCCCTTCCAGACACGGTTTTGCAGAGTGCTCTCCAGGCATTGGGCGACCTCCTGCTTGTCCGCATCGAGCTCCCGGGCAAGTTGTGTGACGCCCATGGCGCCGGCTGGGCCGATAGCCTGCAGGATGCGCGTGTGCAAGGGCCGCTGGGGTGGTGGCTCGCTCGTGGGCATGGCCTCGACATCGACTTCCGGACCGATGTCCGGGTTCATGGGCCCGTTCATGTGCTGCTCCGCGTAACAGTGGCCGCGCGCACGACCTCCCCCCCGCGCGCCTCGACGTTCAGCGCCGCGGTGAAGATGGCGCGAGTCATCAGCATTCCGAGGCCCTGCTTCTTCTTGTCGATCACGCGCAGCCCCAGCCACTGTGCGATGGTCTCGGGCGAGGCCCTGGAGCCAGGCCGCACGCTGTCTGCCCGGCACTGCACGTAGGGCCCCAGGACAGGGATCGCCCACTCGGGCGGCTTGTCGGTACGGGTGGTGCTGCGGGGGCGCAGCATCAGGTCTTGAGGGCGCACGTTCAGGCCCTGAAGCAGCCAGACGTGGTCGGCCAAGCCGGCCGGATCAGCCCGGAAAGCCACGTCGTGGTAGTGACGATCAAAGCCCTTCATCCAGCCGCCCAGGGCGGCGACGGTGCGCGCGGGTTCGGCCGCGTAGAGCCTTGCCACGCTCTCCAACAAGGCCTGCGTCGCGGCCTCCTCGAAAGCGTTCATCTTCGGTGCGATGGGGCGGGGCAACATGGGCAGGGCCTCGATGCCGGCGGGCACGCGCACCGTGGCCGGAACCAGCCGCTCGTCGATCAGGGGTGCGAGCGCATGTGCGGCCAGCAAGGCGCGATGCAGGGCGCCGACCTCGATGCCAAAGCCGCTTGCCACCTGCTCGAGATCGAACGCCTGCTGCGTGCAGCTGCGAAGGACGCGGGTCCAGGTTTCCAGGCCAAGCCAGTCCCGCGGGATTGGCACCGGCCTCTGCTTGCTGCGAGCGGGTGCTTTCCGTTCAGCGCGCTTGGCCTGCGCGATCTGGGAGTTCACACGCTTGAGCTGCGCCTGGGCTGCGGCCAGGTCGTCGCAAGGCGAGGCGGGGGCGACGGGTGCGACGGGGGCGACCGGTACGACGGGTTCGACAGCGTCGACAGCGGCGACAGCGGCGACAGGGGTGACGGATTCGGCCGGCTCGACAATGAGGTTCTCGTCGGCGGCAGCCATCCGCTCCTGCTGGTGCATGTCCGTCCACCCACGGCGGACTCTGGCGTGCTCGAGCAGCTTGACCGTCGAGGACTCGAGGAGGCCCAGCGCAGTGGAGACGGGCATTTGCGCCGCGCTGGCCAGCACCACCTTGGGGATGTCCGCACCGGTGGCGCGTTCCGCGTAATGGGCGCGGGCCATGTCCAGGGTATGGACATAAGCCCCCAGGGTCATCGCCGAGCCGAGGTGGCCCATCAGGCGGGTGAGCGCCGTGATGCCGCGGTTATCGGTGTCGACTGGCGTGTCGAGCAGCGCCAGCCCGAGGTGCTTGCCCTGGGCCACCCACATCGCCGTCTGCGGGCAGTGCACGAGCGCGCGCTGCAGCATCTCGCTGTCGTGCAGAAGCAAGGCGGCGAACGACCAGGTGGCAAAGGAGTGGCGCAGCAGGTAGGGCCTGAAGTGCGGGTCGCCCGTCACGTGTCGCAAGACGGCTCGATGCACTCCGGCAAGCCGCCTTTGCTCGACTTTTCGCTCGGCGTGGCGCATGGGGTCGGCGAATTCGTGCGGCAGCACCAGCGGGAAGAGCCTCGCTTGCTGCGCCGTGAAACCCGCCGCCTCGAGTTCGCCAAGACGCCGCCCGATCTGTGCGCGTACGAGCTCGAGTTCCTCCTTGCTCGCGAAGTGGTGAAGGGGCACGACCCGGTCACCGTTGGGCGTCTTCAGCTGGTGACCCGGGTACTCGCGCACGAGCAGGAACATGCCCCCGCGGGTGTCCACGTCCGCGATGCGCAGCCCCATGCCCTCGGTCGGACGCAGGCCGCCCCGAAACCCGAAGATCTGCATGAGCTCGAGCCGAATCCGATCCGGCTCATGGATGTATGGGTCGACACCGAGTGCGATCGCCCGCATCGCCGCGAGGTGATCCTCGAGCGTGGCGATGTTGGCGTCGACCCCGGACGTGGTGTGGGCCTCTCCGTCGACATCCTCCTCTTCGAGGCAGGCGTCGCGTGCCACCTCCGCAGCCGCGGGGCCGGTAACCCGCGCGCCGAGCAGGCCGCAAAGCGGTTGTGCCTGCGGGGAAGCCGCGAGCTCCGGCATCGCGGCCAGCAGCATGGTCACCCCGCGGATCAAGAGCCGCCGCGTCTGAACGTCGCTCGCCTGCGCGATCATCTGTTCTAGCCGCTCGAACGCGTCGGGGTTGTTGGCCGGCCACTGGCCCCCAAAGCGCAGCAACAACTCGCGCAGCAGCGGCTTCATCCAGACGTACAGATCGATCAGCGGCTTCGTGCGCTCCGAGGAGGCAGCAGGTTGCTCGCCCAAGCGCTGCGCGGCTGCTTGCACCAGCTCTCTCGCCCACTGCGTGTAGCGCATCGCATCGGCTTCCAGCCCGACCCCAAGGCGCCGCTGGAGAGCTTCGATGCACCGCAAGGCAGCGTCTACCGTGGGGCGCTGGAGTGCGCCGAGCAACTCGCTCTGCCACGCGTAGCCGGACATCAGGTTGGCCGAGTCCAGTTCGTCTACGTCGTCGGCCGCGAGGGCAAGCAGGGCGTCCTCGTCGCTGTCCTGCACGTTGTCCCACACGTGGGTGAAGTGGGTCTTGCCGGTGGTGGAGATCGGGCTCTCGGTGGCATTCCCGCCGTTGCCGCCCTGATTCAGCGCAGGTGTGGCCGGCGGGCGCTCGATGAAGCCCGGCTCGACGATCCGCCACCATGTCCTCGCGTCGAGCCCGGTCGAGCCAATCTGGCGTGAGGCCGCGTTGACCACGACGGGGGGAGCCATGGTGGCCCAGGCTGCCGACGCGAGGGCGAGCGTCTCACCGAAGTTCTTCGGCAGGCTGCCTGGTGGGCGGCTGCGGCAAGAGCCTTGCGAAGAGGGGCGAGACTCCGCATGGCGCGCGCGACGGGCCACGATGTCATGATGGGCCGCGGGCTGCTCGCCACCATCGCGCAGCAGCTTGGTCAGTGGGTAAGCCAACTCGCGCATCGTCAGGGGTGCGCTCAACGGGCGCAGCCGCAGGATCAGCAACTCGGTCAACGGGTCCAGCATGAGCCGCACCACCTGCCGGCTGTTCGGGAGTTTCGAAGGCAGCTTCAGGACCATGAAGGTCCGGCCGGCCACCACCTCGAGCCTCAGCGGGGTGGGCCCCGTGAGGCGATCGAGCATGGCGTGAACGGTTGCCTTGTCCGTCACCATCGAGTGCACGCAGGCGCTCACCACGATGGCCGCAAGCAGCACCTTGGCGTCGGGCTCGTCTCCCGCAAATTCGCGCACCCAGCGGTGAAGCGCCTCCTTGATGTACGCGAACACTTGAAGTTGCGCGACGCGATCGGTACGAACGGGGCTGGGCTTGTCCGCCTCCAGGCAGGACACCCGGGTCAGAGGCACGTCGTGGCCCTGGGTGCGAAGGCCACTGAGGGCGCTTCGCGTGAGGCGAAGGCAGGCCATGGCGCGCACCTGCGGATAGCGTCTGGACGCCACTGCGCTCAAGATGATGCTCTCCAGGGCCTGCGCGCAAGTGCTTGGCAGCTGCGTGCCCGTTGGCATGGCCGTCGGGTCCAGCAGGAGCCGGATCAGGGGCTCGGCCTCGCGCAGGTCGCGAGACCGGGCGGCCTGCTCGCTGGCTGACTGGACGTCGTGGCCCTGCTCGCCCGGGGTCGCCATGGCGCTTTCCCCAGTGCGGCCAGCCTCCTCGAGCGCCGCTTCCAGCAGTTGCCACAACTCGTCCAAGAAGGCCCGGTCGTGTTCGTGGGCGTGCCGTTTGACGCTATTCCAGAGCTCGCGCGCTGCTGCGCCAAAGCGTGCTGCCGCCTTGCTTGCGGTGCCCGAGGTGCCCGAGGTGGCCGCGGCACCCGCGGCGTCTGCAGGGCTTGCCGGGTTGAACGAGTCTGGCACGGCGAACATGTGCTGCATGTCCAGTGCGATGTCGCGTGCGAACGCGCGATCGCGCGCCGGTGTGCTCAGGCAGTGGCTCCACACCGTCTTGAAACCGAGCCCCTGAGTGATCTCGCTCAGGTGCCTGCTCAGCTCCTGCAGGCCTTGCCTGGGGTCGAAGGTGGAGTAGGTCGAGTAGGGGTCGAGGCCGCGCTCGGTGTGGCCAAGGAGCGCGTCGATCACCATGCCCGGGCAGCCGCGCTCGAGGAGCACGGTGCGCAGGTATGCGCGGGCGAAGTTCGCCGGCACAGGCACCCCGCGGGCGGCGAGTTGCTCCTCCACCCACGAGGGCCTGACGGGAACCGGGGCCATCGTCGCGTCCAGGGCAAAGAGGCGCTGCTGCCCGGCGCTCAATGCGAACCAGTCGCTCACGTAGGGCAGGTTGTGGATGGCCCAGGCAATGTGCTGCGCGAGCGCCTCGAGCTGATGCGTCAGGGCCGGGTCAACGCTCACCAGGCGTGCCCGGTCGCCAAGCCCGTGGTGCTTGTCCTGGAAGGAGGCGACCGTGAACGCCTGCGACGACTCATGCGGCAGCAACTTGCGGGCACGTTCGCGCGCCTCGATGAGGGGGGTGGCGCTCACGCTGGCGCGCATGGCGGTTGCCAGCGCCTGCCACACCCACACGTACAGCACGAATGCGTTGTGATACGCAACGAGCTCGGCCTGGTTGTAGGGGCTGGGGGTCTTGTCCAGTTCGTTGCGCAGCCCTTGGACGAGGCCTTGCAGCGCATCGGTGCGTACGACAAAGCGACACCCGAGGTTCGCAGGGGCCGGCAGGGCACCCAGGGCGGGCAGCGCAACGGGTACTGCTGTGTTGCCAGGTCCCAGCAGTGCGCGCTGGGCCTCCTCGGGAAGGACGAGTTCGACCGCCCGCTTGTGGATGACGGCGAGCTTGCGTGCGGGAAGTTGCGTGTAGTACAGCCTCGCCTCGCCCACTCGCGCGGTGTCGCGGCTGAGCATCCAGGCTCCAACCACGTCGCCCGCCGCCCGGGCAATGGCGTGGCGCGTGTGTCGCAGCATCCTCGATGGACGCAGGGTTTGCTTCGTTCCCTTTGTCGCCCCGTCCTGGCAGCTGCGCACGAAGTCGACCGTTAGTTTCCGGCTCTGCTTGTGCGGGATGCGCAGGATCGCAAAGCGCGCCGGCAAGGGCGTGGGATCGGAGGGCTGCTGGGAAGATTCCGGCAGCACACCCGGTAGCCGCCTGGCGATCTCCAGCAGGTCTTCGCCGAGCCGGCATGCATCGGGCAGCAGGAAGTTCGCCTGGACAGGACGCGCGAGCGTGGCGAGCTCCGGCTCGAGCTCCGTCGTGTACGACGGGCGCAGAGCTGGTACGGAAATTCCCACCACCTGCAGGCTCTCGGGCCGGTGCAGGTTGCCTTGCACCAGCAGTTGCACCTGGGAGCAGGGGATGTGCAGCACGGCATCCAGCGCAGCCGGACTGTTGGGCTCCAGCACCGTGCAGACGATTCCGGCAGTGACCTGCGGATCCCAGCCGTAGATGAGGGCTGCCTTGGCGAATAGGGCGCCGAGGCGGCGGGGTTGCACGCCCGGCGATGCATCGGGTTGCAGGGCCTGCGCAATGGCGGCACACAGGGTGAGGATCTCGCTTGGGCGGCAGGTCTCGATTCCCCAGGTGAAGGTGGTGTTGGTCTGCTCGGCTGCGAGCCGCGCAAACCTCATCGAGCTCAGCAAGGCGGCGTCGTCCTTCGGATCGACCAACTCCGCCACCTTGACGACGTCCTCGGCTGGTGCGAGTCCGGAGCGCTCCAGCCAGGCGGGGTCTGACAGGGCGGCTTCCTCTGTTTGGAGCGGATCCAGCGCCTCGAGCTTGCCGGATCGCGCGAGTAGGTGGGGGGCGGTGACGACCGTCGTGGTGGCGAACCGAGGCGGGCGCTCGGTACGCGAGCGGCGGGACTGCGAGGCGGCCGGCGGCGGCTCGCCGTCGGTGTGCGCATGTTGGGCACGAGGACCAGGACTGACTCCCAGGGGCTGCGTGCCCTGCGGTTCGTCCTCTTCCTCGAAGTCGAGTTCCAGCTCGGTCAGACATTGATGTCCGAGAGCCGGCTCCCCGCCGATGGCACCCATGTCGGCACTGGACTGCGAGGCCGATGCGATAGGCGCGCTCGGGTCCAGCCCGACGAAGCCGGTGTGCCGGTCGTACTCGGCCGCCCCTTTGGGCCTGCGCTCCGGGCCTTTACCTTCGTTTTCCTCGAGGGACTTCTTGGAGTTTCGGCCCTGAGCTTGGCTGCCGCCCCTGAGCACGACCCAGTGAACCGCGCGAAACCACCGGAGAAGGTTGATAAGGCGCCGCTCGATCTCCTTCGGCGCGTATGACGCTTGTTGCCGTGCAGCCCTGCGCGGCTTCCCCCTGAATATGGCCTCCACGTACTCCGGCGTGTTGTCGGAGGTGGGCAGCACCTCCAGGAACTTGCTGTAGTGCGACAGGCTCAGCAAACGCATCGCGACCCCGGCTGCCGCAAAGCCGATCGGTACCGCCGCGAACTCCCTCCTGTGGAGCAAAGTCAGGAAGTCTTCCCTTCCCGACTTTGCCCGCGTGCGCGACTCCATGTAGCAAGCGACCGCATGTGCACGCAGTCGTGTGAAGCAGTTGGAAGCAGCGCTACCCTTGCCGATCCCATAACCCGAGGCGGTGTCTTCGTGCAGGTTCCACAGCGCGGCGACCAAAGGGTGGCGGTTTGCCCCATGGTGAAGGATGACGTGGTCCGTTTTCGTTCGCGGCGCTCGGAAGTAGGGGTCGAGCTCAGGGATCTGGCGCAGCCGCTTGTCGTGTCGAGCCAGCCAGGTCAGAAGGCTCCGAAAGCTTTCGATCTGGTGAGTCCATCGAGGGTTGCCCCACCTGATGTTCTGCGGCTCGAAGACCGGGTGGGACAGCACCTCGCGCAGGTTCCTGAACACCTGCGCATGCCCGATGAGTCGCGGGTGGCCGCCGATCAGCCACATCAGGTCCTTCAACACATCGGGTTGATGCCCGGCTTGCACCACCTCGCGCTGCAGCGCCTGGAAGACAGGGCTGTTCACGACGCTGATGTGGTCCGCCGCGCCTCGGGTGCGCCGGGCAGACACGGGGTGAGTGACGGATGCGCAGCCTTGTCCGGCAGAGTGGTCCAGGCGCGTCAGTTCCTCCTGCGGGCCGGGTCGATCCGGCACAGCGGCGCTGGGCGGGGTGTTTTCGGGCTGCGCAGGCGTGCACCCGCCCTCGCCCGCCCGATTGGGCAGCGACTCTTCCATAGGGGAGACTGTCTGGGCCGGTGTGGCCGGTCAGGTCTTGATGGCGCCCTGACCTACTCGCGAGTCCCGCGCCGAGTCGGGTGCGGGAACTCCGGGACGGTGACCGACTTGGCCTTGTCGGGGAGATTGAGTTGGCGTGGGTCGACCCCGAACGCCACGGCCAGGGACATCTTGTTGGTCTTTGCCAGCGGCGGCTCGCCGAAATGTTCGAGCCGGCTCACGATGCTCATGATCTGCTCGCCCGCACCCTCACGCGGCGGTGCGAGCATGAAGTCGCCGGCAGACCCGTGCAGCGCGAAGCGGATGCGGTCCTTCAATGGCGTGTTGCTCGGAAAGAGCACCGCGGGCACCATGAAGTGCTCGCCAAGATGCTGCACCAGCGACATCAGGTCTTGCCCGTTTGCAAGCCAATAGAGCGGGTGCTCTCCCGTGGCGTCGCCGAACACGCAGATTGGCCGGGTGATCAGCCTGGCTCGAAGCAGCGGTACGGTTCGGGCAACCACGAACCGGTCGCTGGCAGGTGGTGCTCCAATCTCTTTCGAGACATCGGGGTCGAATCCCTTGATGCGGCCAAGAGGGACCTTGGTGTGGCCGCAGTCCCAGGAAGCGCCGCTCTTGCGCCTTCCGGGCCTGGAACCTGAAGGCCCGACCGGCCCGGTCAGGTCGAGGGACAGGTAGGGGTGAGTCGTGTCGACACGGCGAGGCACCCTGGGGCTCCTCGAGCGCCGGGTCACTGCAGGGGAGTCGGCGACGATCTTGCGGGGCGTGCCGGAGTCGCCCTCAGGAAGTGTGGGTGCATCGGACGCGAGTGACGCACTTGCATCGGTCTGCATGCGTGCTCCGGTGTCAGCGGTGTCGGTGGTTCCGGCGGTGTCGTTACGAGGCGCCGCGGATTTCGAATCACCCGCGGATTCAGAGGCAACACCTGCCTGCTGAACGCCGGCTTCGGGCGCGTGGATTTCACTCATCGTCTTCTCCTGCCGCGAGAGCGGCGCACTGCAACCGGGAACGCCGAGCCAACTTGATCACTGTGCTGCGAAAACCCGTCTTACCGGGTCGATCAGCAGGGCTTGAATGGATTCGATGGAGACACTGTAGATGCCAAACATTGATCGAGTCTCAGATGCAAGACGACTTTCACACTAGGACATACCCTAGCCACATGTTCGCCTCGAAATCCCGTACACGTCCACGTGTCGTGGGTACGCCATGTGACCTGTGCACGGGCTGTCTCACGTGATCGTGTGCATTGCACTTCGTTCCTCCGTAGACCCGTGGCTCATCTGGTGAGGTCGGCCTCGGGACATGTGATGGGATCATTCAAGCAGGAAATTTGCCAAGCAAATTGATTCCTCGGTGTGTGCGCCGGAGGAAAGACCTGGTTCGCATTGACCGCGGGTGCTGGGACCGTGCCCCTACCGGAAAACATTTGCCGCCTGCCGTGTGTGCCCTTCAACTGACTACGATGTCTAGCGCCTGCCGCGATCTTGAATTCGTGACTGCCCTCGCCGAAGGCTTCGATAGCCAGCGAGTCATTCGTCACATTCTGCGCGTCATCGGCGAGCAGGAGATCGGCGGATGGGAGAAGTGAAGGCAGGGGGCCGGAGGCCCTGACTACTGGCTATCGCTCTCTCTGGCCATTGGTCAGTGGATCGCCTGGAAGGGCCACAGCGGACCCGCGGCCCAGCTACGTGTCGCAAAGCTCTGAATCCGGCCTTACCCAACCCTGAAGCACAGCGCCGAAACAATCACTCGTTCCATTTGTCCGTGACCAGGACTTGAAGAGGCACGCGTCGCAACCTCGCTGTTGCGGCGACAGAGCTATTGCGACTCGCCGCTG
>JBDKFA010000147.1:0-27075 GCA_039798945.1 Pseudomonadota bacterium
GCGTTGCCCTCGGCGTCCTTCATCTCGTTCTTGACTTCCTGGTGGCTCATGCGCAGCTCGCGCAGCAGCAAGAAGCGCTGCAGCGGCACGTCCAGCACCGCCACGAAGCCGAGTGCGATGAGCATCAGCACCAGCCCGCCCCAGATCACGCTGCCGGCCTGGCCCAGGGCGGCGGGCAACGGCAGCGCGAGCAGCTCGGTGAAGCGCGGGAGGTTCGCCTGCAGGTAGGTCCCCCCGATCAGCCCGAGCACCAGGGCCAGCGCGCAGGCCTTCAGCGTCTGGCCCAGCTGGCGGGCCGACATCAGGTTGCCGATCCCGGAGATCGGGTTGAACTTGGAAAAGCTCGGCGCGAGCGCCGAGAAGGACATGTTCCACCCGCCCGAGCCGACGTTGGCGATCACCCCGGAAGCCAGCATCAGCAGGCCCAGCGGCAACGCGCCGAGCAGGAACTGCCAGCCGCCGTCCACGAGGCGGTCGCCCATGGTGCCGGTCTGCGCGAGGGTGGCGGCATCGAAGCGCAGCCCGCTGGCCAGCACGCCGCGCAGCCAGCCCACGGCCTCCGGGGCGAGGATGACGATCGTCAGGCCGCCGACGAAGCAGGCCAGGAAGTGCCCCAGGTCGCGCGAACGGGGAACCTGGCCCTTCTCTCGGGCCTTGCGGATCTTGCGATCCGACGCGGGTAAGTGACGATCCTGGGCGCTGTCAGCCATGGCAGTGAGGCCCATGAACGGGCCTCACGATGGTGCCTCGGCCTACCTAGGACTTGAGGGCAAACAGAGGCACCTTTGCCCCCTGTTTCCGGGCACTGGCGCCGCGGGATCGCGCCGAGCCTCAGCGCCCCGTCGGTGCGGGGGCGACCGGCACGGCGGGCACCGGCATCACCAACCCGGGCTGCGCGGCCGGCAACTGCGACAGCTGCTCCACGCTCGAGATGGCCGCGCCGGACGAGCCGCGGGTCAGCCGCTCCTGGGCGTCGTGCGTGAGCACCGTGATGCTGATGCGCCGGTTCACCGCGGCGGCGGGGTCGGTGGCGTTCAGCGGCTGGCTCGCGGCCAGGCCGAGCACGCGCAGCACCCGTTCGTCGGGCAGGCCGCCGCTGTGCAGCTCGCGCCGCGAGGCGTTGGCCCGGTCGGCCGAGAGCTCCCAGTTGCTGTACCCCGCGGCGCCGCCGGAGTACGGGGACGAGTCGGTGTGGCCTTCGAAGACGAGCTTGTTGGGCACCTTGCGCAGCGCCAGCCCGATCTCGCGCATCAGGTCACGCATGAACGGATTCATCACGGCGCTGCCGAGCGCGAACATCGGCTTGCCCTCGTCGACGATCTGGATGCGAAGCCCCTCGGCCGTCATGTCGAGCCGGATCTGGTTGCCCAGCGCGGCCAGGTTGGGGTTCTCGGAGATGCGCTTCTCCACCTCCGTCTTGAGGTCCTCCAGCCGCACGAGCTCCGCGCGCGCCTGCTCGGCGCGCAGGTGGTGCAGGTTGATGCTGTCGCGGCTCGACTCGCGCTCGCCGCGCTTGACCTGGCCGATCTGGCGCGAGAGGTCCTGCCCGCCGCCCTTGATCACATGGGAAGCATCGCCCGAGCCGGTGCCGCCGAACAGCGCCACCCGCAGCGGCGAGGCGAAGTAGTCGGCAATGCCCTTGCGGTCGCCCTCGGTGGTGCTGCCCAGCAGCCACATCAGCAGGAAGAAGGCCATCATCGCGGTGACGAAGTCCGCGTAGGCGATCTTCCAGGCGCCGCCATGGTGCCCGTGGCCGCCCTTCTTGATGCGCTTGACGATGATCGGCTGCAGCCGGTTGCCGTCCTTGGCCATGGTGTCGGGGTCGTGTGCGGGTCAGTGCCGGGAGCGGGGCTCGCTCACTTCTTGCCCTTGACCTGCTTTTCGAGTTCGCTGAAGGAAGGACGGTCGGCCGAGTACAGGACCTTGCGCCCGAACTCGATGGCCACCGCCGGCGCGTAGCCCTGCATGCTCGCCAGCAGCGCGACCTTGATGCACTGGTACTCCTTGCCGGCCTCGTCCACCTTCTGCTCCAGCAGCCCGGCCAGAGGCTCCACGAAGGCGTAGGCCAGCAGGATGCCGAGGAAGGTGCCTACCAGCGCCGAGCCGATCATGCCGCCGAGCACGGCCGGCGGCTGGCCCACCGAGCCCATGGTGTTGACCACGCCCAGCACGGCGGCCACGATGCCGAAGGCGGGCAGGCCGCCGGCCATGCGCTGCAGCGCGGCCACGGGCGCGTGGGCCTCGTGGTGGTGGGTCTCGATCTCGCTGTCCATCAGCGACTCGATCTCGTGCGCATTGAGGTTGCCGGAGACCATCATGCGCATGTAGTCGGTGATGAACTCCATCACGTGGTGGTCGGCCTGGATGGCCGGGTAGCGCTTGAACACCGCGGACTTGTCGGGCTCCTCGATGTCGGACTCGATGGCCATCAGGCCTTCCTTGCGCGCCTTCTGCAGGATGTCGTACAGGAGCGAGAGCAGCTCCATGTAGCGGGCCTTGTTGAACTTGCTGCCCTTGAAGCACTGTCCGACGCCGGCCAGCGTGGCCTTGACCACACCCATCTGGTTGTTGACCAGGAACGCACCGATGGAGGCGCCGAAGATGGTCGTCATCTCGAAGGGCAGTGCCTTGAGCACCACGCCGATGTTGCCGCCGTGGGCGATGAACACGCCGAAGACGCAGCCGATGGCGACGATCCAGCCGATGATGACGAACATGGTGCAACTCTCGCTTGGCTAGGCGCTGGCGGCCTCGCGGCCGCCCGCCAGCCCTGTTATCGGCGCCGCCCGTCCGGATTTGAGGGTCCCGGCAGGCGCGCCGGGGCCTCGGGCGAAGCGCGCGGGATCCGGCTCAGATCAGCGCAATGAGCCGGCCGTGGGCAGGCCGGACCTTGATCCGGGTGCGGTTCACGGAGTTCTTCACCGCAAAACGCGAGACGGCCGTGTCGCGCAGGATCGGCTCGCCCAGCGGCGAGCCGGATGCCGTGACCAGGCTGGCCACCAGGGGCAGGTTCGCACGCTTGCCCCGCGACACGACCACGCCGAGCTCGCCGCTGGAGAGTTCGACGAAGCTGCCCGGCGGATACAGGCCCATGGCCTTGATCAGCGCCTGGCCGAAGAGGTCGGGCCGGCCGTCCGGGCCGATGCACGCCTCCTTGGCCGCGCGCACCGGCGACATCGGCGGGCGCACGCGGCGGCGGCTCATCTTGGCGGTGAAGATGTCCACGCGCCGCAGCAGCCTGGCCGCCTGCAGCCCGATGGGCAGGTCCGCCAGCACCTCGTCCGGCTCCTCCGGGGCGTGGTGCTGCCGCACCGCCTCGAGCCACACTTCATCGGTCACGCCCGCATGGCGAAGCAGTTCCACCGAGCGCTCGGGGTGCGAATTGATCTGCTCGCGCATCTGCTCGCTGGGCATCAGGTCGGCGTCGGCCAGCAGGTCCTGCAGCCGCGACATCGACACGTTCATGGTGAGCGCCGCGCTGCCGACGGCCGCGCACTGCTCCGAACTCCACCCCAGAAGCTCGGCGGCCTTCTCCATGACGATCATGGTGAGCAGTGCGTGCCGGCTCGAGTAGCTCTTCGCGGTGTCGCCACAGCTGTAGACGAGGTAGTAGAGCGAGGCGTCCAGCCGGCGCTGCGCGAGCTGGCGCGCGCGCGCCTGCACCGACTGCACCGGGGCCAGCCAGGAGTCGCCCGGCTGCACGTCGCGCATGGCGCCGTCCAGGGCGTTGACGTACTCTTCCCACTGGTCGGGAAGCGGCAAGGCCGCACGCTCCGAGGCGGGTGTCTGCAGCTCGACGGGTTTGGCGTTGGCCACCGCCCCGAGGGTGCCGTTGCGCCGCAGGGCCTCGTCCACGGCTGCGCCCATGCGGCGCTCCCAGGCCGACACCTCGTCGCCATCGGCGCAGATCTCCTGCGCCAGCAATTCCTTGAGCCGCTCCGGGCTGCTCACGCTCTGGCCGGCCGAAAGCAGCAGCCGGCCCTCGTCGGTGTAGAGGCCGAAGGGCAACGCCTGATTCAGCGCCAGGCGTTCACGATCGAAGGGCACCAGTTTCAACGCACGAATCTCCTTCCGTGCAGGCAGGCCGAGCCCGCCAGACCCGATCTCGCGGGTCCTGCACTTTCCGGTTTTCGGCACTGCGCGCGAGACCTTGAGGGCTCGGCGCACCAGGCCCGTGCGTGCGCCGGGCACAGCCCGGCCGGGGGGCCTACGCGTCCTGGACCTCGCCGCGCGCGGCACTGCCGATCTGCAGCGCGCCCTCGGCGCGGCCCTTGCCGGCGCGTGCCGGCGGGTTGCACAGGCCGCACACGTAGTGGCGGGCGATCTCGTGCGGGTGGGTCACGAAGTGGCCGCCGCAGCACGAGCAGCGCGTCATCGTCAGCATGCCGTTGTCGGCGAACTTCACCAGGCGCCAGGCGCGCGTCACCGAGAGCATCGGCTCGAGGCCCTGGATCTTGACCTCTTCCAGGTACAGCTTGTAGGCCTTGATCACCGCGTCGATCTCGTCGAGCTCGGCGACCTTGTTCAGGTACTCGTGGATGTTCAGGAACAGGCTCGCGTGGATGTTGGGCTGCCACGTCATGAACCAGTCGGTGGAAAACGGCAGCTGGCCCTTGCTCGGGCTCTTGCCCGCCACTTCCTTGTACAGGCGCAACAGCCGCTCGTAGCTCAGGTCCGTCTCGCTTTCCAGCACCTGCAGCCGCGCGCCGAGGTGGATGAGTTCGACGGCGCGCTCGATCTGACGGGCTTCGTCGAGGATGCTCTTGGTGCGGGCCATGGTGCGGATTCCGGGTTCGGGGGTTGCGTGTCGGATGGCGTGGATGCAGGCGGCGGGCGAAGCCTCAGACGGCTTCCTGGTGGCGACCGGCCATCAGGATGCTGGCGTGCAGCCGCTTCACGCTGTCGTTGGACGAGCCGGTCTTGCCGTGGTTGGTCAGCAGCGACCAGACGACGTCATCGTCCATCCGGAAACGGCACAGCAGCTGGTTGCCACCGGCGATCTTCATGATCTGCGCCGGCGACAGCGTGGCCAGCAGCATGGCGGTGTCCTCGCTGATGCCCAGGCGGAACAGCGCCTGCTCGCGGTCCTGGCGGATCAGGTTCTGCGCCAGGATCAGGTAGGAGAGGTTCGCCTCGCGGATCTCTTCGATCATCTGGTCGTTGGTCATCTCGGTTCTCCGTTCAGTTCAGGCGATCGATCCATCGATCTGGTCCCTGTTCGCCTGTCGTCTTGGCGTGGGATGAACTCTAGGCCCCCCCTATTTCGCGAAACAGCGGTGAGCTTCCTCAACTTGAGTCGGCCGAGCGCCATGCACCGTGTCAGGCAAATTCCTACAGGCACGCCGCGGCGCAAAGGGCCGTTGGCGGCCGGGTCGGCCAGGCGGCCGCGCATGAATGGCGCGGCCCTGCCCGGCTTTTCCCGGCTTCGAGCAGGGGCGGGCTTCGTAGCATCGTGAACATGGGATCAAAGGGTCGTCCGGCATGAACCGCGTGGCGCTGGTGGTGATCGCCCGCGACGAGGCGCCGCGCATCGCGCGCCTGCTGCACAGCGTCTCGCCCTGGGTGGACGAGATGGTGGTGCTGGACACCGGTTCGCGCGACGACACTGCACGCCTCGCCCGCGAGGCCGGCGCGCGCGTGCACACCTTCCAGTGGGTGAACGACTTCGCGGCCGCGCGCAACGCCGCGCTCGCGCACGCGGCCTGCGACTGGCACCTCGTGCTCGACGCCGACGAGTGGCTCGTGGAAGGCGGGCCGTTCCTGCGGGAACTCCAGACTCTCGCGCCCGCGTTCGTCGGCGCGCTGCGGCTGGAGAACCACACCGGCCCCGAAGGCGCGGTGCGCAGCGTGGAGTGGCTGACCCGGCTGTTGCCCGGTGACGTTCGCTACTCGGGCAC
Source organism: Pseudomonadota bacterium (assembly GCA_039798945.1). Lineage (GTDB taxonomy): Bacteria > Pseudomonadota > Gammaproteobacteria > Burkholderiales > Burkholderiaceae_C > Rubrivivax. Next base: position 5,898 of record JBDKFA010000147.1, read on the forward strand.
CGTGCACGAACAGCCCGAGCACGCTCTGCCCCGCTTGCTCACGCCGCTGCGCGTGGAGCACGACGGCTACCTGCCCGCCGCGCTTGCGGCCAAGCACGGGCGCAACCGCAGGCTGCTGCAGGAGGCCGTCGAGCTCGCGCCCGACGACGCCTACCTGTGGTACCAGCTCGGCAAGGACGCCTCCGTCTACGACGAGCACGCGAGTGCGGAAGAGGCCTTCGCGCAAGCGCGCTCGCGCATGCGCGGCGACGAGCCCTGGCACATCGACCTCGTGGTGCGCAGGGTGCACGGGCTGACGCGTCTTGGCGAGCACGAGCGGGCGCTGCGTTTCGCCCGCGCCGAGCTCGAAGCGTGCAACGGCTCACCGGACTTTCACTTCGCCTGCGGCAACCTGTTCCTGGACTGGACGGCCCGGGCACCCGAGCAGGCGCAGGCGCTGCTGGACGCCGCCGAGGGTTGCTGGCGCACCTGTCTGGAGATCGGGGAGAAGCCCGACATCCCCGGCGCGGTGCTCGGGCGCGGCGGGGCGCTGGCGGCGTTCAACCTGGCGCTGGTGTGCGAGGGGACGGGGCGTGAAGCGGAAGCCGCCCGGCTGCGGGCACGGCACGGGCTGGGCGGCACCCCGAGCCTGAATGCCGGCAGCACCCGCAGGCCGGACAGCCTCGTCCGCTGAGCCGCGGACCCCAGCCGGATACGCCCGTCCAGCCCCCGGGACAGCAAGGGCAGCGCGGACTCAGGCCGACGCGTCGACGGGCCAGGTCCAGTGCGGCTCGCCCGGGGTGAACCCCGCCGCCGCGAAGATCCGCATGGAGGCCGCGTTGTCCGGCAGGATCGTCGCCAGCAGCCGTTGCAGCCGGGTGTGGGCGCGCGTCCAGTGCTGCAGCGCACGCAGCAGCTGCGGGCCCAGCCCCAGCCCGGTCAAGGCGGGGTCGAGGTAGATCGACACCTCGGCCTTCTCCCCTGCGCTATCCAGATCCAGCCGCAGCACCCCGACATCCAGGGCCCCGATATGCGCGATGAAGAGGCGCCGGGACGGGTCGTGCACCGCCCTCGCCCACCAGCGCTCGTGCGCTGCGGGGTCGATGGGCTGCGGGTCCCGCGAGAAGCGCCGGGTCGAGGGATCGTTGCGCCAGGCGAAGCTGCGCAGGCTGTCGCGGACGCCGGCCGGGCGCAGCACCACGCCCGGCGCCAGCAAGGCAGCCGCCACCCGGCACGCGCCGAGCCCGTCGACCAGCGCGCGGGCATGGCGTGCCAGCTCGCGGCGGCGCAGGCCATTGCCCAGCAGCGCGCGCACGGCGGCACCGACGGCCACAGCCGGATCGCACCCCGCCGTGGCGACGACCTCCGCCGCATCCCGCGCAGCCACCTCCCTCATCACGGTGGCTTGGTTGCCGGCCGCCTGGATCAGCACCATCGGGGCGCCCGCGCAGCATCGTTCCCAGGTTGCCCCGCCAGCGGCACCGATCTGCAGGTCATGGCGCGTGAAGAAGCCGCACAGGTCGGGCAGGTCCACGGCGAGCGTGGTGTCCCGGTCCTGGCGTGTCAGCGCCTGCAGCCTCTCCAGATGCGGGTTCGCCCGGGTCGCGGCGATCTCGATCCGCCCGGAAAACCCCGCGTGCCGGCGACACGCCTGCCAGACCATCGAGCTCAGGTCCTGCGGATCGGAGCCGCCCATGAAGATGCCGATGCTGGCCACCTCGTCGCGGACCTGCATCGGCTCGAGCCCCACGTAGGCCGGCCCCAGCAGCGAGAAGCGCGCACCCCCGAGCAGCCTGGCCGAGGGGTCCAGGTGCGCGCCGTACTTGACGCGGTGGTCGGCATGCAGGTTGGGGTCGACCAGCAGCTCGACATCCAGCGGCCGGTCGCCCAGGTCATCGATCGCCACGATCCGGCAGCCCAGTGCCGCGCGCATCTGCCGGTGCCAGCGTGCATCGATCGCGTAGTGGTCGGCCACCAGCCAGTCCGGCTGGGCCAGCTGCGCATCCGACAGCGCCTGGAGCGTGTCCCGGGCGTCGCCGGCCTGCGAGGTGCCGAGCCACGCCGCGTGGGCCGTCTCGGCGTGCGCCGCCGCAGCCTGGCCGGCAGCGGGCGCTGCCATGGGCAGCATGAGGCAAGGAAAACCGGCCGCATGCACAGGCGCGGCCACATCGACGCCCGCGGCTCGCACGACGAAGTGGCACCGTGCTCCGAGCTGCCGCAGCGCTCGGGCCAGTGACAGGCCGCGCATCAGGTGGCCCGTGCCGATGGCCGCCGATGCGTCGCACCGGAACACCACCAGGGGCTCGGCGCGGTTCATCGTGACGCGAATGCCCGGTAGAGCATCTCGGCGCGCGCCCAGTCGTCCGGGGTGTCGATGTCCACACTGCGCCACTCCGGCACCACCATCGTCCGGGCGTGACCATGGATGGACAGGCCGCTGCGCCAGGTGCTGGCCAGGGCCCAGTAGAACTGCCCGACATCGAAGAATGCCGGCTGCAGGTCCTGGGTGCGGGTCTGCGTGTGTTCAGGCTGCATCGGCCGGGATCGGCCATCGGGCTCGCGCACGAGTGCCCGCTGCACAGGAGACGGGAATGCCGCCACCGGAAACACGAACTCGGCGGCGTGCGCCGACAGCAGCAGCCGCGCCCGGGCGATGTCATCGGCCTGCAGCAACGGCACGCCCGGATAGATGCAGCACACCGGCGTCGGGTCGGCCACCGCGAGGCTGTCCAGCGCGTGGGCAATGACGGGCCGCGTGGGCGCGTGGTCGTCGGCCAGCTCGGCGGGCCGCACGAAGGGCACCTGCGCCCCCCACTCACGCGCCACGGCTGCAATCTCCTCATCGTCGGTGGACACGACGATCCGGTCGAACACGCCAGCCTGGCATGCGGCCTGGATCGCGTAGGCGATCATCGGCCGGCCCGCGAAGGCCTTCACGTTCTTGCGGGGAATGCGCTTGCTTCCCCCGCGTGCCGGGATGACGGCGACCGCACCGGCTGCAGGCGTCGGCTGCATCGGCCCTGGAGGCTTCAGGCCTGTGCGCCGGCTGTGCCAGCGGGAATACCGGGCGCGTCCGGGTAGCCCTTGCCGACCGTCACGTACCGGGCGCGTTCGCCATGGTCGAGCCGGTCGTTGGCTTCGAAGCCGGCGCCGTCCACGGCAGCCGTAGGCTCGGTGACCCGGGTGCTCCAGCCGTTGAACCGCCACTGCCCGTGGCCTTCGGGTTGCCACCACAGCGGGTTGCGCTGACGGTCGAGCAGGAACTGCAGGCCACCCGGGTCCACGCCGAGCCATTGGCAGAACTTGTCCAGGTGCTGCAACGGCGCCTGCTCGTGCCGGCGCACGAGCGCGAGGCCCTGAGCGCGGGTGATCCGGCCATGCCGGATCTCGCGGGTGGCGTGGTCGGTCACCTTGGAATAGCCGTGCCGGAAGAGCTTCATCTGGTCGTGCAGGTCCATGTAGTTCCAGCAATCCACATGGTCGAAGGTCTCGAAGGTGCGCGCCACCGAGGCACTGCGGTAGCCGTGGCTGGCGACCATCTGCTCGTGCTGGGCCTTGGGGTCCCAGCGCACGTAGTTGCCCAGGTAGATGCCGCGCACGCCCACCGCAGCCAGCGCCGCATCGTCGGGATAGCGATACTGCCAGATGTCCTCTTCCTTGAGGGTGTCGAAGAGGGTGAGGAGATCGTCCGCCTCGCGGCCCAGGAGGTCATGGTCCTTGCGGTGTCGGCGGCTCATCTCCACCTCGTCCTCGTGCGAGTACATGCCCACCTGCTCGAGGCCCTGGTGGGCGCCCCAGATGATCAGCGGGATGCGATGGCGCACGGCCGTCTGCACGGGGAACACGCTCTGGCCGGCCAGGCAGTGCCAATACATGCTGCCCACCTCGCGCAACGTGGTGCGCGTGATCTTCTTCACCGAGCGCGGGTTCACGTTCTGCTGCACGATGTCGCAGTCGAACCGGATGCGCAGGTGCGCCAGGTTGCGGATGCCCAGCGGCGTGTTGAAGTACTTGTTGTACGCGACCAGCAGCGGGTTCAGTCCCAGCCGTTCCTTCACGAGGTGCACGATGTAGTACGAGTCGCCCGCGCCACTGACGGGGACGATGCAGTCGTACTGCTCGCCGCTGGTGCTGCGGTAGGGCGCCACCAGGCGTGTGAGCCGCTCCCAGCGTTCGCGCCAGTCGAGGCGGTCCTTCTCCTCGTGCACCCTGCAGCCCGAGCAGATGCCCTCGGCATCGATCACCAGGCCCAACGGGTGTGCGCTGGTGTACAGGCAGCGGCGGCAATGCTGCAGCGGCCGGCCCTCGTCGGGCCGGGCAGCGCTCACGAAGCGGTCGGCCGTCATGCTCAGCTCCAGGGCGCGGTGGCCGAGAGCGGCGCGTATCGCGGCGGCCGCACGGGCAGCTCCTGCAGCGCGCCGCGCAGGTGCTGCACCGCATGCTCTCGGTGGCTCAGCGCATTGCCCACCGCCACGCCCGCCACGAAGGGATGGGCGAACGCAGCGCGGATGGGGTCGGGTTGGTCGAGCCCGCCGAAGGCGATGACCGGCAGACCCGGAACGGGCCACGCGGCCAGCAGGCGATGGTCGAAGCCGCCCCGGTTGCCCTCGTGGCACCAGTCCACCAGCAAGGCTTCCGACACGTGGCCCGACGCGAGCAGTGCCATCACCCCGTCGGACAGCGCAGCACTGCGCCGGTTCCTGTGATCGAGCCAGGCGAGCCGACCGTCTGCCTGCAGCGACAGCGGCAGCGTGGCGATCAAGGCCTGCGCGCCGAGCCGCTCGGCCAACGCCGCCACCTCGTGCGGCGCGTCGTGCAGCCAGGCGTCGATGGCGATGCGCTCGGCTCCGGCCTGGACCGCGCCCACCCCGTCATCCACGCTGCGGACACCCCCCGCGTAGACGAGCGGCGTCGACAGGCCCTGCCGGCACAGGCGCTGCAGCAGCGGCAGGTCCGGGCCGCGGTTGCCGCGGTCGATGCACTGCACGAAGATCTCGTCCACTCCCCACCGGTCCAGGTTTTCGGCCAGCGTCTCGGGGCGACCCAGCGGACGGTACAGGCTGTAGCCGACGGACTGCACCGCCCAGCCGTCGCGGACGGTGATCACCCCGATCAGGCGCTTGCTCAGCATGGGTCGCCTCCGCACAGTCCTTCGAACACGCGGCGCAGCAGTTCGTGCCCGCCGAGCTGGCTCTTCTCCGGGTGGAACTGTAGCCCGACCACTCGCCCGCGCCGCACCGCGGCGGTGAAGGGGCTCGCCAGGCGCGCCGCCCCCACGACGTATTCGGGCGGAGCGTCGAACACGTACGCATGGTTGAAGTACATCGCCTCGCCGTCGCAGGGCGACAGCAGCGGGTCACCCCGGAGCACCTCGACACGGTTCCACCCGATGTGCCAGCGTGCGCCCTCGAGCGCGCGCACGTGCCCGGGAATCAGCCCCAGGCCGGCCGTCAGCCGGTGCTCGCTGGAGGTTTCGGCCAGCAGCTGCATGCCCAGGCAGATGCCCACGAGCGGCTGGCCCACACGAGCCTGGCGCTGCAGGAACTCCACCAGTCGGTGCCGGTGCAGCGCGGCCATCGCCGCCGGGTAGGCACCCACCCCGGGCAGGACGATGGCGTCGGCCGCCGCCAGGGTCTCGGTGTCACGGCTCACGCGGCAGCGGTACCCGAGGCCGGACACCGCGCGGGCGACGGATGCCAGGTTGCCGGCCCCGAAGTCGACGACGCCGATCGTCAGGCGGCGCGAGGGCAAGATCACAGACCCACCCCGACACGGAACCGACGGTGCAGGGCACCGGCAGCATCGATCTCGAACAGCGCCGGGTTCGTCGCCGCACGCACCTGGGCCCAGAACGCCTCGACGCCGATTCCCAGGTAGTCGCAGTAGCGGGCGATGTAGTCGGGGGAGCAGGCGTGGTCGTAGGCCTCGACGAGCTCGATGCCGCGCTCGCGGCTCATCCGGCCGAGCCGGATCTCCTCGTTCACGTAGTCGGTGGTCCGGCCAAAGCCGAACTTGTAGTACTTGATCATCTGGTTGATGGGCGTGAAGTCCTCGTCCAGCGCCGTCACGCCGTACAGGTCCCCGGTGGCCTCGACGCCGTCGCTGCGGACCTTCAGGCCGTCGGCACACGAGTAGGCGGCGTTGTTGACGAGCGACCAGTCGCCCAGGAACCAGCCCAGGTAGATGATCTGCAGGCCGCTCGCCTCGAAGGCCTCGGGCTCCGGGTACACGTAGGGCAGCAGGTGGCGCCGCTCGTGCCCGAGGTCGAGCATCCACTGCAGGCCGCTCGACAACGTGTTCATGTGGCGCAGGTTGTTGCCGTCGTAGCCGGTCTTGCCCAGCGCCTTCATGTCGCCGAGCTGCAGCGCCGGGTTCTCGCCCCACAGGATGAGGTCGATGCCGTGGCGCAGCGCGATCTGCGGCACGGCGGAGAACAGCGCCAGCTCGGTGGAGCGAAACGAGTTGGTGAAGCGTTCGAAGCCCTGGCGCTTGAGCGTGCGCCAGGTTGCGGGCGCCGGCGCGCTGACGATCACGTCGAAGCCGAGCTCGATCAGGTTCGACAGGTTGTCCATGCCGCGCTGCGTCGCCTGCTCCGGCGGGTAGCTCAGGCACACCAGGAGCGGGTTGACATCGAAGCGTTCACGCACCCACAGCGCCTGGCGCGTGCTGTCCTTGCCGCCCGAGACGCCGATGATGCAGTCGTGGAACTGCCCCGGGCGGCGACGGCGGCGCGCGAAGAGGTCGGACAGGATGTCGATGCGTTCCTGCCAGTCCACCTGCTGCACGGCATCGTGGTAGTCGCAGGCCGGGCAGATCCCCGCCGGGCTGAACCGGGTGTTCGGCCGCGTGTCGGGCTGCAGACAACGCAAGCAGTAGCGCATGGTCGAGTGTGGGCTCACTCGCCCCACCGGAAGCCCTCGGACCGTGCAAGCTGCTGCAGCGGTTCGGGCACGCGGTAGGTGCGCAAGTAGCGGTAGTCGGGCCGGCGATGGATGAACGCGCTGTAGGCCTGGGCGTGCGCGTTGTCCAGCGCGGCCATGAAGAAGACGGCCAGCTTGGACCCGTAGGGAGCCGCCACCTGGCGCGGGGTGGCACGATGATCCAGCCGCGAGTGGAAGACGACGAGGTCACCGGCACAGGTGTCCAGCAGGTGGCCGGCCTGCTCGCAGCGGGCCTGGTAGCGCGCCGCGGACTCGGGGTGCCGCGGATCCGGCCGCGGGACCCAGTGGCTGCCGTCCACCCCCGACAGCCCGCCGCCATGCAGCAGCGTGTTGTCCTGCAGGTACACGGCACACTGGTAGATGCCGTGGTCGGCGCTCCAGTGGTCCTGGATGCCGGCATGCTCGAACATGTCGGTGTCCTTGTGCCAGCCCCCGAACCCGTCGCGGTGCGCGGCATGTTCGGGCAGCAGCACGAAGCCCGGGCCGATCAGCTCGGCCAGGCGCTGCATGGTCCGCCTCGTGAAGAGCTGCGCGGCCACCCCGGGCATGCGGAACAGGTCGATCAGGATGCCGCCGCAGCCGTAGGGAGAGAGGATGTCGGCCTGGTTCTGCGGCGCGGCGAAAGCCGCCTCGATCTCGCTGCGCATCGTGGCGACCTGCGCCGCATCGAGGTGGCCGGGCAGGCTGACCCAGCCTTGGCGGGCCAGGCGCAGCGCCAGGTTTCCGCCGCGCGCCATGTAGACGGAAACCTGCGGGCTCGCGCCTGCCGCGTTCATCGAGAGTTGCATCGTGGGGTCGTCCTTTTCAGCGGCTGCCGGCCGCATCAGGCCTTGCGCGCGATCACGCGCAGGTTGCCCGCCAGCAGGTGTTCGGCCAGGAACTGCTGAAAAGGCCCCCCCAGGCGCTCGTGCTCGTCGATCAGCACGCGCTGCAGGAAGGGCTGGCCGGCCAGCGAGACGTGGCCCGCCAGCACCGCCTCGCGTACCAGTTCCACGTCCAGGCGGCCCGGTGTCGCGAGCTCGAGCACCTCGTAGCCGCAGCGCTCGAGCAGCCTGGCCATCGATGCCGGGTTGAACAGGTTCACGTGTTCGTTGTCCACGGCCACGGAAGCGGCGCCGAGCGTGGCGGTGTCGAATCCCTGGCCGTTCGGGCACGTCATCACCAGCATCCCGCCGCGGCGCAGCAGGCGCGAGGCCGTGTCCAGGAAGGCCATGGGGGCGAACACGTGCTCGATGACCTCGAAGCAGGTCAGCACGTCGGCGAATCCGCACTGGTCGTCGGGCAGGTCCTCCACGGCGCACTCGTGCACCGTCAGGCCACGGCGGCGGCACGAATCGGCCATCTCGGGCGTGCGCTCGACAACCGTCACCTGGGCGAAGTGCCCGCTTTGCTGCACCAGCTCGGCGAAGGTGCCGAAGCCCGGACCCAGCTCGACCAGGTGGCCCATGGCCACACCGTGGCGCCGGCAGGCGTCCACGATGCTGGCCAGCATCGGCCGGCACAGCTTGTCACGACGGCTCGCCTCCGAGGCCGGAAAGATGTGCTCGGCCCAGATCCGGTAGTTCTCCGACTGGCCGTAGTACTCGTCCATCATCGCAGGGGTGGGCCGCGGAGACATGTAGAGCGTCTCGCAGTCGCGGCAACGCACGAACTGGCAGCGGTACTTCTCGAAGGCACGCTGTGCCGCCGACTGGCCGCAGGCCGGGCAGTGGACGGCCACGAACTGGTCCAGGTGGCGGTGGAGCCGGGCCTGGTCACGCGAGAGTGCCTCCTGCTGGCGAGCCAGAAACGCAGGGCTGCGCAACTCGGCGACGCTCAGCGGCGCGATGCGAGAGGGTGTGTCGGTGCTGTGGCTCATGATGCAGACGAGGCGCAGGCCTCATACGGGTTAGGCGCAGGGGTGCCCTGCAGCAACGCCCAGCTCGCCGGGGTGCCGCGTGCGACGTCTCGTTGCACACGCTGGCCGAGCAAGGCGGGCAGGTCTCGCGTGGGCAGGCCATGACCGGGGCGAATGGCCCGCAGGTTGCGCGGGGTCAGCACGTCGCCGGCCTTCAGGTCCTCGACGACGTACAGCGAGCGGCGGAACCGCAGCGAGCCGAGCTCGGCCCGGCTGAGCCCGAAACTGGGCGTGCCCAGCGCCTGCCAGGCGCGCTCCGTCTCGATGCGCAGCTGCGCCAACTCGGGCGGCTCCAGGGAGAAGGCGCTGTCGACGCCACCCTCCTGACGCGACAGCGTGAAGTGCTTTTCCACCATCACCGCGCCGAAGGCCACCGCGGCAACGGCCGCGCCGCATCCCATCGTGTGGTCGGACAGGCCGACCAGGCAGCCGAAGGACTCTCGAAGCACCGGCAGCGTGCGCAGGTTCGTGTGCTCGGGAGTGGACGGATAGCTGCTGGTGCACTTGAGCAGCACCAGGTCCTGGCAGCCGGCAGACCGGGCGGTGCGCACCGTCTCGTCGATCTCGGCCAGCGTGGCCATGCCGGTGGAGACGATCATCGGCTTGCCGGTGGCCGCCACCTTGCGGATCAGCGGCAGATCGGTGCACTCGAAGGAGGCGATCTTGTAGGCCGGAACCCCGAGGGTCTCCAGGAAGTCGACGGCCGACTCGTCGAACGGGGTGCTGAAGCAATGGAGCCCGCGCTGCGCCGCACGCTCCATGATCGGGCGGTGCCATTCCCACGGCGTGTGGGCCTCGTCGTACAGCGCATGCAGGCCACGGCCCGCCCACAGGCTGCCGGGGTCGTCGATCCTGAAGCCCGGCGCGTCGATGTCCAGCGTCATCGTGTCGGCCGTGTACGTCTGCAGCTTGATCGCGTCGGCACCTGCATCCGCAGCAGCATCGACGATGCGCAGCGCCCGCTCGAGCGACTGGTTGTGGTTGCCCGACATCTCGGCGATCACGTAGGGCCGGCTGTCGGGGCCGATGGGGCGGCCGGCGATCAGCATGCCAAGCCTCCGGCCGGGTGCGGGGCATGCCCTGTCGGGCTGGGGTGGGACATCGTCGATCGCTCCTTCGTGCGGCCGGTCCGACCCGGGCCACTCAGTCGGAACGATTATTCGAAGCTGTAGACCCCCGGTTCAGCCGAAAAGCAGCGGAATCCGGCCACTGATCGCCACCACGCAGCCAGGCGTCGCCCCGGTGTGCCGGGGCGCCCCGCGCGGCGGCCCGTCAGGCCAGCAACTTGCGCAGCAGCGCCACCACCTGGTCCTGCTGGGCATCGGTCATGCCCGGGAAGAGCGGGATCGACAGCGCGTGGGCGTAGTAGTGCTCCGCCGCGGGGAAGTCACCGCGCCGGAAGCCGAGCCGCCGGTAGTGGGGCTGCGTGTGGATCGGGATGTAGTGCACGTTGACGCCGATGCCGCTTGCCCGCATCGACGCAAACAGCTCGGCACGGCCGATGGGGGCGCGTGCGGGGTCGACCTCCACCGCGTACAGGTGCCAGGAGGACTGGCGACCCGGCAGCCGGGTGGGCAGCACGAGGGGAAGATCGGCCAGTTGCTCGTCGTAGCGCCGGGCGATTTCCTCCCTGCGGGCCTGCAGCGCGGCCAGGCGCGAGAGCTGCGACAGGCCGAGCGCCGCCTGCATCTCCGTCAGCCGGGCGTTGTAGCCCAGGCTCTGCTGCTCGTAGACCCAGTCGCCCTCGGGAGCCTCCTCCAGGCGGTCGGCATCGCGCGTGATGCCATGCGAGCGCAGGGCCTGCAGGCGCCGGGCCAGAGCCGGGTCATGCGTGGTCACGAGCCCGCCCTCACCGCAGGTGATGACCTTCACGGCATGGAAGCTGAACACCGTCGCATCGGCGAAGGCGCTGCCCACCGGCCGGCCGAGGTACGTGGCGCCCACGGCATGGGACGCATCGGCCAGGATGCGAAAGCCGTACCGGTCGGCGAGCGCCCGGATCTCGCGCAGGTCGCAGGACCAGCCGCCATAGTCCACCGGGATCACCACCTGCGGCAGCGTCCCGTGTGCTTCGGCACGGGCAAGCTTCTCGCGCAGCGCCTGCAGCGAGAGATTGCGCGAGACCGGGTCGATGTCCACGAAGTCCACGGCCGCGCCGCAGTAGAGAGCGCAGTTGGCCGAGGCGACGAAGCTGTTCGGGCTCGTCCACACACGCGAGCCCGGCCCCACCCCGAGGGCCAGGCAGGCGAGGTGCAACGCCGTAGTGGCGTTGGACACCGCCACCGCGTGGGGCACGCCGTGGGCCTGGGCGAACTCGCGCTCGAAGCGCGGGATGACGGTGCCCTGGGTCAGGAAGTCCGAGCGCAGCACGTCCACCACGGCCGCGATGTCCTCGTCGGTCACCACCTGCCGGCTGTAGGGCAGCGTGATCGGCGCCGCAGCCGCGTCGGGGCGCACCGGATCGGGCGCGGTGCTCGTGCCGGCCACCACGCGGGGCTGGAAGCGACGCGTCCGCGCCGCCATGGGAAGGCCGGCCAGCGGCAGGCTCAGGATCGCGTTGGACATGGTGGACTCCTGTGCGCTAGGCGGCGAATGCGGGGGCGACCGGGGCTGCGGCCGGCGCGGCTGGCGCGGCCGTGGAGGCCGGGGCGCACGCCGTGCCGAAGATCATCGACCGCAACTCGTCGACACCCAGGAAGTGCGGATTCGTTCCGCTGTTGTAGGAAAAGCCCGGCGCGACACGCGGGCAGCCATGCCTGGCCACGTAGCCTTCGATGCCGTATTCACCCCCGCTGGGCAGGATCGCGTAGTACGGCCCGAGATCCACCGTGTTCAGGCTGTCGCTCTCGGTGATCATCTCCTCGTGGATCTTCTCGCCCGGACGCAGGCCGACGATCTGCTGGCGGCAGTTCGGGCCGATGGCGGTGGCCAGGTCCGTGATCCGGTACGACGGGATCTTGGGCACGAGGATCTCGCCGCCATCGGCATGGGCGATCGACCACAGCACCATCTCCACCCCCTCTTGCAGCGAGATGTTGAAACGCGTCATCTGCGGGTCGGTGATCGGCAGCACGCCGCTGGCGCGCTGCGACAGAAAGAACGGAATCACCGAGCCACGGCTTCCCATCACGTTGCCGTAACGCACCACCGAGAACCGTGCATCGCGGGCGCCCTTGATGTTGTTGGCCGCCACGAAGAGCTTGTCCGAGCAGAGCTTGGTGGCGCCATACAGGTTGATGGGGGCCGCCGCCTTGTCCGTGGACAACGCGACGATGCGCCGGACGCCGCTGTCCAGGCACGCCTCGATCACGTTCTGGGCGCCCAGCACGTTCGTCTTGATGCACTCGAAAGGGTTGTACTCGGCCGTGGGCACCTGCTTGAGGGCAGCGGCATGCACCACGATGTCGATGCCTTCCAGCGCGCGCCGCACGCGTGACTGGTCGCGCACGTCCCCGATGAAGTAACGCAGGCCCGGGTGCGTGCGCTCGGAGAAGGTCTGCGACATCTCGTACTGCTTGAGCTCGTCGCGCGAGAAGATCACCAGCCGCTTGACGCCGGGCCAGCGCTCCAGGACCGTCTTCACGAATGCCTTCCCGAAGGAGCCGGTGCCGCCGGTGATCAATATGGACTTGTCGTCAAGCATGAAGCGCTCCTCGAAGGATGGGCCGTCAGCACACGGCCGGGGACGGGAAAAGGGGCTCGGCGGGACCCGTGCGCGCCCGCAGACGGTCCTGCTGCGCCTGCACGCGGTCGCGGAACTCGGCGGGCGAAGCCAGCAGCGTGACGACCTCCGCGAGCGCTTGCGCGCCGTGGCTCGAGGCCACCACGCCGTCGGCCATGAAGCCCGGGGCCATCCAGTGGTCGGCCGGCCAGGTCTGTTCGCTCACGCACATCAGGTAGGCGCCGGTGCACAGGAACTCGATGCCGCCGGTGGTCGGCTCGCCGTAGTTGATGCACAGGTCCGTCTCGTCGGCGAGTTCGGCAAGCGGGCGGCGCAGCGTCTGCAGCAGGTCCTCCGCGGGCAGGTTCAAGGCCGAGGACGCCATCAGCACGCCCGCGCCGTTAGGCTTCAGGCGCACGACCAGCCTGGCCCCTGCCTGGCGGCAGGCCTGCGCCAGGGCCTCGTGAAAGCGGGCGAGGCCTGCGAGGTCGATGTGGGAGAGGCCCTGGCCATGCAGCGTGTTCACCATCAGGCAGACGGTGCCCACGGCCTGCCTCGGTGCAGGCGCGAGCGGCCGCCCGAGGGCCACCCCGGCCGTCGTCACCGCCTCCCCCAGCACCGTGCGCGTGCGGGTTCCGAGGCCGTGCCGTTCGACCGCACGCACCCGCGAGGCATGCGGCAGCGGGAAGGCCGGGTAGGTCGAGTGCGGCAGCACGCTGATCGGCGCGTCGAGCGCGGCCGCCACGGAGAACAGCGGTCCGTTGCTGCCCGTGTCGTGGTCGCTGACGATGAAGTGGGGCTTCGTGCCCTGCAGCGCCTCCAGCAGCCCGATGCAGTTCACGGCCTGCACGAAGCACTGGGCTGCCAGGGAGTCGGCCTGCCGCCTGGCGGCCACCCGCCCGGGGAGCATCGCCGCCAGGTGCCGCTCGATGAGCACGCGGGCCTCGTCACGGTAGGTGAAGGCGCTGGCGGGAAGGTGTTCGCGCGGCAGCTCGTCGAGGCGGCGCTGCATGGGCGCGCCGCGGCGCACGGCGATGTCCCACATGGGGCTGGGCAGGTCGATGTTGCCGGGGTGGCTGGCCGCGATGGCGGCGATGAATTCGGCACCGTGCGCGTAGCAGGTGGGAAGATGGGTGACTGCCGTCGCGTGCCCCGCCCTGGCCATCGCGGCGACCTGGTCGAAGTCGAAGCAGTGGCTCGCGTGGTCGGGCACGTCGGTGTGCAGCGCGTCGTAGTGATCGGCGATGCGCCAGCGTTCCGAGCCGCCGACGAACAGGTCGGTCGTGAGGAAGGAGTCGAAGTAGTAGCGCTGGGGAACGCTCGGCCGGAACAGGCCCACGCGGCAGTGGGTGAACTGCTCGTCGCACAACTCGCCCAGCTGCCGTGCCACCAAGGCCCGTTGGAAGAAGAGCCACAGCACGCCCTCGTCCCACCCCTGCCACACACCGGTGCCGAACAGGTTACGGCGCAGTCCGCTCAGCTCGCGGTCGATCAGCGTGGCACGGGCCTTCGCCTCGGCCGCGATGCCAGCCTGGAAGTGGCGGCCGACCTGCAGCGGCAGATACAGGAAATTGCGGGCGTCGAGGCCCGACCTCAGCGCCTCCTCGGTCAGGCCCGGGTCGATGAACAGATGCGGGATGTCACCGAGCGCGGGCCGGGACTTCACATAGTGTGAAACGTCGCTGCGCTGCAGGAAGAGGAAAGCATCGAGGTTCACGTCGGTTCCGGAAGGACGCCGGGGCTGGCCGGAAACCCCATTGAACCCGGCAGCCGGCCTGCGCCATCGCCGGAACACGGGCGGGTTTCCCGCCCTGCTCCGCCGCTCGCGGCTCGCGGCGATGGCGGGCCTGGCCCTCGGGGGCTCAGGAAGGCTCGAGCGCGGTCGCCTCGCTGGCCGTGCGCCGCGTGACGGCGCCGCACAGCGTGGGAATGCGCGACAGCTGCGGGTATTTCTCCAGCAACGTCTGAGCACTCGCGTAGAAGGCCTCGGGCAGGTTGTAGTCGTTGGTCGAGTTGTGGAACAGCGGCGCGCTCAGGATGCGCCCCACCGGGCGGCCGGCCTCGCGCATCGCCTGCAGGCACAGGTCCGTGCCCCACAGATGCCAGCCCAGCGTGGCGTCGGGACGGGCGCGGCAATCGGCGTGCAGCGCCACCGCGAACTCGTCGAACGACACCGCACCATCCGCGGCCCCGTGGTCGAAACGGTTCGTGCGGTCGATCACCAGCCCGGCGTAGCCGACCGCGAAGGGGTCGGCAGCCGACACCGACTTCAGGCCCGCGAAACCCACCGGGACGCGGTGGTCTGCGCTCGCCTGCAGCGCCGCCAGCTGGCGCGCGATGGCGAGCCCGCTGCCCCGAGGCAGGTAGACGTCCTGGTGCACCATCAGCCGCCAGGGGTGGCGCGCGCGGGCACTGCCGGCCTCGTAGGCGGCGGCTGCGCTCCCGGCACCCTGGACCACCACGACGTCGGCGTCCACCTCACGCAGCCCGGGTGACTTGGCGATGTTCAGTTCGTGCTGCCAGGCCCGGTTGACGGGGACGATCACGCTGAAGGGGGCCATCGCACCCGGCCCGCCCAGCCCCTGCATGGCCCACTTCTCGCAGCTCAGCACCATCTGGTAGAGGCCGAGGTTGCGCAGTGCCGTGGCCGCGGGCACACCCAGCGCCTGCGCGGCCTGCACGAGGTGCGAGGTGAAGGCGGTGGCCGCCGGCTCGACCCGGTAGCTGTCCTGCAGGTGCGGCAGCCAGCCGGCGTCCAGGAAGAGCTTGAACGCCGAGGCCGGAGAATAGAAGTGGGTGTGGGTGCGATCGAGCAGCCCCATGTCGTCGTAGGTGATGTCGCCGGCGACCAGGCGCTGCACCACCGAGGCGTGGCTCATGTTCGGCAGGCAGCACACGATGCGCGCGCCGGGTGCCGTCAGGTCGTACAGCGCCTCGAGCAATCGCCCCGGGTCCTGCAGGTGCTCGAGCAGGTCGCCGATGACCACGACGTCGAATCCCCCCTCCAGCAAGGTCAGGTCCGCCTGGTCGAGGTTCAGGTGGAATACCCGATCCAGGTGCTGGGCCGCGACACCCAGGGCATCGTGCGACACGTCCACGCCCCACCACTGCGTGGCGGGGTGCGTGCGCTTGAAGGCCTGGCCGAGGCGGCCGTTGGCGCAGCCGAGCTCCAGCACACGCTGCGCGTGGGCGGGGATGGCTTCGAGCAGCTTCTGGTTCAGGCCGTCGTAGTACTGGCTCATGCCGTCGCTCCCAGCTCCAGTGCGGCTTCGACGCCGCCAGCCCCGAAATCGCCATCCACCGCAGGCGGCGCCGGCAGTTCCGGCAGGTCATCGGGGACCCGCAGCGTGCCTTGCAGCGCCTGAGCCGTCATGCGCTCGTGGCCGGATGTCTCCACCTTGGCCAGGGTCACGCGCATGAACGCGGCTCGATCGGCCGAGCATGGCTGCAGGCTTGCATCGAGGAAGCACGACTGCGTCATCTCGAACCGGTGCTCGTACCACCCGAGGTACCAGAACCACTCCGTGTAGTAGATCCACGAGTTCTCGTTCATGGCCCGGATGTGCGTCGGGTCCTGCCAGGCCGTTGGCGCCTTCTCGTAGGGCACCTCGATCTCGATCTCGCCACCCTCCTTGAGCAGGGCGAGCACATTGCCCATCAGGCACGGCAGGTCCGGCACGTGCTCGAGCACGTTGTTCGCGTAGACCTTCTCCACGCTTGCGGCCTGAAGCTCCACATCGAGCCCGAAGCGGCTGGTCGCACGCACCGGAAAGGTCAGCGGCTGCCCGAGGTCGAGCACGAGGTCGGGCTCGGCCCGGTCGATCACGTCCAGGTTCAGCCAGCCGGGCTTGTAGTCCTTGCCCGACCCGAGGTTGATGCGGCTGGGCCGCCACGCGCCCTCGGGGCGCTGCTGCGCATGCCCGCCGAAGTACCCGGCGGCGAACGCCATCAGGTCCGCGTAGGCCTCCACCGGGTCGTGGCTTCGCCACACCTGCTGCTGCCGGCGCGCCTGCTCGAAGTACGCGGGCGTTGCGAAGAAGCGCCCGAAGAAGTCCTCGAGCGACGCGTCGTCGAACCACGAGACGGACTGCTCGAAGACGGCGTCCGGACGCGTCAGCGGGCTGCGCTCGGCAATGAAGGGCGTGCCCAGCGACAGGCAGTGGAAGGCCCGCACCTGCTCGAAGGTGGCGCTCTCGTAGAAGTGGCAGTTCAGCACCGCCTTGGCCTGTCGGACGTACCGGTCGCGCTCCTCGCCGTACAGCGGGTGGTCGAACATTGCCACCTGGACGCCGCAGGCCTCGATGCGCGAGATCAGCCGCTGGCGGCGCTCGTTCATGCTGCCGAAGAAGAGCAGGTCGATCGGCCGGTCCTCCAGCGGCGGTGCATCCGCCGCGGCAGCCTCGAGGTAGCCGGCGTGCCGGAAGGGGATCACAGGCACCTCGGCCGGGTCGGCTCCGTAGGCGCCGATGTTCGCGGGGTCGTAGTCGATCACGCCGGAGGTCTTCAGCAGCTCCAGGTAGCCCGGCGCGACGCTGGCCCCCCCGGGCCCCAGTTGCTCGAGGTTCAGGAACAGGCAGGCGTGCTGCTGCCGCCACTCGGGCGGGAACCCCAGGTGCGCGCCCAGCACGATGTTCACCGCATCGGCGCGCAGCCGGTTCTTGGCCATCGTCACGTCCACCCCGAAGCGACGCAACTGATGGCGCATGAAGCGCGCCGGGTCGACCAGCCCGAGCGAGTGCACGTAGCCGGGGGGCTGCATGACCACGATGTGGACATTCGGAAGCGGGGGCGTCTGGAGCATCGCGTGGCCTTTTTCGCGCCAGCACGGCGCATGCAGATGATTCTGGTCAGGCCCTGCCCGGGCTTAAGCCCGATAACCCGCCCTTCCCCGCCACTTCTCGAGGGCTCAGGCCAGCCCTCGCGACGTAACGCCGTAAAGCCGTCACGCCGTCACGCCGTCACGCCGTCACGCCGTCACGCCTTCACGCCTTCACGCCTTCACGCCCTCAGGCAGGCAGGTGCTCGGGCGGCAGCCCTGCGAGCGCACGCTCCCACATGCGGGCGTACAGCGCCTCGACTTCGCGAGCCAGCGCCGCCCCATCGAAGAGCGACGAGCCGTGGCGGGCCTCCTCGGTGCGCGAGCGCAAGGCCCGAAGGCGGGCCGGATCGGCCAGCAGTTCGCGCACGAGGGCTTCGTAGCGGGGCACGTCTTCGCACACCAGCTCATCCAGGCCCACCGCGTGCAACAGGCTGCCGGCCACGCGCGAGGCGAAGGTGCGGCCCCTGAGCGTCACCAGCGGCACGCCTGCCCACAGCGAATCGCTCGCGGTCGTGTGTGCGTTGCAGGGCCACGTGTCCAGGAAGAGATCGGCACAGCCGATGCGGTTCAGGTGCTCGGCCTGCTCGACCGAGGGCGCGAAAACGATGCGTTGCGGATCGATGCCCCGCGCCTGGGCTTCGCGGCGCAGCGCGGCCGGCGCGTCCTTGTTCCACAGCAGCAGCCACAGCACGGCACGCGGCTCGGCCTGCAGGATGCGGCACCAGGAATCGAAGACCTCGGGCGAGATCTTGTAGGGCTGGTTGAAGCCGCACAGCACGAGCGCGTCGTCCGGCAGGCCCTGGGAGGCGCGGCTGGGCGCCACCGGCAGTGGCCTCGTGCCGTCGTTGCACTGGTAGCAGCCCGGCAACTGCGCGATCTTCTCGCTGAACCAGGGTGCGTGCGCGAGCGGCGTGACGATGGGGTCGCCGATCACGTAGTCGATGTAGTCCGCCCCCGTCGTGCCGGGAAAGCCGAGGTAGGACACCTGAACCGGTGCGGGGCGCTGCGCGAACACCTGGGGACGGGACTCGTGCGTGTAGCCCTTCAGGTCGACGAGGATGTCCACGCCATCCTCACGGATGCGCTGCGCCATCTGCACCACGGAGGTCTCGCGCAGGTCGGCGAAGTGCTCGGCGGCGTCGATGATGCGCTGCCGGGTCGCGCTGCCGTCGCTGCGCCCGTGGCTGTAGACGAACACCTCGAACCGGCTGCGGTCGTGCCGCTCGAGCAGTTCGGCCATCAGGTAGCTGGTGGCGTGCCGGTGGAAGTCGGCCGAGACGTAGCCGATGCGCAGCCTGTGCCGGGGCTCGGCCGGGCGCGGCGCGAGCGGCGTCATGCCCGAGTAGTAGCGTGCGCATGCACGCGCCGCCTTGAGCTGGACGGCCGGGTCGTCCAGCAGGGCCACGTGTGCAAAGGGCGTGTTCTGGACAGCCGCGTCCTCGGGCAGGCGCTCGATCGACTCGCGCAGCGCCTCCACCTGGGTATCGCCGCCGCGCCAGTCGCAGATCTCGCGCTCGTAGAAGGCCAGCAGGTCGCGCACCCCCGCCTCCAGTGTCCCCAGGCCCAGGATGAGGCCGGTGCGGAAGCACTCCGCCGCCTCGCTCTTCATGCCCAGGTCGTTGAAGGCGAGCCCGAGCCGGTAGTGCAGTGAACCGACCGTAGGATTGGCCACGATCGCCTTGAGATAGGCCTGCACGGCCGCCACGGGCTGGCCGAGCAGCGCACGCGAGGCTCCGAGCACCGTCAGCAAGTCCGGGTCGAGCATCGCGGCCGGCACACCGTCCAGCAGTTGCACCACCTCCTCGTGCCGGTGCATCGCCACCAGCGCATTGACCTGCAGCGCCAGGGCCAGCGTGTTCGTCGGCTCGGCTGCGCACGCGGCGCGTGCAGCGTCCAGCGCATCGGCCACGCGCCCGAGCTTGAACAGCGCGTCCGCCAGGTTGATGCCGTACAGCGCATCGTGTGGCTGGAGCCGGCTGGCCAGCCGGAACTCGCCTGCCGCATCGGCCCATCGGCCTTGCCGCACCAGTTGCTGGCCGGCCAGCCAGGCTTGCTCGGCACGGTGGGCGGGCCCGCTTCGCGGCCTGACGAGGGTTCGTGTGTGCATGGGCGTGCCCGTGATGAGGAAATGCTGCTGCCGGGATCGTAGAGAGGGCCCTGGCGTGATGGGCAGGAAGAAGCCGGGTCATGTCCTGCCATTTCGAAAGACCCTCGCCGGTCGATGCGCGATCCCGGCCTCAAGTTCCCGCGGCGGCACACCGATAAGGCTCCCATCGGGCGGCCGAATGCCTCAGAGGCAGCCAGCCGTCCCAGAGTGCTTCGACCGCCACGGCCCGGCGGCCGGGTGTGTCGGAGTCAGGTTCAGGCTTGATGGCCCAGGGTCGTGCTGCCATCCAAGGAGTCGGAAGTGTCCATCTCTATCAATACCAACGTCCTGTCGCTCATCACCCAGCGCAACCTGTCGGCCAACCAGGAGACGCTCTCCACGTCGATGGCGCGGCTGTCGTCGGGCCTGCGGGTGAACACCTCCAAGGACGACGCGGCCGGCATGGCCATCGCCGCCCGGATGGAGACGCAGGTGCGCGGCATGGCCGTTGCCCAGCGCAACGCCGCCGACGCGATCTCGCTGTCCCAGGTGGCCGAGGGGGCGATCGGGCAGGTCGGCACCATGCTGCAGCGCATGCGAGAGCTCGCGGTGCAGTCGGCCAACGCCACCAACAGCACCTCGGATCGTGCCAACCTCGACGCCGAGTTCCAGCAGCTGGGAGCCGAGGTCACGCGGACGATTGCGAACACCCAGTTCAACGGCATCGCCATCCTGGCGGGCGGCGCGGGCACCAACAACTACCAAGTTGGTCCGAACTCGACGGACCAGGTTGCCGTGGCCACCACGAACCTGAGCAGCGCCACGCAGATCACGGGCGTGACAGGCGGGGGCATCACCACCGCCAGTGCCGCCTCGTCGGCGATGGCCAACATCGACAGCGCCCTCACCCTCGTGAACACGCAGCGCGCACTGATGGGTGCGGTGCAGAACCGCTTCAGCGCGATGATCGAGGTGCTCGACGTCAATCGGCAGAACACCTCGGCCGCGCAGGGCCGGATCATGGACGCGGACTTCGCGGCGGAAACAGCCAACCTCTCTCGCGCCCAGATCCTGCAGCAGGCTGGTGCGGCGATGGTGGCGCAGGCGAACTCGCTTCCTCAGATGGCGCTGCAGCTGCTGCGATGACACGGCGCTGAATCGACCCGGCTACAGTGGGTGGGCCGGGGTCGCGGGTTCCTTCGGGGGCCTGCGGCCCCGGCCGTTTTTTTTGGCCAGCCCGGGTCGTCACCGCCATGCGGTTCGCCGCCGAGGGGTCCGCGAATTGGGGGGCCGAAGACACGCTTTTCGAGGGTTCGCCGCCGCCAGGCATGCCGAAAACTGGACACAGGGGCTGTACCGGCCAAGCGGTAAAGGCTCCAGAGGTTTGCCCGGGGCATCGGGCCTCCAGTGAGAGGCGAAGGCATCGATGCACCGGGGAGCTGTCACCGCACCGAAACCAGGAGTCCGGTCATGCCCATGTCGATCAACACGAATGTGCTGTCGCTCACCACGCAGCGCAACCTCAACGCGAACCAGTCCTCGCTGGCCAGCTCCATGCAGCGCCTGTCCTCGGGCCTGCGGGTGACCACCTCCAAGGACGACGCCGCCGGCATGGCCATTGCCAGCCGCATGGAAACCCAGATCCGCGGCATGAACGTCGCGGCGCGCAACGCGGGCGACGCCATCTCCCTCGTGCAGACCGCCGAGGGCGCCATCGGCAAGGTCGGCGACATGCTCCAGCGCATGCGTGAACTCTCGGTGCAGGCCGCCAACGCCACCAACAACACCGGCGACC
>JBDKFA010000148.1:0-12755 GCA_039798945.1 Pseudomonadota bacterium
ACCGGCTGGCCAGCAGCCTGGTGCGCTGGCAGGTGGCGCTGCACGAGTGGCTCGGCCTGGCCCTCTACAGGCTGACCCGGTGAGCATGCCAACACGCAGCGAGTGTGGCGCCTGCCGCGCGCTGGGCTCGCGCCTGCCGGGCACGTCAGGCAGCTTGCCTCGCCAAGAGATGCCACCGGGTACCATAACGGGTTGACCCCCGCGACTCCCCCCTGCAAAGGCCTCACGTTGAAGAAAGCCCTCATCACCGGCATCACCGGCCAGGACGGCAGCTACCTCGCAGAATTTCTGCTCGAGAAGGGCTACGAGGTGCACGGCATCAAGCGCCGCTCGTCGCTCTTCAACACACAGCGCGTAGACCACATCTACGAAGACCCGCATGTGGAGCACCAGCGCTTCATCCTGCACTACGGTGACCTGAGCGATTCCACCAACCTCATCCGCATCGTGCAGCAGGTGCAGCCCGATGAGGTCTACAACCTCGGCGCGCAAAGCCACGTGGCGGTGAGCTTCGAGTCTCCCGAGTACACGGCCGATGTCGATGCGCTGGGCGCGCTGCGGCTGCTGGAGGCCATACGCATCCTGGGCCTGGAGAAGAAGACACGCTTCTACCAAGCCAGCACCTCCGAGCTCTACGGTTTAGTGCAGGAGATCCCGCAGAAGGAAACTACCCCCTTCTACCCGCGCAGCCCCTACGCGGTGGCCAAGCTCTATGCCTACTGGATCACGGTGAACTACCGCGAGGCCTATGGCATGTACGCGTGCAACGGCATCCTCTTCAACCACGAAAGCCCGCGCCGCGGCGAGACCTTCGTCACGCGCAAGATCACGCGCGGACTCGCCCACATCGCTCAGGGCCTGGAGCCGTGCCTGTACATGGGCAACCTCGGCGCTCTGCGCGACTGGGGCCACTCGAAGGACTACGTGCGCATGCAGTGGATGATGCTGCAACAGGAACGCGCGCAAGATTTCGTCGTCGCCACCGGCCTGCAGTACTCGGTGCGCGAGTTCATCACCTGGACGGCCGCGGAACTCGGCATCACGCTGCTGTTCGAGGGGGACGGTGTGGAGGAGAAAGCCTACGTGCAGGCTATCCACGGCGACAAGGCGCCCGGCCTCAAGGTCGGCGACTGCGTCGTGGCGGTAGACCCACGTTACTTCCGCCCGACAGAAGTCGAAACTCTGCTCGGCGACCCCACCAAGGCCAAGGCCGAGCTCGGCTGGGTGCCCGAGATCACCGCACAGCAGATGTGCGCCGAGATGGTGGCAGAAGACCTGAAAGCGGCACAGCAGACGGCGCTGTTGCGCCGCCATGGCTTCCACACCCCCGTCTCGCGCGAGTGAGGCTGAGAGCGGCATGCGCGACATCTCCGCACGCATCTTCATCGCCGGTCACCGCGGCATGGTCGGCAGCGCCGTGGTGCGCCGCTTGCAGGCACTCGGCTACACGAACCTCGTCACCGCCACCCACGCCGAGCTCGACCTGACGGACCAGGCTGCGGTGCGCGCCTTCTTCGCGCAGAAGAAGATCGACCGCGTCGTGCTCGCCGCCGCCAAGGTCGGCGGCATCCACGCCAATAACACCTACCCGGCTGAATTTATCTACGAGAACCTGATGATCCAGGCCAACGTGGTGCACGAAGCCCACCGCGCGGCCGTGCAGCACCTGCTGTTCCTTGGCTCGAGCTGCATCTACCCGCGCAACGCCCCGCAGCCGATGCGCGAAGAGGCATTGCTCACCGGTACGCTCGAGCCTACCAACGAGCCCTATGCGATCGCCAAGATCGCTGGCATCAAGCTGTGCGAGAGCTACAACCGCCAGCACGGGCGCGACTACCGCAGCGTGATGCCCACCAACCTCTACGGCCCGGGCGACAACTTCCACGCTGAGAACAGCCACGTCATCCCTGCGCTGCTGCGGCGCTTTCACGAAGCGGTGCAGGATGGTGCGAACGAGGTGGTGATTTGGGGCAGCGGCACGCCGATGCGCGAGTTTCTGCACGTGGACGACATGGCCGCGGCCAGCGTGCATGTGATGGAACTGCCTGACGACACCTACCGCGCCCACACGCAGCCGATGCTCAGCCACATCAACGTGGGCACAGGGGTGGATTGCACGATTCGCGAACTGGCCGAGACGGTGGCGCGTGTCACCGGGTTCAAGGGCCAGCTGGTGTGGGACACGACGAAGCCCGATGGCACGCCGCGCAAGCTGATGGACGTGTCGAGGCTCGCCGCGCTCGGCTGGAAGGCATCGATCACCCTCGAAGCCGGCCTGCGCGACGCTTACGCCTGGTTCCTCGCGAACGCCGCGCACGCCCGCACCTGAGCCATGGGCGCCGACACCGCCACCGCGGCCCTCGCCGGGGGCGTGCCCGCCGGCGACATCCGCCGCACCCACCTGCAGCAGCTCGAAGCCGAGAGCATCCACATCCTGCGCGAGGTGGTGGCCGAGGCCGCCAACCCGGTGATGCTCTATTCCATCGGCAAGGACAGCACCGTGATGCTGCACCTGGCCATGAAGGCCTTCTACCCCGCGCCGCCGCCGTTTCCGCTGCTGCACATCGACTCCACCTGGGAGTTCCAGGCGATGTACGCGCTGCGCGAGAGCATCGCCGAGCGCTATGGCGTGCGCATGCTCGTGCACCACAACCCCGAGGCGGTGGCGCGCGGCATCAACCCCTTCGACCATGGCTCGCAGGTGCACACCGACCTCTGGCGCACCCAGGGCCTGAAACAGGCCCTCGACCTGCACGGCTTCGACGCCGCCTTCGGCGGCGGCCGGCGCGACGAGGAGAAAAGCCGCGCCAAGGAGCGGATCTTCTCCTTCCGCACCGCGCAGCACCGCTGGGACCCCAAGAACCAGCGCCCCGAGCTTTGGCGCCTGTACAACGCGCGCAAGAACAAGGGCGAGTCGATCCGCGTCTTCCCCATCTCGAACTGGACCGAGCTCGACGTGTGGCAGTACATCCACCTCGAGAACATCCCGATCGTGCCGCTGTACTACGCGGCTGAGCGCCCGGTGGTGGAGCGTGACGGCACGCTGATCATGGTGGACGACGCGCGCATGCGGCTGCTGCCTGGCGAGGTGCCGATGATGAAGACGGTGCGCTTTCGCACGCTCGGCTGCTACCCGCTCACGGGTGCTACAGAGTCGACCGCCGCGACGCTGCCGGCCATCATCCAGGAGATGCTGCTCACCCGCACCAGCGAGCGCGCCGGCCGCGTTATCGACCACGACGCCGCCGCCTCGATGGAGAAGAAGAAGCAGGAGGGCTATTTCTGATGGCCCACTCTTCCGACCTCATCGCCACCGACATCGAAGGCTACCTGCACGCCCACCAGCACAAGGGGCTGCTGCGCTTCATCACCTGCGGCAGCGTGGACGACGGCAAGAGCACGCTGATCGGCCGCCTGCTCTACGAGAGCAAGCTGCTCTTCGACGACCACCTGGCCGCCGTGCAGGCCGATTCGAAGAAGTGGGGCACGCAGGGCGAAGCCATCGACTTCGCGCTGCTGGTGGACGGCCTCGCCGCCGAGCGCGAGCAGGGCATCACGATCGACGTGGCCTACCGCTTCTTCTCCACCGACGTGCGCAAGTTCATCGTGGCCGACACGCCCGGCCACGAGCAGTACACGCGCAACATGGTCACCGGCGCCTCCACCGCGGACGCCGCCGTGCTGATGGTGGACGCGCGCAAGGGCATCCTCACGCAGACGCGCCGCCACAGCCTGCTCGTGCACCTGCTGGGCATCCGGCACGTGCTGGTGGCGGTGAACAAGATGGACCTGGTGGACTGGTCGCGCGAGGTGTTCGAGCGCATCGCGCAGGAGTACCGGGCCTTTGCGGATTCCTTCGGCTTCGAGAGCATCACCTTCGTGCCGATGTCTGCGCTGCAAGGCGACAACATCACAGAGCCGAGCCCCCATACCGCCTGGCACGCGGGCCCTACGTTGATGGGCTGGCTCGAGACGGTGCCGGTGGACGCCACGCGGCTGCAGCACAGCCCGCTGCGCTTTCCGGTGCAGTGGGTGAACCGCCCGAACCTCGATTTCCGCGGCTTCGCGGGCACCGTGGCCGGTGGCCGCGTGGAAGTGGGCCAGCGCGTGCGCGTGCAGCCCTCGGCGCGCGAGACCACCGTGGCCCGCATCGTCACGAAAGACGGCGACCTTCCCCTTGCGGTGGCTGGCGACGCCATCACCCTCGTGCTCGCGGACGAAGTGGACGTGTCGCGCGGCGACGTGATCTCTGCCGCCGACGCGCCTGCTGAGGTGGCCGACCAGTTCGAGTGCACGCTCGTGTGGATGGACGACGAGCCGATGCTGCCCGGCCGGCCGTATGCGATGAATATCGGCACGAACACCGTCACCGCCACGGTCACCGACATTCGCCACCAGGTCAACGTCAACACGCAAGAGCACATGGCCGCGCGCCGGCTCGAGCTCAACGCGATCGCGGTGTGCAAGCTGAGCCTGGACCGCCCGATCCCCTTCGACCCCTATGCAGCCAACCGCGACACGGGCGGCTTCATCCTCATCGACCGCCTGAGCCACCGCACCGCGGGCGCCGGCATGCTGCGCTTCGCGCTGCGTCGCGCGCACAACATCCACCTGCAGGCGCTGGACATCGACAAGGCCGCGCGTGCGGCACTCAAGGGCCAGAAGCCCTGCGTGCTGTGGTTCACGGGGCTTTCCGGCTCGGGCAAGAGCACGATCGCCAACGAGGTGGAGAAGGCCCTGCACGCGATGGGTCGGCACACCTACCTGCTCGATGGCGACAACGTGCGCCACGGCTTGAACCGCGACCTCGGCTTCACCCCCGAAGACCGGGTGGAGAACATCCGCCGCGTGGCTGAGGTGGCCAAGCTGATGGTCGATGCCGGGCTCATCGTGCTCACCGCCTTCATCAGTCCCTATCGGGCCGAGCGCGAGATGGCACGCGCGCTTTTCGCGCCGGGCGAGTTCCTCGAAGTGTTTGTCGATACGCCACTCGAGGTGGCGGAGGCGAGGGACCCGAAGGGGCTGTACCGCAAGGCACGGCGGGGGGAGCTGAAGAACTTCACGGGCGTCGATGCGCCGTATGAGTTTCCGGCGGCACCAGAGTTGCGGCTGAACACCGCTACCCAGACTGTTCGTGGCAGTGTCGAACAGGTACTTGCGCTCCTGGGGCTCGTTGCGGGTTGAGCACCTCACGCTGAACCTGTCCGCTTCGCGGTCGGGGCCGTCCAGCTATCATGGCCCGTGGCCATCGCGCGGATCATTGCCTTCTACCTGCCGCAGTTCCACCCGATCCCGGAAAACGACGCCTGGTGGGGTGAAGGATTCACCGAGTGGACGAATGTCAGGCGTGCCAGGCCCTTGTTTACGGGCCACGCACAGCCCAGGGTTCCCGCGGACCTCGGCTATTACGACCTTCGCGATCCCGATGTCCGCCAGGCTCAGGCGAGTCTGGCCTCCGCGCACGGCATCGAAGGGTTCTGCTACTGGCACTACTGGCTGGCGGGCAGGCGCCTGCTGGAGCTTCCGTTCAACGAGGTCTTGTCGTCAGGCAAGCCCGACTTCCCGTTTTGTCTGGGCTGGGCCAACCATTCCTGGACGGGCGCGTGGAACCACCAACCCCGCAAGGTGCTGCTGGAGCAGACCTACCCAGGCGAAGCAGACGATCGAGAGCACTTCGAGTACCTGCTCGGTGCCTTCAGGGATGGTCGCTACATCCGCGTGGACGGGCGTCCGCTTCTTTACATCTACAAGCCCCTGCACATTCCGCAAGCTCGGCAACGCTTCGAGCGTTGGCGGGCCTGGGCGCGATCCGCCGGGCTGCCAGGCCTGTACCTGGTGGGCAACCACATGGGGGACTTCAATGACCCCACGCACCTGGGTCTGGATGCTGCTGCTCTTGCTACGCTTGGGGTGGTCTACTCATCGAACCGTGCGTTCGACCTGTGCCAGCGTGCCGTCTGGAGCCTGCGTCGGCGCCTGGGCGTGGGCGGTCCTCGCACGGTCGACTACGCGACCCTGATCAGCCACCTTCTGCCCGAGCCCATCGAGCTTCCATTCGAGGCGCACCCGTGCGTGTATCCCAACTGGGACAACACCCCCCGCATGGGCCGGGCTGGCCTCGTGCTGACGGGTTCGACGCCTGCTCTGTTCGAGGAGCACCTGCGTGCAGCCGTGGAAGGTGTCCGCCACCGCCCACCCGAAAGGCGGCTGGTGTTCGTGAAGTCCTGGAACGAGTGGGCTGAAGGCAACTACCTCGAGCCCGACCAACAGTGGGGCCTCGAGTACCTACGCGCTCTGCGCAGAGTGGCTATCCCCGCCAGTTGCCCCTGACGCCGCTGCGCCGCGGCCCATGCTCTCGAGCACGGTCCACCACACCGTGAGTGACCAGAACAGGAGGGCCGGCGCGAACTGCAGCAGGATGCGATTGACACTCGTGCCGCGCCGTGCCCACTCCGAAGCGCCGGTCAGGAAGAAGAGAACCAGGAACCCTGCCACGGCAGACAGAACCCAGGCCAGCCCGGCACGGTGCCATGCGCCCTCTGATCGCCAAGCTTGACCCCAGAGGCTGGTTGACGCGTACAAGACGAGCGTGCCGAGGAAGGCGTACACCGCCAGGTGCCAGGAATCGAACACGAAAAGGTGTACCGCTACTGCCCCTAGCACGCCCGGCTCGACGCCGAACTCAATGACTCCGATGCGGGGAAGGTCCAACCGATCCAGCGAGATCGCGACGCGACCTCCGCCGGGCCAGTCGAACCCGAAGCCTCCGGTGACACCCAGAAGAGCCAGTCCAACTGCCGCGATGACGACCACCGTCAACCAACCACGCCAAGTGACCCAAAGCGCCAGCACTGCAGGCAGGAAGAACAACACCCACACCGTGCCCTCGTTCTTGAGGAGCAGGCACGCAGCAGCCATGGCCGCCGCCACCACGGCGTCGCGGGTCTCGCGCCAGCGGGACCAGCGAAGAAATGAGACGAAGGCGCAGCCCAAGGTCGCCGCCATCCACAAGTCGAAGTAGCCTGCCAGCGCCACGTGGCTGCCCAAGATCGGCAGTGAACCGAGCAGCCACACGCCCACCAGGGCAGACAGTGCCGAGGCGCCCCAGAGCCGAGCCTGACCGTACATGGTCAGCCCAAGCGCAAGCGCCAGACCCAGCCAGGGCAGGTTCGCGGCGGGCTCGTTCCAGCTCCCGTATGCGAGCACTGGCCACGCCACCATGTAAGACGGGGTGAGGGGGTACTGTGAGGCTGCCGCGGCGTAGGCCGTGCCGGTCGGGGCTGCAAGCCACGCCTCCGGTGAGACGAAGGCAGCCAACTCGCCCGCTTGAATCCAGGCCCGCGCGCGATAAGCCCAGGTTGTCCACGCATCCCAGGGGTAGATGCCCCGGTGGCTCACCTCGATCAGCCACGTCCCGAATCGCAGGGCCAGCCACGCGAGCAGGGCCGCGACAAGCACACGAGCTGCCAGAGGGGATACGTGCGGGTGCGAGACGCCGACTGGGCCCGCGCCGCCAACCCGCGGGCCTCGCGACGACCGCCACGCGAGGAATGTGGCCGCCGCTGACCCTGCCCCGAGCACGACCGTGGGCACCAGAGGGTTCAGCGAGCCCGTCAGCGCGGCTTGCATCCGCAGCAGGAGGCCAGTGGCAATCATTCCGGCTATGTACCCGTAGCCAAGCACAAACGCCCATCGCCCAGGCCGTCGCTCGGGCCAGGCCAGTGCCAGTGCGATGGCCCCGGCCCACCAGGACAGCCCAACGGCCAAGCAAGCTCCCGCAATGCCCATGCTCACTTCTCCGGACGGATTCGGAACAGCGCCCCGGCATCGGGCGATCGGGCCAGCAGGTCGACGGGAAGCGAGCGCTCGGGAGTGATCAGCAGCCCGTTGGCCGCATCGAACCGGATGGGGCCCTTGTAGCTCAGCAGCAGAAGGTAGTCACCCGGCTGGCTTTCGGTCGGCATCGGCAGCCGGGTCATGCCATAAGAGGCTCGCAGTGGCAGGATGTGGTAGCGAGCACGTTGCGTGGCGTAGCTGCCGGCATCGTCGGTGACCACCAGCACGCGGGCGCGCGGCTCAGTGATCAGCGCACGAAATCCCTCCAGCGCACGCCTCGCCGACGAATCGGGGACGTCCTCGGCCGAGCCCAGGGTGCGGGTTGCGCGGAACGCTGCGTCAGCCTGCCAGCGCAAATCCAAGAGGAACATCCCTGCCAGCAGCGTCGCTGCTGCCGCGGGGGCCCAATCGCGAGTCGTCAGGCGACCCCGCGATACAGCTTGGCCCAGCGCGAATACGACGAGGGTCAGGCTAGCCCAGGCGGCCATCATCACGACGGGTGTCAGCCGACGTTCACTGCGCAACGCGCCTACGTAGAAGTTCACGGAGCCGCCGCTCCAACTGTCGAGGTGTGTCCAATTGCGAACGAGCAGCGCCAATGTCTCATCCCAGGCAAGTGGCGCGGGCAGCAACTCGACCATCTCCAACCGGAGCGGGCTGGCCAATCGCCCTTGTGTCACCACCCCGAACGAAATGATGTCACCCCGCCAACGGTCGTCGGATGACAGCACAGCCTCACCCGCCTGGATCTCGGCGGCAGATAGGGGCCGTGCGTGCGCGTCGCGCGGGGCACTCCCGGCAATCCAGAAGACCGCTGGCTGAATGGAGGACTCCAGCCCGGTCGCGCGAAATCGAACCGATCG
Organism: Pseudomonadota bacterium; assembly: GCA_039798945.1. Lineage (GTDB taxonomy): Bacteria > Pseudomonadota > Gammaproteobacteria > Burkholderiales > Burkholderiaceae_C > Rubrivivax. Next base: position 8,700 of record JBDKFA010000148.1, read on the forward strand.
GTAACGATAAGCGGGCAACTCTGGGACTCCAGAGACCGCCACGACCTGCCCGTTTGCAGATGCGGCTGCAACCTCCAACGCGGCGCCAACTGTCTTGCCGCTGCCCTCGCGCAACTGGAACTGCGAACCTTCCAGCCTGACTGACGGCGTGGGAAACACGCACAGGCCCAACAGGGCGAGGAGCAACCCAATCGCCGCGGAAATGCCCAACCGCGACACCCAAGGCGCCCGGGCGCCGCCAGAAGCGGAAATTGCAGCGGTTACCATGGCTTCGCGATGATACATACACACCGTCCATGGCATCACCTCTAGGTTCCTACGCGAGCATGAAAGCCGAGTCCCAGCGCGCGATAGCGCTGGCCGCCGCACGGTCAGGCCGTTTCCATGAGGCTGCTGCCGCTTTCGAGGAGGCGCTGGCGATCGAGCCCAATCACGTGGCGGCACTCATCAACCTGGGAGCGGTCTATCAGGCGCTGAGGCGGCTCGAGCCCGCGCTCGAGCGATATGGGCAAGCGCTCAAGCTTCACCCTGGTTCACCTGAAGCGTGGAACAACCGGGGGCTGATTCTGGTGGAGTTGGGCCGGTTCGAAGAAGCGCTCGAGAGTTGCGATCTGGCCACCTCTTTGCGACCCGCCTACGCCGAGGCGCACAACAACCGCGGGGCTGCCTTGCAGGGCCTGAAGCGCTGGGAAGAAGCCCTGGCCAGTCACGATGAGGCCATACGCCTGCGCCCCGACTACGGGAAGGCGCACTTCAACCGAGGGCTCGCCCTGCTGGAGCTGGGCAGGCTCAGTGAGGCGGGGTCCAGCCTGGAGCGTGCCTGGCAGTTCAACCCTGCCGTCGAAGGGTTGCTCGGCCTGATGTTGAACACGCGAATGAAGCTTGCCCGGTGGGAAGGGCTGGAGGGGTTGGTCAGCGAATTGCGCACGAGGCTCGGCCGTGGTGAGCTGGCCTCGCAGCCCTTCGCCGTGCTGTCGCTCATTGATGCGCCGGATGTACAGCGCCGTGCGGCTGAACTGTGGGCTGCCCGCCATTGCCCACCTGCTGGCTTGCCTTTCGTGCGCCGAAGGCCACTCGAGCCAGGGGGGCCGATTCGCATCGGCTATTTCTCGGCCGACTTCCACCAGCATGCCACCTCGCATCTGATGGCCGGGCTTTTCGAAGCGCACGATCGCAACACCTTTCACATCACGGCGTTCTCGTTCGGGCCTGACGACGACGAGCCCCTCACGCAACGTGTGCGGGCCGCATTCGATCACTTCGTCGATGTTCGCGCGCTCTCGGACGCGGAGGTGGCCGACCGCGCGCGTGAACTCGGCATCGACATCGCGGTGGACCTCAAGGGCTACACCCGTGGCTGCCGGCCAGGCATCTTTTCCGCGCGCGCAGCCCCGTTGCAGGTGAGCTACCTCGGATACCCGGGAACCCTTGGGGCTGCGTCGGTCGACTACCTGATTGCCGATTCGGTCGTGGTGCCGCCACATCTGCGGGGCGGCTATAGCGAACAGGTCGTCACGTTGCCTGGCAGTTACCAGGTCAACGACGCGAAGCGCGTGCGCCCCGACGTGGGGCCTTCGCGCGAAGCCCTCGGCCTGCCGTCCTCGGCGACGGTGCTGGCCTGCTTCAACCACACCTACAAGATCAATCCGGAGGTGTTCGATACGTGGATGCGCATCCTGGGGGCCTGTGGCGATGCCGTCTTGTGGCTGCTCGAGGACAACCCCGAGGCCTCGGTCAACCTGCGTCGTGAGGCCGGCCTCCGGGGCGTGGACCCTCAGCGCGTCCTGTTTGCGCCGCGCTGTTCTACGTCTGAACATCTGGCTCGTCATCATCAGGCCGACATCTTTCTCGACACGTGGCCATGCAACGCTCACACCACGGCCAGCGATGCCCTGTGGATGGGGCTTCCCGTGGTGACGCGAGTCGGGGAAAGCTTCGCTGGCCGCGTGGCTGCCAGCCTGCTGACCGCAGTGGGGCTGCCGGAACTGGCCGTGGACTCGGCCGCGGCCTACGAGAGGCTCGTGGTGTCGCTCGTCGCCGATCGGCCCCGGCGCCTGGCACTGCGTGAACGGCTGGTGGTGCAACGCGACTCGTGCGAGTTGTTCAGCACGACAGCCACAGCCCGGCACCTCGAACAGGCGTTTCGCATGATGGTCGCGCGTCGCGCCTCCGGCCAGCCGCCGGCAGCCATCGACGTTAGCGCCTCGAGCTGACAACGTGGAGGGGCGGTGGGCGGCCCGCCTCTGGGCTGTTTGGTAACATGTCGGGTTTACGTTCGATTTCCCTTGGCGCCATTCGAGAAGCCTGCCGACACCCCCGGTAGCTGGCGCGAAGCCAATCGCGCCCGAATCCATTTGGGTGCCACTCGTTGCCAGCCATTACGTTGCATGTCCTCGGTAGACCTTCTTGCAGATCGCCCAAGGACCGGCCCAGGCGCTGTTTGGGTTGTCATTCCTGCGCAGGATGAGGCGGCCAGCATCGGCGACGTGGTCGCCGCCGTACGCATGCACGTCGATCAGGTCGTTGTCGTGGACGACGCGAGCTCGGATGGAACGGCCGAGTTGGCACGGCGTGCGGGCGCGCGAGTCTTGTCGCTCGTGAACTCCCTGGACGCATGGGGCGCCACGCAGGCTGGGTTGCGCTACGCATTGAGCCATGGTGCCGGGCTGGTGGTCACCCTGGATGCAGATGGGCAACATCCTGCCGGGTGTCTGCCTCGCCTCATCGCTCCGATCCTGGCGGGTCATGCCGATGTCGTGATTGGCTCCGACCCGTCCCGGGTGAGCCGGCAACGCATTTGGGCGTGGCGCTACTTGCGCCTGCTCACGGGCCTTTCGGTAAGCGACCTCACTTCCGGGTACCGCGCCTATGGCCGCTCGGTCATCGAATGCCTGAGCAGCCCCGAGGCCAGCCTGTTGAACTACCAGGACATCGGCGTGCTGATGATGCTCCGCGCCAACGGCCACCGGCTGACGGAAGTTCCCGTCAAGATGGGGCCTCGCTGGAGCGGCCAGTCGCGTGTCTTCCGTTCTTGGCTCAAGGTGGGCGCCTACCTGTTGGAGAGCAGCGTGCTCGGGTTGTCCCGTTTCAGCGGAAGCAAGTCCGCGCGGGGTGCGGCATGATCTCGGCCTACCAGTGGACGGCAGCGTTCATGGGCCTTTCCGTCGGCTTGGTCATCATCTGGCTCGTGCGCCGTGCGCACCTGCACGGGCCCTATGCGATCTGGTGGATCCTGGTGGCAGCCGGTGTCGTGTTAGCTGGCCTGTTCCCTCATGCGATCGACGCCGTCGGCAGCCTGCTGGGCGTGAACTACCCCCCGGTGCTGGCCGTCGTGGTTGCCATTGGCGCGTTGCTGGTCAAGGTCCTGACGATGGATCTGGAGCGCACGCGCCAGGAGGTGGCGCTCCGACGCCTGACCCAGCGGCTGGCCATGTTGGAAGCCGAACTGCAAGGCCGCTCCGCTCCGGCAAGTGGCAGATCAGCAGCGGACGCCCCGGGCCTCGGAGGCCTCGTCGCCGAGGCCGGTGCGTCTGACGCTGCGGCCGCGCCGAACCCATAGCCTGGCGGTTGGCCATGCGCGTCCTGCACGTGGGCAAGGCCTTGCCGCCGGTGCCCGGCGGCATCGAGACCTACCTGGGCGACCTGCTGCGGGCGCAGGCCAGCCTGGGCTTGCAGGTGGCTGCCTTGGTGCATCGGGCGCCCGGAGAGCCAGCGCCTGACGCCGAGTCGTTTGGCGGTGCCTCGGTCTACACCTGCGCGAGCCATGGACAGCTGCTCTATGCGCCAATCAGTCCGGGCTTTCCCCTGGCGTTGCATCGCGCCATACATGACTTCGCGCCAGACGTCCTGCACCTGCATGTGCCCAACACCTCCGCGTTCGCGGCTCTTCTCGTGCCCGCAGCCCGTCGGCTTCCCTGGGTCCTGCACTGGCACAACGATGTCGATGCTGCCGCCCTGGACTGGAGGCTGCGCCTGGCGTACCCCTTCTACAGGCCCCTCGAGACCGCGCTGTTGCGGCGTGCGGCCTGTGTGGTGACCACCTCCCTGGCGTATCAG